>JACRAS010000205.1 GCA_016234705.1 Betaproteobacteria bacterium | reverse complement strand
GGGAGACATCATCATCAGGGCCGCATAGTAGCCGGCGAGGGTGAGGAGGCCGAGGCCGATCAACGGCTTGATGACGTCGCTCAAGGGCAGGCCGTTGCCGGCCGCGTTGGCGCTGAGAAAGGCATAGAAGCCGGTCACGCCGAGCAGGCCCAGGCCGACCACCAGCAGACCGGTGATGGCGCCGCCGCGAAAAGCGACGGTTAGCGCTTCATTCAGACCGGTGCGCGCGGCTTCGGCGGTGCGCACATTGGCGCGCACCGACACGTTCATGCCGATGAAGCCGGTCGCCCCCGACAGCACCGCGCCGATGACGAACCCCGTTGCCGTCGCCGCTCCCAGGAAAACCCCGATGAGTACCGCGAGGATGACGCCGACCACGGCGATGGTGGTGTACTGCTTGTTCAGGTAGGCGGAAGCGCCTTCCTGAATCGCCGCGGCAATTTCGCGCATGCGCTCGTTGCCGGTCGGCTGCGCCAATATCCATTGGATCGACCAACCGCCGTAGAGCAGCGCGAATACGCCGCACGCAAGTGCAAACCAGAGTCCTGCATTCATAGTGCCTCTCCCCGAGAAAAGTCGGCCGCGACCGTCGGGCCGTCAGTTTTTTGAAAACCCCGAATTGTAACAGGCCGCGCCTACCAAGGAACAGAGCCGGGAGGGGCTAAATCCGCTTTTATGCGCGACGACTCGAATCGCGCCTCCCCGCTGTTGCAGAGTTGCGACTTTGCGCGGACGCGAGGCCGTCCGCGCGGATCGTCGATTGCGCACGGATGAAAAGCCATCCGTGCGCAATCGACGATCTTGTAAAAAACCTAAGCTGCCCTTGTTTTTATCCATAACCGCGTTTTCTGTACGGATGCGTTTTTTATCCGTACAGAAAACGTGGTTGGCGCGCGCGAGCGCGCAAGGCCGTTTGTGGTGTGCAACGGTACTTGAGACGCCGTATATAATGGAAACCAAGTTGCAGATGGCTGGATTTCGTCGCCTTTTCCGGCGGGATTCCGACCAGCAGTCCATGAAACTTCATCAATTCAAGGGAGCCGCCGGATCATGCCGCACGGGAAGGTGTTAGTCGCTCAGGGTGGCGGTCCGACCGCCGTCATCAATCAGTCGATGGCGGGAGTGGTCCTGGAAGCGCGCAAGTTCCGCAATGTCGAGCTGGTCTACGGCGCCTATCACGGCGTATCCGGAATCATAGAGGAGGAGTTCCTCGACCTCACCCAGGAAACCAGCCACAACATCGAGATGGTGGCCAACACGCCGGCGTCCGCGCTCGGCTCTACGCGCGACAAACCCGATCTGCGCTACTGCCAGGAGATCTTCAAGGTGCTCAAGGCGCATGGCATCGGCTACTTCTTCTACATCGGCGGCAATGATTCCTCCGACACGGTCCGCATCGTCAGCGAAGAAGCCCGGCGTGCGAATTACCCGCTGCGCTGCATCCATATACCGAAAACCATAGACAACGACCTGGTCGGCAACGACCACACGCCGGGTTATCCGTCGGCGGCCCGTTTTGTCGTCCAGGCGTTCATGGGCGCGAACCTGGACAACGCCGCGTTGCCCGGGGTGTATCTGGCGGTGGTGATGGGCCGGCACGCCGGTTTTCTGACCGCAGCGGCAGCGTTGGGGAAGAAGTTTCCCGACGACGGCCCGCACCTGATCTACATACCGGAACGCAGCTTCAGCCTCGAAAAATTCATTGCGGATGTCAAGGCCGCTTACGACAAATACGGCCGCTGCGTAATCGCCGCTTCCGAGGGTATCCATGACAGCCAGGGCAATCCCATCATCACCCAACTGACGCGCCAGGTGGAGCGCGATGCGCATGGAAACGTGCAGCTATCCGGCACCGGCGCCCTGGCCGACCTGCTGTGCGATGAAATCAAGCGCAAGCTCGCCATCAAGCGTGTGCGCGGAGATACATTCGGCTATGTCCAGCGTTCGTTCGTGGGCTGTGTTTCGGATGTCGATCAGCGCGAGGCGCGCGAGGTGGGTGAAAAGGCGGTGCAATACGCCATGTGGGGTGGTCGCGACGGCTCGGTGACAATCCGGCGTACCGGTTTTTATTCGGTCGATTTTCAACTGGTTCCGCTTGAAGCAGTGGCCGGGAAAACCCGCGTCATGGAGGACGAATTCATTGCTTCCAACGGCACCGATATCACCGACGCGTTCCGCCTTTATCTGCGCCCGCTGCTGGGTTCGGGCATGCCGGATGCCTATCGTTTGCGCCTGAACCGGGTGGACAAGATTCTCAAACCCGTGAAATAGGCAAAGCGGGCCAGTGTTGCAGAGTTGCAATACTGCGGATGTTGCGCGCGAGCGCGCAATGACTGTTCTTCGACAACCCCCAGATATACCGGGATAGTTCGGACTGCCGTGGCCCCTCTTGCGCGGACGGCGTCCCGTCCGCGCGGATCCTCGATTGCGCACGGATGAAAAGCGTATCCGTGCGCAATCGAGGATCTCGGATAAAGGCCAACCCAAGCCGTCGCCGCTTTTATCCATAACCTTGTTATTGGTGCGGATGCGCTTTTCATCCGTACCAATAACAAGGTTGGCGCGCGGAGCGCGCAATGGTGGCCACTGGCACGCGGCTGCATTTAAGACGTCGTATAAAGATCGGCTTAGGCAAGGTCGGTTAGCTACAGGCGCTCAATCCCCGAACGAGATTCCCATGTCCCTTCCGGTCTGCAGGGTGTCGCAGTCCAGAGGGACGCCCGTCATGCGGCCGGCGACGTCTTCCAGGGCAACGTAGTTCACGTTGGGAAAGGCCAGGGCCACCATGACCCCTGATTGGCCTTGTTCCAGGGCGCGCACGGCGGCGGTGCCAAAACGCATGGCTGCCAGACGATCGAAGGAGGTGGGACTGCCTCCGCGCAGCAAGTGGCCCAGCACCACCACCCGCGCGTCCTTGCCGGTGCGATCCTGGAGCACTTTGGTGATGCGCTCTCCGATGCCGCCCAGTCGCTCGGCGTGGCCTATCTCGGCGGGATCGAGAACGGCGCGCTGACCGTCGGTGGGCTCGGCGCCCTCGGCTACCACAACGATGGAATACATGCGTCCCAGGCTATCCCGGCGGAGGATTTTCGCGGCGACTTTGTCCAGATCGAACGGGATCTCGGGTATCAGGATGGCATGGGCGCCGCCGGCAATGCCGGCGTGGAGCGCGATCCAGCCTGCGTAGCGCCCCATGACCTCCACCACCATCACGCGCTGATGGCTTTCGGCGGTGCTGTGCAGGCGGTCCAGGCACTCGGTGGCGAAACCCACTGCCGTGTCGAAGCCAAAGGTGGTGAAGGTCTTGTCCAGATCGTTGTCGATGGTCTTGGGCACGCCCACTACGCGCAGGCCCTTCAGGTGCAGGGCATTGGCAATGGTGAGGGAGCCGTCGCCGCCGATGGATACGAGCGCATCCAGTTCCTTCTTGGCGAAGAATTCGAGGATCTCGTCCGTGCGATCCAGGTCCTTCGTCGTGCCATCAGGCATTTTCATCGGGAAATGCAGCGGATTGCCCTTGTTCGTGGTGCCCAGGATAGTGCCGCCCAGGTGCCCGATGCCGCGCACCTTGTCCAGCGTGAGGCGGAACACGCCCCCCTCGGGGTAGCGCTCGGGGAAGAGGATTCCGTTGTAGCCCTCGCGGATGCCGTAGCATTCCCAGCCGCGCTTGGCGGCCGCGATGACCACGGAGCGGATGACTGCATTCAGGCCGGGGGCGTCGCCACCGCCGGTGCAAATCGCAATGCGTCGGATGGGAGCTGACATGAGAACCGTTATTTGATCGAAGCGAAAGCGCGGTCGCGGATCTGTTCGACCGTGCCGGTGCCCGACACCGCGCGGTGCTTGGGCGCCTTCGGATCGCCTTCGGCCGCCCATTTCGAATAGTATTCGATCAGCGGTTTCGTCTGCGCGTGATAAACGCGCAGGCGCTCCCTGACGGTTTCGGGCTGATCATCCTGACGAATGATCAAGGGTTCGCCGCTCAGGTCGTCTTTGTCCGTCACCTTGGGCGGGTTGAATTTGACGTGATAGGTGCGGCCGGAGGCGGTGTGCACGCGCCGGCCGCTCATGCGCTGGATGATTTCCTCGTCCGGCACGGCGATCTCGATCACATAATCGATTTGCACACCGGCACTTTTCATCGCTTCGGCCTGCGCCAGCGTGCGCGGAAACCCATCGAACAAAAACCCCCCGGCGCAATCCGGCTGCTCGATTCGGCTCTTTACCAGGTCAATGATGACGCCATCCGGAACCAACTGACCGGCATCCATGATTTTTTTTGCTTTCAGGCCAAGCTCGCTTCCGGCCTTGATCGCCGCGCGCAGCATGTCGCCGGTGGAGATTTGCGGGATTGCGTATTTCTTGGTGATGAAACTCGCCTGCGTGCCCTTGCCTGCGCCCGGCGGTCCCAATAGTATGAATCGCATTTCAGGTTCCTCCTTGTCGTCCGATAAATCGGTCGAATCCCGGCATCCGCTCTAGGCGGAATGCCGCTCGGCGGCATAGATCCGGCGCACCCGCGCCAGGTCTTCGTCGGTGTCCACTCCCGCTTCCGGGGCATGTGCGGTCACGGTAACGGCGATGCGGTGACCGTGCCAGAGCGCGCGCAATTGCTCCAGCGCCTCGAAGCGTTCTATCGCAGCCGGTTCCAGCCGGCCATAAATCTGCAGGAACCCTGCGCGGTAGGCGTAAATTCCGATATGGCGGTAGCTTGGCAGCCCCGGCGGCAGCGCGCTTTGACTTATCGCAAAACTATCTCGGGCATAGGGAATCGGCGCTCGGCTGAAATAGAGCGCATGGCCGGAACGATCGAGCACAACCTTGACCACGTTGGGGTTTTGCAGCGACTCGGCATCGGCGATCGGGTGGCAGGCGGTGGCGACGCTTGCCTCACCGTGCTCGGTCAGGGATAGCGCCACTGCGCGTATCAATTCGGGCGCGATCAGCGGTTCGTCACCCTGCACGTTGACCACGATCTCGTTGTCGGCAAGTCCGAGCAGCTGCGCCACCTCGGCGATGCGGTCGGTGCCGGTAGCATGATCGGGACGCGTCATCACGGCCTGATGGCCGTGACGACTTACTGCATCGAACACGTTCTGACTATCGGTCGCGACCCACACTGCCTTGGCGCCGCTTGCACGGGCGCGTTCGGCCACATGAACCACCATGGGTTTGCCGGCGATATCTGCGAGCGGCTTGCCGTGCAGGCGGCTCGAAGCGTAGCGCGCGGGGATCACCACCAGGAACGCGCCGGTTCGGCTCATGATTGCGAGAGAGCAGGGCCTGTAAAGCCATCATCTTAGCCGATCGGACCGGGAAGGGCCAAGTATGCCCGGATCGGGGGTATGCGGCGACGATAGGCAAGCGCGTGGGGCGCGCCTAGCCTATAATTACGCCTTCGCCCAATCTCAATCTCGGCGGTCTTGCCCGGCAGGATCGCTTGACTTGTAATCCGTGGACATTTCAACGAATCTTTCCAGCGCTAACGCAGCTTCGCCCTCGCGCCTCGGTCTACAGGGTTTATGACCGCTCCCGTTCCTTCCTTTTCCGATCTCGGTCTGCTGCCGGAGCTGCTGCAGGCAGTCGCCGAGAAGGGCTACACCGAGCCTACCCCGATCCAGGTGCAAGCCATCCCCGTGATCCTGCAGGGCCTCGATGTCATGGGCGGCGCCCAGACCGGCACCGGCAAGACCGCTGGCTTCACCCTGCCGCTGTTGCAGCGGCTGGCGGCGCACGCCAATACCAGCGTCTCGCCCGCGCGCCATCCGGTGCGCGCGCTGATCATTACGCCGACGCGCGAGCTGGCGGCCCAGGTCGAGGAGAGCGTGCGTGCCTACGGCAAGCATCTGGGGCTGCGCCCGGCCGTGGTATTCGGCGGCGTCGACATCGTCCCGCAGATCCAGGCTTTGCGCGCCGGCGTGGAAATCCTGGTGGCCACGCCGGGCCGGCTGCTGGACCATGTGCAGCAGAAAACCGTGATGCTGGGTCAGGTCGAAATTCTGGTGCTGGACGAAGCCGACCGCATGCTGGACATGGGCTTCATGCCCGACATCCGCCGCATCCTCGCCTTGTTGCCGGCAAAGCGGCAGAACTTGCTGTTTTCGGCCACGCTCTCCGAAGAGATCAAGAGACTCGCCGATAATCTGCTGCACCAGCCGGTACTGATCGAAGTCGCCCGGCGCAATGCCATGACGGAATTGGTGAGCCACGAGGTGCATCCGGTCAGGCGCGAGAGAAAGCGGGACCTGCTCGCCCACCTGGTGCGCACGCAACACCTGTCCCAGGTGTTGGTGTTCGGCGGCACTCGTCTGGGCGTCAACCGCCTGGCCTATCAATTGCAGCGCGACGGCGTCCGTGCGGCCGCCATCCACGGCGACAGGTCGCAAGCGGAACGCATTCAGGCGCTGGCCGATTTCAAATCCGGCAAGACGCCGGTGCTGGTGGCGACCGACGTCGCCGCGCGCGGCCTGGATATCCAGGAGCTGCCGGCGGTGATCAACTTCGAGTTGCCCGGCGCGCCTGAAGATTACCTGCATCGCATCGGCCGCACCGGCCGCGCCGGCTCCACCGGCCGCGCCATTTCCCTGGTGTGCGCCGACGAACACGAAAAACTCGCGGCGATCGAGAAATTCATCAAGCAACGCATTCCGCAGACCATCATCCCCGGTTTCGAACCTGACGCTTCTGGCGTGTCGGCGCTGATGCATACCGAGCGCGAGCGGCCTGAACGCCGCCCCGAGCGCGGCAGCAGCCTGACGCGCGGCGGCGCGCGCTCGCATGCGGCGAGAGCGCCAGCGAAGCCGGTCGATACGATTTTTTCCGCTCCCTACGTTCCGAGCAGCGCTGCGTCCCCCGCAGCCGAGCCGGTGCGATCCGGACCGCAAAAACCGGGGCGCCAGGTAGCGGCGCTACTGGGGGGCCTGCGCAAGTCGGGCTGACACGCGCTAATCCGAAAAGGGTAGCGGCAAGAAAATTCCCTGGTTGCTTGACCTGGCCACGGATAGGGGAATTTGAAGTGGCCACCGGGGTTTTTCTGGGCTTTAAATAGGTTTTTAAGTTTACCCATCAGTTTACTTAAAAAGAGCCTGAAACCGTTGATAATACCGGTTTCACATTTTGGACTTAACGAAGGAGTATTAAACCCTTGATACACGACATGTCGAGAAATTTATTGTCACACTTGGGTTTTATTTTGGTAGAGTGCTTCTCGCATTCTTAGGTACCATTTTGGTTTCCTCCTTACCCCTATTCCTTGAAGAGGAGAGGAGGAGAAAAGCTAAAACATGCTCAGACCACCGCTTACACTGAAAGTCTGACCGGTGATGTAGCTGGCATCATCAGAAGCCATGAAGCAGGTGGCTGCTGCAATCTCATCGGGCTCCCCCATCCTCCCAAGGGGCACCCATTTAGTCATACCATCAACTATCTTCCGGAAAAATTCATCCCTGGCAATTTGATCTTTGACCAAAGGGGTTGCATGGGGTCCTGGAGAAACTACATTGACATTGATCTTGTTGCGGGCGTATTCCCTAGCCAAAGTCTTAACTAGGCCTATCCCGGCTGCTTTCAAAGCTCCATCCGTTGACTGACCCGTGCTCCCCTGGCGGGCTGCATCCGTTGCAACAAAGACGATCTTGCCATAATTAAGCTGCCTCATGCAGGGCAAAACAGCCTTAACCGCAGAGACGAAACCCTTTAATGTCACAGCGTATTCCCTATCCCACTCTTCATCAGTAGTCTCATGGAAGGGACGCAGAGGCCCTTTTTTCATATTAGGAAGAGCCGGGACAGCCGCATAAACCAGGATATCAATTTTGCCCAGTTCTTTAGTGGCCTGTTCAACAATCTCCCTTGTCTTTTGCCCATCTGCCGCATCAGCCTCAAAAGCCAGCACTTTTTGGCCATGGCTCCGACACTCTTCGGCAGCTTTCTCCAAATGCTCTTTTACAATATCAACCAATACCACATCAGCGCCTTCAGCAGCCATGCGCACTGCTGCTTCTTTGGTGCTACCCCGTCCAACACCGACAATCATAGCTACTTTGCCTTCAAAACGTTCTTTAAAAAACTTTTTCGTCATGACAAAGCCCTCCTTTTGTAAATTCGTATGGGTTTGGAACTACTTCAGAAGACGATAGGAAATTCGATCCCGCCTCATTTTGCGCGTCGGGCCGATGGCAGCGGTTTGCTGCTGATTTAGCGCCGCCAAGCATCGCGCCCGTAGGATTTTGCGCCTGCCCCCGGCCGATTGCAATGCCGGTTTGGTCGAAATGGCGCGAATTCCGAGACACGCGGGCAATCGAGTGGTGCGAGGGGCAAGTGCGGACGCACCTGCTAGACTTTGCCGATGAGCCGCGCCCAGGTAGCCTTGGCGCGGTTGGCGAAGTCGCCCACGCTTTCGAGACTTGCTACGGGCTGGGTCAGCGGGTCTTGCGCCTTGAGCGCCGTGAGTGCCTTCGCCCGTTCGCCGCGCGCGCGGGTGGAGTACCAGCCCACGTAGCGCACCAAGTGCTCGTGCCGATCGGGGATGTGTTTGCACAGCAGCTCCAGCCACTCGGCGCCCGGCATCACCTCAAAAGTTTCTCTTCAATCCCAAGTGCATCTTCGCGCGCTAGATCACCGTGCCGGTGGCCGCATCCCACAGGGACTTCCTTCGGTCGTCCCACAGGGACTTCCTTCGGTCGTCCCACAGGGACTTCCTTCGGTCGTCGTAGCTCATCTTCTCCAGAGACATCGGTGATGCGGATCATGGTGCCGGCGAGCTTAACGCGGCCTTCTGCGATCCTCTCGCGCAACGCGCACCTGGTTGTGCGCAGAAAACCCGCCGCAGTAGCGCCAGCCGAGCAGCTTCGCGCACAGCTCTTCGCAAGAGGGCCTCGTTTGCGCTCAGGAACTCAAGCACCGCGCGCCGAAAGCCCTCGGCAAGCAGCGCTTCGGGCACCGGCGCTAGCGCGACGAACGTGCCCTCGGCACCGAACACCGCCGTCGGCGGCGAGCACATGCAGGTGCGGGTTGAAGTTGGCCAGGTCCCCGAAGGTTTGCGCAAACAGGACAGCGTCCTGTGACGGCAAAAATGCAGAATCCGAGCGCCGTAACAACGGAAAACCACCACCACGAGCGCCCTGCGAGCGTCGTTCATCCTCAATACCCGCGCATGAGTAGCGCTCTGATCAATCCGTTTCGGTCACCCGTGCAGAGCTTCCTTAGATCTTCTTGCGCTGGCGGAGCTGCTTCTCGCCGGTCTCGTAGTAGCGGCCCTGGACGGCCAGGTTGGCTTCCTCTTGTTCTTCCTCGCTCCAAAAGCCCAGGTT
>JACRAS010000200.1 GCA_016234705.1 Betaproteobacteria bacterium | reverse complement strand
TGCGCCGTCAGTCGCTGCATCCGAGCGTTCAATCAGGCCGCCAGAGTCTCGTTGCCTTAATTACTTTATTGCACCACTGTCACGCGCGTGCCAATGGGCACGCGGTTGTAGAGATCGATGATGTCCTGGTTGAACAGTCGGATGCAGCCGCTGGAAACGGCTTGGCCGATTGTTTCCGGTTCGGTGGTGCCGTGCAGACGAAAAAACGTGTCGTGGCCGTCGCGATAGAGATAAAGCGCACGCGGCCCGAGCGGATTGTCGGGTCCGCCGCTCATGCCGCCGGCATAAGGCCGATAGCTCGGTATCGCCGTCATCATGTTCGCGGTCGGCGTCCAACGCGGCCACTTCTCCTTGCGACCGATCACCGCGGTTCCGCGAAAATTCATGCCCTCGGTGCGGCCGACGCCGTAGCGTAGCGCGCGGCCGCCGCCTAGCACCAGATAAAGCCGGCGTTCCGGCACGTTGACGATAATGCTGCCCGGCTTCTCCTTGCCCTTCCAGGCGACTTCCTGGCGCAGCGGACTCCGGTCGATGGCGGTGAGATCGACCGGCGCGACGGTGAAGCCGCCGTCCTGCGTGGAGCCGTAGTTGGCGCCGCAGCCGGCGAGCAACAGCGGCAGGCCGGCGAGGACCGCACGCCTGCTGAACGGGTGGCTCAGCGCGTGGCTGGGGAGGTCTTGTTGGGGCAAAAGATTTTGGCTGGGAGGCTTACGCACACTGCACACTGCTGTTGAACTGCCTTGTGCCTAGCGTAGCATCGGCCGTTCATGCAACAGCTTATAGGGTGGCCTTGCCATTCCCGGGAGCAACCATGGGCCTGATCAAGCATATGACCGCTCCGGTCCGGAGCCTGCTGCGATTTCCCCTGTTTCAGCTCGCGGTCGTGGTCGCGTTGATTTTGTGGCTGCAGAGCGCGGAGCCGACATCGGCATTCGGTCGCATCTTCACCGGCCTCGATAGATTGGTCGGCGCCACCGTGGATATGTTTGCCGCTTTGTTCAACGTGCGCTCGTTCACTAAAGCATGGCTGACGTCGGGCTTCTGGATCGGCTATGTCTACCTCGCCTGTCTGCTGATCCTGTGGCTGATGCGTATCGCGATCAGACTGGCCGTCGACCTGGTCGGACGCAGCAATGCATTTTGGTTGCGTAATACCATTGCGCGCGAACGCGGCATCGCGGCGTACCGCGCCTGGCTGCCGTTTGAGAGAATTCGGCCGGCCAGCATCCCGCAGCCGGAATGGGAAGAGAGATTTGCCTGGCCCGCCGACAACAAACCGCCCTACCCGCCGCTCGCGCACCGGATCCTGCGCGGGACGATCGGCTATGTGGCCGTGCTCCTGGCCGCCGCCATTCTGCTGCAAGCCTTTACGCCTTTTCCGGTGCTGACTTGGCTGGGCGCGCTCACAAAAATGTTGCTCGGCTGATTCGATCCGGTTGAGCGGGCGTAGTGTGCCCAGCGGAAATAACTGAGACTGCGGTCCCCTCCCTCACACTCTTGGGCGCGATACCATGAGGTCATGAGAGTTTTATCGCCGACTTTGCGGAATAATTCACGAATGCGGCCCATGCTTATGGGTCGCTCCCACGTGGCGCGCTTCCCGAAACGCTCGCGAGCTCGCCTATGTCGATATCAAGCGCCGAAAATTTTATTCGCAACGCCGCGGAGCAGGTCGCGCAAAGAGACATCAACGATAGTCTCATGAAGGCGATCGCCGAACTCACCCGCGAAGTGAAGCGGCTGGACAACGACGTTCATCGTGTTCGCCGCGAGGTTCAAGTCGGTCGGCGATTTTGAAATAAATTCTAATCGATCGCGCCGGCAGCGGCATAAACGGTTCTGAGCACTGTGCTAGGCTTAATCCCATGCCCCACTCCGGCGACAAACCCCTCCCCGCCGTCGGCGCCTATTGGATCGAGGAGGCCGACTATCCGGCCGCGCTGAGGGTTTTCGACGACGGCAACACGCTGCCGCGCACCTGGATCGAGTGGTGCAAGATCGCCGAGGAGATGGAGAAGGGCCTCAAGGCTTACGGCCACCCGGTGATGCGCGTGCGCATCGATCCGGCCACGTTCGCCCAATGGTGCACCGCACACGACACGAGCCCGGGCCGGCAAGGCCGCAAGATGTTCGTCGCGGTCGCGGTCAAAGAAAGATACGGCGAGCAGAACTGAGCCGATCCGACCGGGACCCGTGGAAGATTGGCACGATCGGCTGCGCGCTAATGCCGCACCACCGCCTTGATCCAGCGCAATGCCGGCAAGCGGACGCGGCCTCGCAATCACGCGGTCAATCAGCAGGAGAGTTCGATGCCCAATCGCACCACCGCTAGGCGTCGATTCGACAGTGCCGGGTTCACCCGGGCCGCCGGAATAGCGCTGCCCATCATTCTGTTCGCCGCGATGCTATTGTTCGCATTTCTCGTTTCGCTGCGCTACGCCCAAGGCTGAACCGAGGCACTTTCCACGTAAGCTGCGACCTCGACGGTCTCATCGGCTTCGTTTCAGTTGTGGTCATCAGCCTCGCAGCCGTGCGGCTGTCTATGCGATAGATCGCGCGCAGAGCATTTTGCACGCACCGGCCCCGGCCTCCGAATGCACGCGCGCGTGCCTCGTTCTTGATTGGAAAGTTTTTGCGCGCGCCTTACCGACGCTATTGCCGCAAGAGTCCGCAGTACCGGTTGACCCCGTTATCCCAGCAGCCGGTCTGCTTGCACATCGATTGACGTGCGTTGCAATTGGCGATGCAGACCCCGGTCGCGGAGCCGGCGGTGCTTTTGGTGCAATTGGCAATGCACACTTTCTGCTCGGCGTTGCATGCCATCGGCGCGGCCTGCAGCGTTTCGGCGCATAACAGAACGACGCCAACGATGGCAGCC
>JACRAS010000203.1 GCA_016234705.1 Betaproteobacteria bacterium | reverse complement strand
GGCTTCCAGGTCGGAAATGCCGTGTGATGAACACCGCGCAATTGCGGGAATAGTTTTGTCAGGTCTGTGGGCAAGTTCATGGGCTGCTCCTGTTGATTGGTTGGCACCACAGCAAGGTGCCGCGCCGGTGCTGTTCGTTGCTACCGTTTTGATCCCTGTTTTCCCCTTATGGGGTTTTCACGGAATTTACATTTTCACGATAACGCTCCATGAAGCGCGGCGAATCCCGTTCCAGCCGCTCCCTGGTCATCAGTCCTGTCCTTAGAAGGTAGTCATAGGCGAATTCGTAAGGTGACAGTGCCACCTTGGAACCCACGTTCTCGTACCAGGCAATGCTCCTTTCGGCCGCGGTGCTGAGCTTGTCCCGGATGGGGCGACGTTCTCTCTCATAGCGCTCGAAGGCTGCCCCGATATCCGTGCCTTCCGCTTCAAAGGCACGCCACAGTGCGATGGAGTCCTCCATAGCCAGCCGTGTGCCCGACCCAATGGAGGGATGGGCGGAGCGCTGCGCGTCGCCGATAAGAACCCTATTTCGGTAATGCCACTTGCCGTTCGTCACCAGGCGCCAACGGCACCATATCGACCGGTTACTGATGAGCTTGTTACCGCCCAGGGTATCGCGGTAAATATCCTCGAACAGTTGTTTTCGCCCGTCGTCCGTCATCGACGACATGCCCGACCCCTGCCACGTCGGCGCATCCACTTCGGCGACGAAGGTGCTCATGAGCGGAGTATAGCGGTAATGATGAGCGCAGAACGTGCACCTATTCCTCTGAACAAATGTCAGCGTATGCGCGTCATAGGGCTTGTCGACGCCATACCACGCAAAGTGATTTTCCAGCTCGACGATACGGGTATCGAATGCAGCGGGATGGCAGTCTCGAATGGCAGAATTTGCGCCATCGGCGGCGACGAGGACATCGCAATCCTGCCCGCTTGCGCGAGACTCTATACGCCTGCCGAATTCGACCTCCACGCCCGCTTCCCTGCAGCGCGTCTGCAATTCCTCGAGCAGGGCGAGCCGCTCGATCGCGAAATAGGAACTCCCATCCACGACCACTCGCACGCCTCTGTGAACGATGTGCTGGACGTTCCACGTCTCCATCCGCCTGCTCAGCCGGGCTATGGCCGCCGGATCGCCTTCCGCGAGGAATGTGAGGGCGCGCTCCGACAAAACGACTCCGAATCCATAAGTTGCGTTCGCCGCATTCTGCTCAACGACCCGAATCACATAGTCCGGATGGGACCTCTTCATGAGGTATGCGAAATACAGGCCGGCGGGGCCCCCACCGACTATCTTGAAATGCATTGCCATCGCATCGGCTCCAATTGCATCAGGCAAAAGAATGGCGCCTTAGCCAATCGGCAATCGCCCTGCCAGCGATGGCGCGGCCGGGCTCCTGATCCGGAGCAAGCGGCCGACCGTGGTGGTCACCACGAACTCTGATGTGCTCCTTCTTGTCCGATCCAATCCAATTGAAGATTTCCCTAATTCCGGACGGAAAATACGTCTGGTCGCCGGTGTATTCCAGCACGAGCGCCGCGACCTTCACGAAGGGTGCCGTCCGTTCAAGCGCCGCGGCAGATGAAATTCCCGACCAAGTGGAAAGCCAGGATTCAGGGCTGCATAGCCTGCCGAAGCCCACCGCCCCATAGTTCGACGCCAGCACGTCGGGGCTCCAAACGGATCCCGGCGCGCGATCCGATGGGTCAAGGCTCAGGTCAAGGCAGCGCAGATCGGCATCCGTCCGCCAAACAGTCATAATGGGCGTGTGCACGGCCCGCAAGTGCTCGGCCCGTCCGGCATGACCTTCCTTGAGCTGTTTTCGGGCGGCCTGCCGCCCTGCAATCAGATTGCGCGCAATGTCGTCCAGCCTGGCGACGCGGTCGCGCTGGGCTTGCCGATAGCGCGCCACAAAGCCGGCTGAGTAACGCGATGCTCCCGGCTCCGGCCGGTAGCCGTTTTCCCGATTGAATGGATCGAGTTCCGCAATCACAGAAAGCGCGTCGCGTTCATCGGCCACGGAAGGGTCTATGCATCCCAACAGCAGGCGCCCCTGTCCGGGATGGGGGGCGAGGTAAATCATTCCATCCACTGCCGGCATTGATGCGGCGTCAAATCCGGTCGGTTTCCCGGTAGACGCTTTGGCAGATCGCTCACTCGGAGGCAGGGTCGCCTGCTGGATGTAGTAGCTGTAGAGCCCCGATCCACCGGAATTTCCGATGAGAACAATTTGGCGGAAATCGCGCGTACGCAGAAAATCGATGCCCGATGCAGCATCCAGCACGGCCTGTTCGTGCTCAAGACGCAGGTCATTGCCGACCGAGCGCGCCCCCTGCGTCCAGACGGCGACCCCCGCCTCGAGTAGAGACGGCACGAGATAATGAAAGCCGAAATACTCCCGCGGGTGCATGAGACACGCCACGCTTCGGGGCTTTGCAAGTGTATAAAGCGTGCCACCGACCGCCGCGCCATCGGCGGTCCGCAGCGCGAAACCGCGTGCCTCCGCGCCACGTGGCAACTCCTGGGGATACCAGTCGATAGTCAATGATGGACGCACTGGGCGCCCTTTTTCAGCAGGTTTCGCCATCTGTCTGCACACCCCCTCTTGTTCCGTTCGATCCACTCTGACTAAAGTGGATCCCTGCGTCAAGACAATAATTCTCAATAATTCTAACTGTCGGGAGTAAATAGAAATGGCCGGATTGAGCAGAGTTCTTGACATATTCGTCAATAATCTGTCAAATGCGACAGTAGTTGAGCTGTCAAGGAATGTTGGCGTTCATCTATTGGCATTGGCGCAGGCGTACACTGAAAGCGACCGCGATCGGGGGAGTGAGAAGTGAGCCGAAGCGCAAGGTCCGAGCGGAGGCCGCGGTCAGACGCGAGCCCCACTGCAGGGTTCCTCAATACGGACTGGAATCCGCGGGAACTGCCGGCAGGTACGGTCACGCGGAACGTCGTCCTGCGGACGAAGGACGGCGCGGCGACCACCGGATCGCTGTACGTTTCGGGCAGGTCCGACACGGTGGTTTGCGTCACGCATCCGCGCGAGTTCATGGCCTCCCGCCGCCGCAAGGGCGCGCATACGCCCATCATGACGATCCGGCGCACGAACGCCGATCTTCGCTGTTTCGATCTATCGCTCGACCCCTCCGACCGGAAATACGGTTCGCTGTGGGGCAGCGATCCTTACACGTCGAACTACGGTTCGGCGGGATTCGCGCGCTCTTGTTAACCGGAAAGCTGGCTTTCGACCTGGCCGGGGCTTGCGGAATGCTCTGCTGGCGAAGACAGTAACCCGCGGGTTTGATTGGAACGCAGTGCTCGTCGTGCCCGACGAGCAATCGGCGCCGGAAGAGGTGATTTGATGGTGGGAATTCTGCACCCCATCGAAGGGGTGGTGTATTGCGAACCTGCGCTCGCCAGGAAGTTTTTTAATGCCGGCGCTTGGATCGACCGGACCATCGGCGAGGCGCTGGGCGCCACCGCGCGGACCGTGCCGGACAAGCAGGCTTTCGTCTGCGACGAGCGCAGCATCACTTTCGCCGAGCTCGACCAGGTGACTGACCGGCTCGGCGCGGCGCTGCTGAGCATCGGTTTCGCCTCCGGCGACCGGGTTATCTTCCAGATGGGGACGAGCGTCGAGACCGCCGTCGGGCTGCTCGCCTGCTACAAGGTCGGTGTCATTCCGGTGTGCTCGATTCCTCAGTACCGAGAGGTCGAGATCGGCCAGCTTGCCGCGCAATCCGGCGCGAAGGGGTACTTCGTGCAGGCGGATCTTGGCGACTTCGACCTGGTTTCGTTCGCCAAGCGGATGATGCAGCGCCAGCCGGTGCTGCAGCACCTGGTGGTGGCGGGCGCTGCGTCAAATCCGGGTGGGCATCGCTTGGAGGCGCTGATCGAGGACATGCCGATCGAGCGTGCGCGTCCACTTCTGCAGGGAGTGCGTATCGGCTCCGAAGACGTACTGGCCTTCCAGCTCTCCGGGGGAACCACTGGGACGCCAAAGATCATCCCACGCTTCCACGCCGAATACCTGGCGCACTCCGCCGGCTGGATGCAGCGGTTCGGAATCGGAAGGTCCGACACGCTGATGTGGTCGCTGCCCTTGATCCACAACGCGGGCCAGGTTTACGCGCTGATCCCGACGGTTCTCCTCGGTCTCACCTGCGTGCTGATGCCGAAGGTCGATATTCCCCGCATGCTGAAGCTGATCGAGCGGCATCGCGTGACGCAGACGATTTCCATCGGTCCCATCGCCTCCCAATTGATCGCGTACCCGGACATCAAGAATCACGATCTGTCCTCGCTGCGGCTGTTTGCCACGATGAGCCGTGCCGATGCGCTCGAGGCGCACATCGGCAGGCCGTGTTCGAACCTGTTTGGCATTACCGAGGGCCTAGTGCTGGCGTGCGGCCCGGAAGATCCGGCGTTTGCCCGGCATCGCACCCAGGGGGCGTCTGCTTGCTCGCTCGACGAGATTCGTCTTCTTCATCCGCAATCAGAGGAGCCGGTGAAGCTCGGCGAAATGGGAGAGCTTTGCTTCAGGGGGCCGTCTAGCCTGCGCGGTTATTTCAATTTACCCGAAGCCAACCGCAACGCGTTTACCACCGACGGGTTCTACCGCTCGGGCGACATGATGACGGCGCACGTCGTCGAGGGATGTACCTGCTACGCCTTCGAGGGGCGCTTGCGCGACAACGTCAACCGCGGCGGGGAAAAAATCGGATGCGAGGAGGTGGAGGCTTTCGTCAGCATGCATCCATCCGTCGCCGACGCCAAGCTCGTCGCCATGCCCGATCCTATTTATGGGGAAAAGGGCTGTGTGTACCTGATTCTTCGCCCCGGACACCAAGCGCCCTCGGTCAAGGAACTCGCCGACCTCCTGGTAGGCAAGGGGCTCGCCAAGTTCAAGTGCCCGGAGCGCGTGGAGACGATCGACGCTTTTCCCGTCACATCCGTCGGCAAGCTGGATAAAGCGGCGCTGCGCGCAATGATTGCCGAGAAGCTCATGCGGGAGGCTGAAGTCGCAGCGCAAGATGCGTCCGATACCCCGAGGAAGCATTCATGATCAGCACGGAACACCTGGTCAGCAACGTGCCATTCGTCGTTCGCCGCAGGGTGAAGTGGGCCGTATGCGATCCCGCGGGCGTGGTCTACAATTCCTGGTGGCGGTGGGCGTAACGCTGGTGTTCGGCGTCATGCGGCTGATCAACTTTGCCCACGGCGCGATGTTCATGGTCGCCGGTTATTTCTCCGCCGCGGCGTACCGCGTCACGGGTTCGTTTCTCGCGAGCGTAGTAATCGCCCTGGCGGGCGTCATGGTGACCGCGGTGGTGCTCGAAGTCGCGATCATCCGGCCGCTCTACCGACGCGGTCACCTCGATCAGCTCCTTGCGACTTTCGGCGTGACGATCTTCCTCAACGAACTGGTCGTCGTGATCTGGGGCCGGGACCCGATATTCATGCAGATCCCGACGTTCCTCTCGGGGCAGATCGAGATGTTCCCCGGGGTGCCGTACCCGATGTATCGTATCGCGATTACGGTGGTCGCCGCGCTCGCCGGCCTTGCTCTGTATTGGCTGCTCAGCCGCACCCGGGTCGGCATGCTGATTCGCGCCGGTGCGGACAACCGCAGCATGGTCGCGGAGCTGGGCGCGAACATCGTCGTCCTGTACACCTTTATCTTCGCGCTCGGTGCGGTGCTCGCCGGCCTCGCAGGCCTGATGATCGGCCCGCTCGTGTCGATGCAGCCCGGCATGGGCGACCCGGTGCTCATCCTCGCGCTGACCGTGGTCGCCATCGGTGGCGTCGGATCGATCCGCGGCGCGCTTCTCGCGTCGTTGCTCGTCGGCATCCTCGACACGTTCGGCCGTATCCTGATGCCACAGGTTTTCGGCGCCGCCGGAAATGCCCTGGCGAACATGTTGGTATACGTGGTCATGGCCGCCGTCCTGATCTGGCGGCCGGCCGGGCTGCTTCCGAACGCGCGCGCCTGAAGCCATGGCGCCAGACGCGCTCGCTCGGAGACGTCGTGCCGTGATCCTCGCAGTGATGCTCCTCGCGGTGCTCGCACTGCCTCTGCTCGGAGAATCGTACTACGTCAAGGTCGCCACGCGCATGGCGATCTTCGGTATGGTCGCCCTGAGCCTCGATCTGCTTGTCGGCTACACCGGGCTTATCAGCCTCGGCCACGCCGGCTTCCTCGGAGTCGGTGCCTACACCGTCGGAATACTTGCTGCCCACGGCGTCCATAGCGCCTGGACAGCGTGGCCGATTGCGATGTTTGCCGCGGGGGCGGCCGCGCTGGTCATCGGCGCCATCTCGCTGCGCTCGACCGGCCTGTATTTCATTCTCATCACGCTTGCCTTCAACCAGATGCTCTATTATCTCGCGCAAAGCCTCAGGCAATACGGCGGCGACGACGGCTTCGCGCTGGCGCGGGCAAGCCGGTTTACCGAGCGCATCGATGCCGCTGATCCGATCGTCCTCTTCTATGTCGCCATGGGCCTGCTTGTTGGCGCCCTTTTCCTCGCCTATCGCCTGGTCAATTCGCGCTTTGGTCAAGTCGTGCAGGCGGCACGCGACAACGAGCGCCGCCTCGCGGCGGTCGGGATCTCGCCCTATCCGTACAAGCTCTCGATCTTCGTCATTTCAGGCGCGATCGCGGGGCTGGGCGGCGCACTCATGGCAAACCTCACGCAGTTTGTCTCGCCTTCGCTCCTGTCGTGGGTGCAATCCGGGGATCTGCTCATGATGGTCATTCTCGGTTCGGTCGGGACGTTGGTCGGCCCGATCCTCGGTGCCGCGCTATTCATCGGCTTCGAGCAGGTATTGTCCGATCTCACCGAGCACTGGATGCTCATTCTCGGCCCCATCCTCGTGGTGCGCGTGCTGTTTCTGAAGGACGGCATCTACGGTTTCCTCGGCGCGAGCCGGCGCGACAAGCCGCGCGCCGCGCCGGCCGCCGCAGGGGACGCCGAAGCCGTCGCGGTGTCGAAAGGTTTGCGCTCATGAGCGGCGCGCTCCTCGAGGCAAAGGGACTGTGCAAGCGCTACGGTGCGCTGGTCGCGAACGACAATATCTCGCTCACTGTCGCCCCAGGCGAACTGCACGCGATCATCGGTCCGAACGGCGCGGGAAAGACGACGCTGATCGGCCAGCTCACCGGACAGATCAGGCCCGACGAGGGCCGGATCCTTTTCCGCAGCGAGGACATCACGGACCGCGGCATGCCGGCGCGAGTGCAGTTCGGGCTCAGCCGCTCGTTCCAGATCAGCAGCATCTTCCCGAGCTTCAACGCCGAGTGCAACGTGGCGCTGCCCATACAGGCCAAGGCGGGCCACAGCTTCCGTTTCTGGACGCCTGCGGTGGTCATCGAGTCGCTGCGCGGGCCGGCTCGGGAGCTTCTCGGTCGCGTCGGGCTGGGAGAGCGCGGCGCGACCAGGGCTTCGGTCATGGCGCATGGCGAGCGCCGGCAGCTCGAGGTGGCGATGGCGCTCGCGTCGCAACCCAGCCTGCTCCTGCTCGACGAACCGATGGCGGGCCTCGGGGCGGGGGAGTCGGCGCGGATGGTTGCGTTCCTCAAGTCTCTCAAAGGCCGCTTCGGCATTCTTCTCGTCGAGCACGATATGAACGCCGTCTTTGCTCTCGCCGACCGGATTTCGGTCCTCGCCTCCGGCCGCGTCATCGTTTCCGGGACACCCGAAGAGATTCGATCAAGCCGTGAGGTTCGTGAAGTGTATCTCGGAGAGGAGTTCGATGCCTGATCTGCGCAAGGCATCGCCGCAGACTTCGGCAGAAGCGCAAACCGTGGCGCGTGCCGCGCGCGACGACGGCAAGACGGGCTCGCAGCCGAAGCAAGCGCTGCTCTCGATCGAGGGGCTCTGTGCCGGCTACGACGGCGCACAGGTGCTCGCCGACGTGTCGATCGAGATCGGCGCGGGGGAGGCTGTCGCTCTCATGGGGCGCAACGGCATGGGGAAGACCACGCTCATCCGCGCCATCATGGGTACGCTATGCCCGACAGCCGGAACCATCCGCTTCCGCGGGCAGCGCATCGACGGTCGACCCGTTCATCGCGTGGTGGCCCTCGGTATCGGTCTCGTGCCGGAGGGTCGGCAAATTTTTCCCAGCCTCTCGGTCGAGGAGAACCTGCTCGCGACCGCGGCGAACCGCGCCGGCGGGTCCCCGACCTGGACGCTCGAGGGGATCTACGGGGTGTTCCCGGACCTTCGAGAGCGGCGTCGCAACATGGGTAACACACTCTCCGGAGGCGAACAGCAGATGCTCGCAATCGCGCGCGCACTCATGACGAATCCACTGTTGCTCGTCCTCGACGAGGCAACGGAGGGGCTCGCGCCGTTTATTCGCGGGGAGATCTGGCGGATCTTGGCGAATCTGAAGGCGGCCGGCCAGTCGATCCTGATCGTGGATAAGTACGTGAAGGCACTCGCGCACCTTGCGGATCGACACTACCTCATGGAAAAGGGGAGGCTCGTCTGGAGTGGCGATTCGGAAGCGCTGCTCGCGAACGCCAGCCTTGTCCATCGCTACGTCGGCGTTTGAGACGTTTCAACAGGAATAAGGGTTAGCGGCATTGCAAGCTCAAGGACTTGCGGGTACTGTGGCCGTGCCGGACACCACGAGCGGCGCGTTACAACCGCCCCATATAAGAGTTCCACTTCTGAGCTTCAAAACGAATGTTCGTCATGAGCCCTTGGTCTACGCATCCCGTTTGGCAGAACCCGGCGCGGCCAGCGTCGGGAATAGCGGAAAGCCGGTAATCCCTTTCCCCGGACTTTCATCTTTGAGTATCGGTATCGGTATCGGCATCGCGCATGTTCAAGTATCTGCAATCGCGCATTCGCGGCACGGCTAGCGTGGGCCCGGGGGCGCCGCCCTCCGGCCTGATCGCTTTCTACTGGCACTTCGTGCGCCAGACCAAGCTCTGGTATGCGGCGATGTTCGCAACCAGCCTGGCGGTGGCGCTGATCGACACCGTGATCCCGGTGTTCATCGGCAAGCTGGTGTCGCTGATGGAAGCCGCCGACCGCCACGCGGCCATCGGGCAAAACCTGCCGATGCTGCTCGGCATGGTGCTGCTGATGCTCATCGTGCGCCCGCTGGTGATGCTCACCGACATCGCCATCCGCCAGAACGCGCTCATCCCGGGCGCCACCAGCCTGATACGCTGGCAGAGCCATTGGCATGTGTTGCGTCAGGACTTGCCTTTCTTCCAGAACGACTTTGCCGGGCGCATCGCCAACCGCGTGATGCAAACCGCCAACGCGTTGCGCGAAAGCGTGATGTCCGCCATCCGCGCGGTCTGGTACATCGCGGTCTATGGCACGAGCGCGTTTGCGCTGATGGCCGCCTCGGATTGGCGGCTTGCCCTGCCCACGCTCGCGTGGTTTGCGGGCTATGTGGTGTTCCTGCGCCACTTCGTGCCGCGCATGCGCGATCTGGCGAAGGCAAGCTCGGAGGTGCGCTCGCTGGTGATGGCGCGCATTGTCGACAGCTATACCAACATCCTCACCGTCAAGCTGTTTGCGCGGCTGGCCGATGAAGACGCCTACGTGCGCGAAGTGATCGACCGGCATCAGGCCGCGATCGGCGCCCACATGAAGCTGATCTCGCAATTCATGCTCTGGCTGTCGGCGATGAATGCGGCGCTCCTGACCGGCACCGCGACGGTCGGCATCTGGCTCTGGGCCGAAGGCTCGGTGGGCGCGGGCGTGGTGGCCACCGCGCTGCCGCTCGCCTGGCAGATTGCCAACGTCGCCGGCTGGGTGAGCTGGGAGGTGACCGGCATCTTCGAGAACATCGGCGTGGTGCAGGAAGGCATGCAGACCATTGCCGTCCCGCACAGCGGCATCGACCGGCCCGGCGCAAACAAGCTCGAAGTGTCGCGCGGCGAGATTCGATTCGACGACGTTTGCTTCACCTACGGCAGGCAGGATGCAAAGCCGGTGCTGGACCACCTGAATTTCACCATCCGCCCGGGCGAGAGGGTGGGCCTGGTGGGCCGCTCGGGCGCCGGCAAATCGACCCTGGTGAATCTGCTGCTGCGCTTCTACGAGCTGGAACAGGGCGCGATCCGCATCGACGGGCAGGACATCGGCAACGTGACGCAGGAAAGCCTGCGCGCGGCGATCGGCATGGTGACGCAGGACACGTCGCTGCTGCACCGCTCGATCGCCGACAACATCCGCTACGGCCGCCCCGGCGCCGGCGACGGCGAGGTGCGCGCGGCCGCGCGCAAGGCGCAGGCGCACGAGTTCGTCGTCGGCCTGCAGGACTGGAAGGGCCGCAAAGGCTACGACGCGCACGTGGGCGAACGCGGCGTCAAGCTCTCCGGCGGGCAGCGCCAGCGCGTGGCGATTGCGAGGGTGGTGCTGAAAGACGCGCCGATCCTCGTGCTCGACGAAGCCACCTCGGCCCTGGACAGCGAAGTGGAGCTTGCCATCCAGGAGCAACTCATCGGCCTGATGGAAGGCAAGACGGTGATCGCGATCGCGCACCGCCTCTCCACCATCGCGCGCATGGATCGCCTGATCGTGCTCGATGAAGGCCGCATCGTCGAGCAGGGCTCGCACGACGAACTGCTCGGCTTGCGCGGTCACTACGAGAGGCTGTGGCGGCACCAGTCGGGCGGCTTCCTCGCGCCCGACGTCGTGCCGACCGAAACCGCGACCGAGCCACCTGACGAACCACCGCCTGACGAAATGCGCGTCGAGCCCATGCCCGCATCCGGCAAGGACGACGTGCCGGTGGTGACGCGGGCGTGAGGTGGTTTGGAGCTCGTTGCAAAAGCGAATGTCGTTCCGAGGCTGCAAGCAACGCCCGCAGGGCGCTTGCGCGGTTACTCGGGCTGAAGGATCTCAGCCTGCCAGTGTCGGTATTGTGGAGTTTTTCTCGCGACTAGCGCCTCATGGTGTCGATCTGCCTACAGCATGATGAACTTGGCGGCGGCTCCGCTTCGCTATGCCGCCGGAGGTTATCGTGAACGTTCGACGTTCGACCTCCGTACGCCCTTCCCTGATTCGCGCTATCCTAGCCGCACGACGGCGATCGCTCGAATGCGTCGCGCCGAAACTACCGAATGATTATCCATTAACGCCAAGAAAGGAGACAAGCAATGGGCAACCGTGACAGGCAAAAAAGGGAACAGAAAAAGCCGAAGCAGCCGAAGAAACCTGCGCCTCCAATTCATGCTGGACACGCTGGACCAGAATAACAAATACTGCAACATCGAACGGCGGTGAGGATTCGCGTCGCGCAGACCAACAGCGGCACCGCATAGCGAATGTGGCGGTGACCGCTTCATGATGTACGAGCAGATATCGGTATCCAGAATATACCGCACCATCAGAAATCCGGCTCCTGAACCGGCAAGTCCTCGACCCCGGCCATGAAATCAGCGGGAGCCACCGGGCCGCCTGCCAGGTAGGCATTCCAGTTGGGTGGACGCGGCGACAGCACCACCTCGCTGCCCTGCTTGCGAATGAACACCTCATCCACGTCGAACTGAAAGTCCTTAGGCAACCGGACAGCCTGGCTGCGGTTGTGGAGAAAAATTTTGGCGGTACGATCCATTGCGCGCTCCTGTCCAGCGGGAGGTGTCAGTATAAGCTGGCTATTGTATATGTCACCCTACACCTTCGGATAACCCAACGTCGTATCCTGTTTTGGACAAGAGTGACGAAATGATGATTCAACGCCCAAGCTCAACAACCAGCTCTCCGGTGTAGAATTCGGGATAGAACTTTCGTCAGGAGAGCACCCATGACCGCTACCACCGCAAAGCGCCCGAAAGCGCGCCGCACGAACAGCGACGCGAAGAACACGCCGACGCCAAAATCGACCGCCTACGGTCGGGATGTACTGCGCGTGTTGAAGGAGATGCAAAAGCTCGGGCCATGGGAATTCGGTCCGCGGATTTCCGACCGCATATTCAAGAAGTGAAGTATCTGCTTGACACCTGCATCATCGCTGCGATCCTCAACCAAGAGCAAGGTCATCGCCACCTCGAAGATCGCATCCACACCCTACGGTTTTCACTTCACCCCATTTTGCAGCCGCGCGCCGGATAGTCGAGCGCTTTGATGGCGACGCCCATCACCTTGTTCTCCTTGCCCACGACCTTGCGCAGGTAAAAATCCTGCACCGGATTGTGGTCCTTCGACATTTTCCATTTTCCGCGCGGGCTGTCGATCTCGGCTTTCTCCATCGCCGCATACAGCTCCTTCTTCTTGCTCACATCGCCTTTGACCGCCTTCAGGCCGGCAACCAGCAGCAAACCGGCATCGTAGCCCTGCACTGCATACACGTCGGGCTGCAGCTTGTAGGCCTTGGCGTAATTGAGGCGGAAGGTCTTGTTCTTAGGCGTTTCGATGCCGTCGCCATAATGCAGCGTGGTCTCGATGCCCTCGGCCGCGTCACCCGCCGCGTCGAGTATGCCATCGGTGAGAAAACCCGAGCCGTACAGCCCGATCTTGCCTTTCAAGCCGGCCGCCTGCCAGTCCTTGAGGAACTTGGCCGCGCCGCCGCCGGCGAAGAACACGAACACGGCATCCGGTTTTAGCGAGGCGATCTCGGTCAGCAGCGCCTGGAACTCGACGCTAGGGTACGGCAGGTACAGTTCCTTCAGGATCTTGCCCCCGCCCTTGGCGTAGCCGTCCTTGAATCCCTCCACCATTTCTTCGCCCGCAGCGTACTTCCAGGTGAGCGTGACCACGCTTTTGACGCGGCGGTCGGCGAGCACCTTGCCCATCGGATAGGTGGTCTGGCTGTTGGCGAATGAGGTGCGGAAGATGTTGGGCGCGCACAGCACCCCGGTTGCGGCCGCCAGGCCCGCGTTAGGAATGATGTGCAGCACCCCGGTCTCGCGCGCGATCTTGACCATGCCCATTTCGACGCCGGAGTGGACCGTGCCCACCAGCACGTCGACCTTGTCCCTGGTGACCAGCTTGTTGGCGTTGTCGGTCGCCTTGGCCGGCTCGGATTCGTCATCGACGGTGAAATACTCTAGCTCGCGCCCGCCGAGCTTGCCGCCAGACTCCGCCACCGCCAGCTTGAAGCCGTTGGTGATGGCCACGCCGAGCTGGGCGTAAGTGCCGGTGTAGGGCAGCATCAGGCCGATCTTGATCTTGGCGCCTTGCGCAAGCGCTAGATTCGGCAGGCCGGCGACGCCGGCCGCGGCCGCAGCGGTCTTGAGGACCTCGCGCCGGCCGAAGGTTTGGTGCATGCTCATGTCGCTCCTCCTGGTAAAGATGCGGATGGTTATTTCACCGTCTGCGACTGGGCACGCAGCTTGAATCGCTGGATCTTGCCGGTCGCCGTTTTCGGCAACTCGCTGGCGAACTCCACCCAGCGCGGGTACTTGTAAGGCGCGAGCTTCGATTTCACGTGCTGTTTCAACTTCTCGGCCAGCGCCGTATTGCCGGTAACGCCCTCCTTGGTGACGATATAGGCCTTGGGCTTGATCAGCATGTCTTCGTCCGGCTGGCCGATCACTGCCGCCTCAAGCACATCCGGATGCGTCAGCAGCGCGCCCTCGACCTCGAACGGCGACACGTAAATGCCGCCCACCTTGAGCATATCATCGGTGCGGCCGGAATAGGTGTAGTACCCCGCCTCGTCCACGGTGTACTTGTCGCCGCTGCGGGTCCAGTCGCCGATGAAGGTGGCGCGGCTCTTGGCGCGGTTGTTCCAGTAGCAGGAGGCGCTGGTGGGGCCGTTGATCTGCAGTTCGCCGATCTCGCCCGGCTTCACCGGATTGCCGGCGTCGTCCACCACGCGCAAAGCGTAACCGGGGACGGGCTTGCCGGTCGAACCGTAGCGCACCTCGCCCGGCCGGTTCGACAAAAAAATGTGCAGCATCTCGGTCGAGCCCAGCCCGTCCAGGATTTCCACGCCGAAGTGCCTGGTCCAGCGCTCGCCGATGTCGGCCGGCAGGGCCTCGCCCGCGGAGGTGCACACGCGCAGATTGAGCGCTTCGCGCTTGGGCATGTCTGGGCTGGCGAGCAGCGCCGCGTACAAGGTGGGCACGCCGTAGAAAATCGTCGGCCGGTGCTGCTGCAGGCGCTGGAACACGCTCGCCGGCGTCGGGCGCTCGGCCATCAGTATCGCGGTGGCACCGACCGACATCGGGAAAGTCAGGGAATTGCCCAGGCCATAGGCAAAAAACAGCTTCGCCGCCGAGAACACGAGGTCGTCCTCGCGTATGCCCAGCACCGGCCTGGCGTAGAGCTCGGCAGTCTGGACGAGATGCGAGTGCATGTGCACCGTGCCCTTGGGCAGGCCGGTCGAACCGGACGAATACAGCCAGAAGCACGTGTCGTCGCAGGTGGTCGGGGCCGGTTCGCAGGTGCTGCCGGCCCGGCTCATCAGATCGGCGAGCGGCAGCTGCGCGTGCGCATCCTTGCCCGACACGATGACGTGCTTGAGAAAAGGCAGCTTGCGGGCACGCTGCTCCAGCAACGGCGCGAAGGTCGGCAGCAACGGCTCCGACACCACCAGCGCCTTGGCGCGGCTGTCGTTGAGCATGAACTCGTAATCGGCGGTGGTCAGCAGCGTATTGCCGGCGATAGGCACGATGCCCGCCTTGATCGCCCCCAGAAACACGCTCGGGAAATCGATGGTGTCAAGCTGCGCCAGCATGATGCGATCGTCCATCGCCAGGTCCAGGCCCGTCAGCACATTGGCGGCGCGGTTGACGCGCTCGGCCAGTTGGCCGTAGGTGATGCTGCCGGAATCGTCGATGAAGGCGGTCTTGCCCGAGCGGCCCGCGCCAAGGTTGCGCTCGATCAGATCGTGCGCGGCGTTATAGTCGCGCGGGATATCGACAATGGGCGGGCTGACGCGATGGTCGGCGGACGATAATCCCGGCATATTGTTCTCCTCGCTCTGTTCTTAGATGAGTCCGATCGATCTTGCCCGCGGGCGGCAGATACAGAATCAGGGCGCAGCCAGCGGTAACCGCAGGAGTAGGCTCGATGTCCCGAGCGCGGAGCATACACCAAAAAGTGATCCCTGAGTCTGAAATCGGCAATGCTTTTCCTCGCAACGAGCGCAGCGATCACCGAGCCCGGCTTCGCTTCGGACTGCTTCGCGATGCGCACTCGCGCCGAACCCGCCGGCAGCGGCCGGCGCATCAACGGGACGAAGACCTTCGTGCCGAACGGGCCGGTCGGCGATCTCGCCACCGTGTTTGCCGTAACGGGCGCCAAGAAAGGATTTTACGGGGGCGGAAACGCGTCGTTCAAGGTCGGGAGCAGGCTCGAACGCGACACCACGCCTAGGCTGACCAACTTGAAGTACGTCTCGATGATTTCGTCGATCGCGACTTGTTTGCGTGGATCGTACCAGCGCGCCAGCCAGTTGCACATGCCAAGGATTCCGAAGGCTATCATTCGCGCATCGCCGATCGGTTCGAACTCACCGGAGATCTGACCTTCGGTGATCAGCGCCCTCCACAGGCGCTCGTATCTCTTCCAGGTTCGCGCCATCGACTTTCGCACCGGGTCGTTCGTGTTCAGCAACCCGTCGCGCAAGCTGATCGTCATTTCCAGGCAGTGACGATCGAAGCGCTGCAGATGATTTTGGATCGCCATGCGGAGTTTTTGGTTGGCGGGCGATTGCGCCTTGACGATCGCCTGCAAACCCTCGATGAGCGCCGCGCTTTGCGGCTCGATGATCGCGAGCAGGATTTCCGAGCGGTTGCGATAGTAGTAATAGAGCGCTTCACGGGTCACGCCCACCGCTTGCGCGATGTCGTCGAGCGAGGTGTTGGAAAAGCCCTGGCGGTCGAACAATTCGGTTGCGCAGCGCAGGATCGTCTCCCGTCGCAGCGACGATCTGGGAGATTTGGCGGCGCCGATCGTCCTCCCGTTGGTTCTGGGAGCGAGGTTGCGCTTGGGCGTGGTGCTTTCGTCCCGCTTCATCGATGTATCGGTTCACGAAATAGCTATCGATCGGGCCGGCTGAGCTTGGCCGCCTTAGGCGGTCGTGTGCCCGCGGCCGCAATCGCGGCAGCCGGCCGGGAAGTCTTTATTTACTATACAGTAAAAAAGATTGACATTTCCAAAAACCTTTTTTATATTACTGTAAAAATCGCCGGGTGAGGGGTAACCGGCCGCGCAGCGGTCGCGCGCTTGCCCCCGCGGTGCGGCGACACCGCCGGCAGGATGCGATTCAAACGGAGAACGTGCATGCGCTCGGATCGGGAAGGCCACGTCTACCCAAGTTATCGCCTTCGCGCCAGCAGGGCGCTGGCGGCTCAATACCTGAAATCGCAGGGCGCCGCTGTCGACCTGGCTGAAGTGCCGCCCACCTACATGATCTTCCTGCGCGGCGAGGCGCACGGCATCGACCTGTTCAAGGATCTCGACGTTCCTCGCCGGAAAGCGTTGCACGGGGGGCAGCGATACGAGTGGTACGCGCCGATCGGCTGGGACGACGAGATCGACGTCACTGCCCGGGTCCTGAAGGTCGCCGAGAAAAGCACCAAGAGCGGTCCCTTGTGGATCGCCGAGATCGCGTACGAGTACCGCCTCGCCGCATCGCAACAGCTCGCACTGCGTGAGATCACGCGGATCATCGAACGGAGTTGACATGTTGAACGAAGAAGTGGGCCAGATGGTGTTTGAGCAGCAAGTCAGCGGCGCCACGCGGGACGCGATCGCGATGTTCTCCGCGGCGACCGAGGATCCCAACCCGATCCACGTCGACGATGGCTTTGCCAAGGAGTGCGGATTTCCGCGGGTGATCCAGCAGGGGCCGATGACGACTGCGCATTTCGCGAGGCTCCTGGTGCAACGATTGGGCCGGCAGCGGCTGAAGGTGCTCGACCTGAGCTTTACCGCGCCCGTGTTTCCGGATGAGGCACTGGCGTTGACGGCCAAAGTGGCCAAGGTCGAGGACGACCTCACGCTCGAGCTCACCGCCGCGAAACAGGACGGCACCGTGACGGCCAAGGGGTTTGCAACGGTGTCTCGGACGCCGGCGCGGAAATGAGCGGGAATCTGGAGCGAGAGCCTCAGCCGGGCGCACGCCAGCGCTCGCGCTCAAGGCAGGCAGGATCCGGATCAACTGCCACGACCTGTTTTCTTCCGGCGCCGCGTTCGGCGGCAGCAAGGCCGGCGGCTACGGACGCGTAGACGCGTTCGAGACCATGCTGGGGTTCACCGAAACAAAAAACTTGATTGCCGACACGGCGGCGGCGTATCGACGGTTCTACCGATAGCGACCGGACGCGGCTAAAGAGCGCGCACAGCAAGCTTTTTCTGGCGAGGAAAATCATGACCGAAGTTGTGGCCGAGAAAGAAATCAACAGCGTCAGCGCAGCGGAATTCTTCCAGCAGGATCCGGAATTCCAGGAATTGATGCTCAATCTGATCAACATCCATGTGGTCAGCGAGCTCTATGGCGCCGACTGCTTCGAGCGCAGCATTCTGCGGGCGCCCACGCCCGAGATGAAGCAGCGCATGGCCAGGACGGTGATGGAGGAGTACGGGCACCATCTGCGCTTCCGCAAGCTGATGGAGGAGCTCGGCCTCGACTGGCAGGAATACGCGCGCAACAAGGGACATCTGACGACTTTCGACACGCCGATCGATAGCTGGGCCGACCAGGTGGTTTTCCTGGCGGTGGTCGATCGTGCCGCCGCGCACCAGTTCCGCCACTTCACCCGCTCTCCCTACGAGCCGTTTCGGCGCGCGGCGCAGGAAACGCTGAAGGAAGAGTACGGCCACGTCGGTTTCGGCATGGACGGTGTCAAGGAACTGCTCGCAACCGAGGAAGGCCGCGCCCAGGTCGAAGCGGCGGTGCGCAAGTGGGTGCCGGTCGGGCTGCAATCCTTCGGCGGCGACAAGTCGAAGCGAAACGAGCTCTATCGACGCTGGGGAATCAAGCAGGACACCAACGAGAACATGCGCGCCGCGTATTACGGGCAGATACGCGGCTTCATCACCCAGGATTGGGGCATCGATCTGCCGGAGGATTTCCGGGAGATCCATGCGCCGGATGGCTCCGACCAAGAACGGGCGTACTGAGCCTTAGACCGGGACGACGCAGACGCTGATGACGGCGTACGCATTGCATGTCGTGCAGAGCGAGGCGCGGATCGAAGGCCGATCCGATCAGTCGGTGCTGGACGCGTGCCTTGGCGCCGGCGTGGCCTTTCCCTACAACTGCCGTTCGGGCGAGTGCGGCGAATGCCTGGCGGAGCTGCGCAGCGGCAGCGTGCGCGAGCTGCCGGGTGCGGATCCGGCGATATTCAACGATACGCACCGTGCCCGCGGCTTGATTCTCGCCTGCCTGAGCTACCCGTGCTCCGACCTTAGCCTATCGGCACGGTTGCGCGCTGAAAGCGGTCCGCCGATTCGAGAATTCGATACCGTCGTGGAGAAAGTCCGCCGCCATGGCTCTGCCATTATCGAGGTCGTCGTTCGGACCGACTCACCGGTGGATTACCGGGCGGGCCAGTACTTCGATTGGGTGCTGCCGGGAATTTCGCCGGATCGCTCTTTTTCCGCCGCGAATCGCCCGGGCTCCACGCGGCTCGAGTTTCATGTGCGGATCTATGAACGGGGCCGGGTCAGCCGGCACCTTGCCCGTGAGCTTATGGAAGGCGACATACTCACGCTGCGCGGCCCATTCGGCGCCTTTCAGCTTTCCGCGGAACAGCATCGACCGGCGCTTCTGATCGCCGGCGGCACCGGCTTCGCGCCGATCAAGGCGATGCTGGACGAAGCATTCGCGCACGGCTCTCGCCGGCCCCTACGATTTTTCTACGGGACGCGCCGCGCGGGCGACCTTTATCACCTGGACACGATGAGCGCCTGGTCGCGCAAGCACGCGAACTTCAGCTTCATACCGGCGCTGTCCGATGAACCCGCGGAGTCGGCATGGACAGGCGAGCGCGGCCTGGTCACGGAGGTCATCGTCCGGCAGGTTACCGATGGCTTAGGCGCCGAAGCGTATCTCTGCGGGCCGCCGCCGATGATCGACGCGGCGGTTGCGCTGTTGCATCGGCTTGGCGTCGACCCGTCGGATATCCACTACGACAAGTTCACGCCTGCCGTCTGATGGTCGCGCGAATACCGACCCCATGGCGATGGGCGTCGCTTCCACCGTCGCGCCGAACGCGGCATACTGTCGATTACATCGCGCTCTCGCGCGCGCTGCACGCCCTTGGCCACACCGGCGAGGGCGGCGCGGTGGCACCGGCGGACTGGTGTTTGAGCGCCGCGCGCGGCGTTCACAGCAAGCGGCGCCGTATTCAACGCATGAGGAATTCCAAACTGGAGCAAGCACCATGAGCGAGCATGAATTGACGCAAGAACAACGGCTGATCCGCGAATCAGTGCGCGCGATCGCGGAGAAGCACTTCAAGCCGAAAGCCGCGGAAGTGGACCGGACGCGGCGGCCGCCGGTGGAGCACATCAAGACTTTGGCCGAGGCCGGATTCGTCGGCGTGTTCATTCCCGAGGAGTACGGCGGCCCGGGACGGAACCTGCTCGACCTTGTGATCGTGGTCGAGGAAGTGGCGCGCTGCTGCGCCAACACCGCGATCCTGGTGGGTTGCACCGACGGCGCCACGCCGCGCGCGATTCTGCATCTCGGCACCGCCGAGCAGAAGAAAAAATACCTGCCGCGCATCGCCAAGGGCGAGCTGCTTTGCGCCTGGGGCATGTCGGAGGCCAACGCCGGATCCGACATCGGCAACATCCAGTGCAAGGCGGTCAAGGACGGCGATCATTACGTCATCAACGGCGCGAAGCTGTGGTGTTCGGGGGCGCAAGCCTCGGACATGTTCCTGGTGCTGGTCCGGCTCGATCCGGCGCCCGGACTGCGCGGCGTGGGCGCAATTCTGGTGGAACGCGGCACGCCGGGCTTTTCTATTGGCAAGCATCTCGACCTCATCGGCTTTCGCGGCACCGGCATGGCGGAGCTCGTATTCGAGGACTGCAGGGTGCCGGCGCAGAACCTGATGCTGCCGGCGGGCCAAATGGGCAAATTGCTGCAGGTGTTCAATTCCGACCGCATCGCCACCAATCCGCCGATTTGCCTGGGCATCGCGCAGGCGGCCTTCGAGGCCGCGGTCGCGTATTCGAAACAACGGGTGCAGTTCCGCAAGCCGATCGCCGAGCAACAGGGCGTGCAATGGAAACTGGCCGACATGGCCATCGACCTAGAGGCGGCGCGCGCGCTGCTCTACCGCGCCGCCGCGCGCGTCGATGCCGGCAAAGGCTCCGCGGTCGACGCCTCGATCACCAAGGTCTACGCCAACGAAATGTCGCGCCGCGTGACCGACACGGCAATGCAGCTTCACGGCGCGTTCGGCCTGTCGGAAGAATTCCCGATGGAGCGCATGTTCCGCGATGTGCGCGGTATGTCGGTCGGCTACGGCACCACGGAAATTCATCGCAACCTCATCGCCAGGGAGATCCTCGATGGCCGCTACCTCGGCTGAGGTCACCACCATGCGAATTTCCGGCGCCGGCGGCAGGTTCGACGCGGCAGTCGCGCAGCCCGCCAATTCGAAAACCGGTCAGCCGCCCATCTGCTATTGGCGCGGCGCCGTGTCCCAGGCGTGCGTGGCGGAATGTTCGGACGGCAAGCGCATCGGCCCGCGCCTGTCCTCTCCGGACAAGTTCCGGGAGGCATTGACGCGCGCAACTGATCAACGAATGAAAGTGAACCGATGGACTTTCTGATCCCCGAAGAATTAAAACAACTGCGCGAATCGGCGCGGCGCTTCGTCACCGAAGAACTGCTGCCGCTCGAGCCCGAGTACGCCGACAAGCACGACATTCCCGATGACATCCGCGCGCGGCTGCAGGCGCGGACGAAGGAACTCGGATTCTGGGCCTTCGATCTTCCCGAGGAATACGGCGGTGGTGGCGTGGGCGTGCTCGGCATGTGCCTGGTGTTCGAGGAACTGGCGCAATGCAACGTGCCGGCGTTCCGCGCGCCCAGCGTGTTCACCCCTTTCCTGGGGCCGGTGCTGTTCCACGGCAACGCCGAACAAAAGGAGAAGTACCTGCAGCCGGTGATCCGCGGCGACAAGCGCACCTGCTTCGCCCTGACCGAGGCAAGCGGCGGCTCGGATCCCACCCGCATGGCCACGCGCGCGGTTGCAGATGGCGACGAGTGGGTGATCAACGGCAGCAAGATTTTCATCACCCATGCCGACAAGGCGGACTTCGTGCAACTGTTTGCGCGCACCGGCGGTAACGGGCGGGAAGGCATCACCTGTTTTCTGATCGACAAGGGAACGCCCGGCATGCGGCTCGGACAGAAGTTCGAGCTGATGTCGCCCGACCGGCCCTGGGAGCTGGTGTTCGACAACGCGCGCGTGCCGGCCTCGCACATCGTCGGCGAAGTCGGCCGCGGCTGGGACCTGGCGCGCGAATTTCTCGGCATGGGCCGGCTGATACACGGCCCCAAGGCGATCGGCCGCGCCCAGCGCGCGCTGAAGCTCGCCGTCGATTGGGCGAATCAGCGCAACACGTTCGGCGCGCCGCTCGCCTCGCGCCAAGCCATCCAGTGGATGATCGCCGACTCCGAGGTGGAGTTGCACGCCGCCCGTCTAATGACCTACCATACCGCGTGGAAAGCCGACCGGGGCCTGCCGTATCACATGGAAGCTGCGATGGTAAAGCTGCGCTGCGACGAGATGATGATGAAGGTGGTCGATCGCGCCATCCAGATTCACGGCGGCATGGGTTTGTCGCGCGAGCTGCCGCTGGAAGTCATGTTCCGCGACGCCCGCTCGCGGCTCATCACCGAAGGCTCGCAGGAGATGCAGCGCATGATCATCGCGAGCGAGCTGCTGTCAGGGCGAAGCGCGATCGACCGGATAGGCGACTGAACGATGAGCGGATTCCCGGCCCACAACGACTACGTGGCCGCGCTCGTTCCCGGCGCGGCTACCCATGTCAGCCACCGGCGCGTGGAGCGTCGCTAAGTGTCCGGCCGGCGGCCACGCCGTGGCGCGGCAGGTGCTAAAGCAGTACGCGGCCGCAGCCCGCCGCCCCCGCAGTCCCGCCACCCCACAATCCACCCAAGGATCTTGATTCCGCATGCCAAAAGTGACTGACGAGGCCGTGATCATCGGCATGGGTGAGACCCGGGTCGGCAAGCTGCCGGGGATGAACTCGATGCAAATTCAGGCGCAGGCGGTGCTCAACGCGCTGGACAGCTGCGGCCTCTCGATTAAGGACGTCGATGGACTGGTCAATCTCGACCCGTACACGATTCCGAACAGCATGTTCTCGACGACGGTCGGCGAATATCTCGGGCTCAAGCCGTCCTTTATCTCGACCGTAGACGTCGGCGGTACGGTTACGGGCATGACTATGTTGCAGCAGGCGGCCTGGGCTATCACCTCGGGCTATTGTCGTACCGCTGTGTGCGTCTTCGGCGAGAACGCGCTGACGGCAAGGCCGCCGGGCGCGCATGGCTTTCTGCTCAAGAACCAGATGGGTGGAGAGGAATGGGAGGAGCCGTATGGGCTTCAGGGAATGGTCGCACCGTATGCGCTCGTCGCGCAGCGCTACCTGCACGATTACGGTGTCACCGAGGCCGATTTGGGCGCCGTCGCGATTAGTCACCGGCGGCACGCGCTCTTGAACGACAACGCGATGATGAAAAAGCCGATGACGCTTGACGACCATCGCGCCAGCAAAATGATTTGTTCGCCGTTGCGGCTTCTCGACTGCTCGCTCGTCGCCGACGGCGGCGGTGCGGTCGTGCTGACGTCCGCCGCGAACGCGCGTCGGCTCGGTGCAAAGATGACCCGGCTTCGATCCATAGCGATGCGGATGACGCACAACTCGGTCGCGGTGATGCCGGACATCGAGGATTTTGGCATGGCCGCTGCCGGCCGGGAGGCGTTCGAGGCGGCCGCAATCGGGCCCGAGGATATCGACGTCGCGGAGCTTCACGACGCGTTCACGATTTCGGTGCTCGTCACGCTGGACGCGCTCGGCTTTTGTAAGCCGGGCGGGGCCGGGGAATTGTTTCGCAGCGGCGCTGTTTCGCTGGGTGGAAAGTGGCCGGTCAATACCCATGGTGGACTGTTGTCCCAGGCGCATATCGGCGGCATGCTGCACATCGTCGAGGCGGTGCGGCAGTTGCGTGGAGAAGCAGGCGCGCGACAGGTGGAAAATGCCAGATATGCCCTGGTCAGTGGCAACGGCGGAGTTTTCTCGGTATGCGGCGTGATGATCCTGGAAAGGGCTTGAGCGATGGAAAATATTTTCGCTGTCCTTCCGACCCCGACCGCCGAGAGCCGGCCTTTCTGGGAAGCGTGCAACCGCGGCGAGCTGTTGCTGCAGAAGTGCGACGGGTGCGGTCACGTCTTCTATTACCCGAGGCAGATGTGCCCGCAGTGTGGCAAGCGCGAGCCCGGCTGGATCACGTCCACCGGTCGCGGCATCGTGTACTCGTACTCGCATATCGCGGTCTCGTTTTATGGCGCGCAATGGGAATCGCAGATTCCGTACACTGTGATCCTGGTGGACTTGGACGAAGGACCGCGCATGCTAAGCCGCCTAATCGGCGACGATCGCGAGCGGGCGAAGATCGGCGATCGCCTCGAGGTGAACTTCGTCGAAGTCGGGAAGCAGAAACTGCCGTTCTTTCGTATCGCCGCAGTGAAGTAGTTCCCCCGGGCCCGGCCCGAGATTAACGCGGAGGAAACCATGCGTCATCTGTCGATGCTCTTGCTTGCCGCGCTCATGGCCACAGGCGCCCTGGCGCAGAACTACCCGTCGCGCACCATCAGGATGGTCATACCGTACGGCCCGGGCGGCCCCACCGACTGGCCAAGGACGGTGGAATCCTTCCAAAAACATTTGAAAAATGGGACCGGCGCTGTCTCCGCTTGAGAGCCTCTATCGGGAGGCGATCCGCCGGTACGGCCGCGAGCGGGCCGAGGTGCTTCGTCCTTTCATCGAGCAGCTCGCCAAAGACCTCGAGCTTCTCGCCCGTGTGCCGTTCGATCCCGACGAAGAGCCTCGGTAGGCAATGCTCCATACTCTGACTGTTGCCGAAGCGGCGAAAAGAATTCGTGAAGGCTCGCTCTCGCCGGTGGAGCTGGTGGCGGGCTGTCTCGAGCGCATCGAGTCGCTCGAGCCTTCAGTCAAAGCCTGGGTGACTCTATGCCGCGCCGATGCGCTCGAGCAGGCCGAGCGTCTGAGCGATGAAGCGCGAGCCGGACGGATTCGCGGGCCGCTTCATGGAATTCCCGTGGGGATCAAGGATATCTACCACGTGGCCGGGGTCAAGACGACAGCCGGCGCCAGGGGCTTTGCCGACCAGGTTCCCGTCAACGACGCGACCACGGTCAGCCGGCTCAAGGCGGCAGGGGCCATCATTCTCGGAAAGACCGCCACCACCGAGTTTGCGTACCTGGACCCGGCGCAGACGAAGAATCCCTGGAATCTCGAACGCACGCCCGGCGGGTCGAGCAGCGGATCGGCAGCGGCCGTCGCCGCGCAGATGGCGCCTGCCGCGCTCGGCTCTCAAACCGTCGGTTCGGTACTGCGTCCCGCCGCGTACTGCGGCGTGGTGGGGCTGAAGCCAACCTACGGGCGGATCAGCCGCGCCGGGATCATCCCGCTCGCCTGGTCTCTGGATCATGTCGGGACCTTTTCGAGGAGCGTCACCGACGCGGCCCTGCTGCTGAAGGTGCTGGCCGGCCGGGACCGAGACGACCCGACGTCCTCCAGCCTGCCCGTGCCGGACTATCCGGCCCTGCTCCCGGCCGACTCCCCTCCTCGCTTGGGACTGGTGCGCGAGTATTTTCTCGATGAATCGACAGCCGAAGTGGCGCGGCACATCGAGTTGATCGTCTCGGCGCTAAGGGCGGCAGGCGCGGCGATCGAACAGGTTACGTTGCCGGATAGCTTTCGCGCCGTGCATGCGGCGACCCGGCTGATTGCCGAGGCCGAAGCTGCCGCCTTTCACGCGGACTTGTTTCGATCTCACGCGGACGAATACCGGCCGAAGATTCGCACGTTCGTGGAGGGGGGAAGCCTGGTCCCAGCGGTCGCTTACTTACAGGCCCGGCGGATGCGACGGCGATTTCAGCTTGACATGGATGCGATCCTCACCCTGTTCGACGGGCTCGTGATGCCGGTGGCGCCCGCGCCCGCGCCGGATCTCTCCACCACGGGAGACGGCAACTTCTGCGCCCCGTGGAGCTTCGCCGGGCTGCCGGCAATTTCTCTCCCAACGGGCTTAGGCAAGGAGAAGCTTCCGCTGGCGATGCAGATTGTCGGCGGTGCGTTCGCCGAGGAGAGGCTGCTTGCGAGCGCGCACTGGTGCGAATTGGTCATCGGGCGTGCGGCGACTCCGCCGCTTGGGTGTCCGTTTCCTTCATAGTCCCTTACGACTCAAGTGTTAACGCAATTGGCGAAGATTTTGGGTTTACATACGTCTCCCGATTTTGGGAAGTTGCAACTTTGCAACTTCCCAAAATCGGGAGATTATGGAAGACAAAGCGAGGCGGCCGGCTACGTTGCGGGCCATGTCCTGGCCATCGACGGCGGCCAAGGCTTGGTGTAGCCGGCGCGATGCTGCCCGGTCCGATGCAGGGCTACACGCCGAGATAGCGGGCCTTCACCTCGTGGTCGGCCGCCAGCTCGGCCGGGGTGCAGTGATGAACCATGCGGCCCTTGCTCATGATGTAAATCCGGTCGGCGTGGCGGAGGGCGAACGCGAGGTGCTGCTCGACCAGCAGGATGGCCGTGCCCGCAGCCTTGAGCGCGTCGATGACGCGGCCCAGCTCGCGGACCATGAGCGGCGCCAGGCCCTCCGTGGGCTCGTCCATGAGCAGGAGGTCGGGGTTGCTCACCAGCGCCCGGCCGGCGGCGAGCATCTGCTGCTCGCCACCGGAGAGCTTGCTGCCCGATTGCCGCAGCCGCCCGCCGAGGTTGGGAAACAGCGCGATCACCGCGTCGAAATTCCAGCGCGCCCGGCCGGCGCCGCGCGCCGTCACCTCGAGATGCTCGCGCACCGACAGCGAGGGAAAGATGCGCCGGCCCTGCGGGACCAGACCGATTCCCATGCGGGCGATGCGGTAGGCGGGCAGCCGCGTTACATCTGCGCCCTTGAACAGGACCCGTCCCCGGCGCGGCGGGGTCAACCCGATGATGGCGCGCACCAGTGTCGTCTTGCCCACGCCGTTGCGGCCGAGCACGGCGACGACCTGGCCGGGCTCGACGCTGAGCGACACGCCCTGGAGGATATAGCTGTCGCCGTAGTAGGCGTGGATGTTCTCGACGCGCAGCATTGCCGCTACTCCACTCCGAGGTAGATCTCGCTCACCTTCGGGTGCGACCGAATGGTCTCCCGGTCGCCTTCGGCGATGAGCAGGCCCTGATGCAAGACCGTAATGCTGTCCGCGAGCTCGAAGGCGACGTCCATGTCGTGCTCGATCATCAGGATGGTGATCTCGCGCGGTAGGCTGCGCACCATCGCGACCACCTGGGCGGTCTCCGCGGGAGAGAGGCCGGCCGTAGGTTCGTCGAGCAGCAGCAGCCGCGGCGAGCCCGCGAGCGCGAGGATCAGCTCGATCTGGCGCTGCTCACCGTAGGAGAGGTGCCTGACCAGCCGGCGTGCGCTCGCCGACAGACCCCATTCCTCAAGCAGCCGCTCGGCCTTTTCGAACAGACGCGGATGCGCGGCCATCGGGCGCAGGAGCCCGAGCCCTCCGCCGGCGGCGGCGCAGACCGCGAGCAAGACGTTTTCCAGCACCGTCAGGCCGGGGAAGAGATTGGTGATCTGGAACGTCCGGGCAAGGCCCAGGCGCGCTCGCTCGTAAGGCGCCAGTCGCGTGATCTCGCGGTCGAAGAGGACGACGGTTCCCCATGACGGGAAGATCGTGCCCGAGATCGCGTGGAACAGGGTCGTCTTGTCCGCGCCGTTCGGGCCGATGACGGCCCGGCGCTCGCCCTGCGCGACCGTGAGCGTGACCCCTGCCAGGGCCTGGACGCCACCGAAGCTCTTCGCCAGATCGCGCACCGCCAGAGCGTTCATGGGCCGGACCTGCGCTGCCTGTAGTCCTGCACCAATCCCATGAGACCGCGGGGGGCGAACAGCGTGACGACCACATAGACTGCGCCGAGCACCATCAACCAGCGTTGCGTGTGGGCGCTGATCAAATTCTCGAGAAGGACGATCACGCCCGCGCCGATCGCCGGCCCGACCAGGGTCCCGGCGCCGCCCAGGATTACCATGAGCAGCACCTCGGCGGAACGCACTACGTGGAGGTACTCCGGGCTGACGAAGCGATTGTAGTATACATACAGGCAGCCGGCGAGACCGGCGAACAGTCCGGCCAGAACGAAGGCCAGATACTTGTAGCGCCAGACGTTGTAACCCAGGGCGAGCATCCGCGATTCACTCTCGCGGATGCCGCGCAGCGCGTAGCCGAACGGCGACTGCACGATGCGGACAAGAAGAACGGCGGCTGCACCGGCGACCAGGAGCACGAAGTAATAGAAAGGCGTGCTATCGGCCAGCGGCCAGGGCAGCGGCAGTTCGGGACGGGGAATGTTCGGCAGCCCATCGTCGCCTCCGGTCATGCTGCGCCAGCTGAACGCGATCGCCCACAGTACCTGGGCGAGGGCGAGCGTGATCATCAGGAAGTAGCTGCCGCGCGCCCGGAGCGCGAGTAGCCCGAAAAAGGCGGCGGTGACGCCGGCGGCGAGGAGGCCCGCCGGCAGCGCCAGCCAGAGGCTGGCGTCCGCCTTGAGCGCAAGCAGCCCCACGGTGTAGGAGGCGACGCCGAAGTAAGCGGCGTGACCCAGGGAGGCGAGCCCGGTATAGCCGAGAAGAAGATCGAGGCTCATTGCGAACAGGGCGAAGATCAGCATCTTGGCCGCGAGCCCGAGGAAATACGACGGCAGGAAATACGGCAGGAGCAGGAGCACAAGCGCGCCCGCGCCAAGGGCGGCCAGCCGCAGACGGATGCTCATCCGCGCCCGAAGATTCCCGTGGGACGGAGGACGAGGATGACCGCCATCGGCACGTACATGGCGAACAGGGCGAACTCGGGAAAAAACGCCTTGCCGAAATTGTCCAGCAATCCGACGAGCAGGCCGCCGACCAACGCGCCCTTGAGGCTGCCGAGCCCGCCGACGATGACCACGACGAAAGCCAGAAGCAGCACCTCGAAGTCCGCTCCCGGATAGACGCCGATGATCGGTCCGCCCAGCACGCCGCCCAGTGCTGCGAGAAACGCGCCGAGCGAGAACACGAGCGTGAACAAAAGGGAAACATTGATCCCGAGGCCGCGGGCGATCTCCTCGTCGTCCACCCCGGCGCGCAGCATCGCGCCGATGCGCGTCCCCTCCTGGAACCACCACAGCGCGGCGCCGACGAGCAGCCCGACCGCGATGAGAAACAGGCGGTAGGACGGGTACACGATGTCGCCGACCCGGACGGAATGCTCAAAGGCTGCCGGTTTGGGCAGCGTTTGGGGATTGCCGCCCCAGATCCACAAGGCGAGGTCGGCGAAGATGAAAAGAAAGCCGAAGGTGAGCAGCGTCTGCGGCAGCTCCTGGAGGTGGAAGCGCCGGAGGAAGAACCGCTCCATGAGGGCTCCGATCAGTGCGACCGCGAGAGTCGCGACCACCACGGCGAGCACGAAACTCCCGGTCATCCGGATGACCGTCAACCCGACGTAGGCGCCCAGGAGGTAATAAGACCCGTGGGTGAGGTTGAGAATCTTCATCAGGCCGTAGATGAGCGAAAGGCCGGCCGCGAGCAGGAACAGGAGCACCCCGAACGAAATACCGTTTAGCGTATGCACGGCCCAGAGAGTCATTGCGCGATGGGGGGCGAAAAAAGGAATGGATTCTAACGGGTCTTTTAGAATGCTGTCAATGCAAAGCAGCGCAGCGTCCGGCGGCGCGCGCTGTTTTGTTCCCCTCCGCAGCATCGACGATACTGCGGCGGCTTGGGGAAGTCGTGCACGGTTTGTCTGCGCGGTTCGCATCTCGACCGGTCGGCCAAAATCGGCGGGCACCGTGCCGCCGCAATGTCCGCCGCAATGTCCTTGTCGCAATGTCCTTTGACATGGAGGAAACATGGATATAGAGTATGTCGGACGTGGAGCGCGGCGTCTAATCGGCGCCGCAATGCCCTTTTACATGGAGGAAACATGAATATCCGACGGTGTCACGTGCTCGG
>JACRAS010000202.1 GCA_016234705.1 Betaproteobacteria bacterium | reverse complement strand
GTCGTGCAGCGAGAACGGCGGATAGCCGGTCCACATCATCCTGATCTGCTGGCCCGGGATGAGCGTGATCAGCACCAGCACGCTGGCGGTAAAGAAGAACCAGTACGACAACTGGTTGAGCCGCGGGAAGGCGACGTCGCGCGCGCCGATCATGATCGGGATAAGGAAATTCGAGAACGCCGCCCAGAAAGCGATCGCCCACCACAGCAGCATCACCGCCCCGTGACCGGTGAGGAGATAATTGTAGAAATCGGGCGAGACGTACTGCAGGCCGGGCTGGGAGAGCTCGAGGCGGATCAAGAGCCCCATGAGACCGGCGACGGCGAAGAACAGCAGCGAGGTGAGCCCGTAGAGGATGGCGATCTTCTTGTGATCCGTGGTCAGGATCCACTCGCGCAAGCTCGCCCGGAACCAGGGCGTGGAGACGGCGGCGGCTGTTTGCATCGAATGATCTCCTTCAGGGTGTTCGGTTATGCGCGCGTGCTCATCCCGGCTGCTTGAGCCACTGCTCGAATTGCTCGGGTGTCACGACCTTGATGGTCGCGAGCATAAAGGCGTGCGCCGTGCCGCAATACTCGCGGCAGTACGCCCGGTACTCGCCGGTCTTGTTGAACTGGAACCACAGGTAGGTCACGCGCCCGGGAACCGCGTCTTCCATGGTCTTGGCCTCGGGGATGTGGAAAGCGTGGATCACGTCCCTGGACGAGAGCAGCAGCTTCACCGGCTTGCCCACCGGGACGTAGAGGTCGGTTGTCGACTTCTTGCCGTTCGAGTACTCGAAGTTCCAGGACCACATCGCGCTTTCGACCTTCACCGGCAGGGAGTCGGCTGGTGGCGTGCGCTGGCGCGTGTAGAAGGCGAGGCTCTGCGTGGCGAGGTAGATCACGATGATGAGCGGGATCACCGTCCACAACACCTCGATGCCGATGCCGGGACCCTCCTCCTCGTGGGCACCCTGGGCACCCTGCTCATTGACGCCCCTGCGGTAGCGGTACTTGACCAGAAAGTAGAGCATCGGCAAAGCGACGATCAAGTAGATGCCGACAGCAACGATGAGCCAGATATTGAACATTTGGTCCCAGTACTGGCCGGGATAGGCGATCGGCGTGGCGGCGGCGCCTCCCGCGAGCACATCGGCTGAAGCCAGTGATAGCGTTTGCATCATTGCCCTCCCTTGGAATCTCTTTTATACGAAAACGCTAACAGGCCGGTCATGCCGAGGACGCCGAGCCCGATGCCACCGAAGATGAGCGTCGGGTGCACAACGTAGCGGCTGCGGGCCGGGTCGTAGCGATAGCAGGTGAGCTTGACCGCGTCCACCAAATCGTTGAACCCCTGCACGCGGTCGCGCGTCTCGATGAGCGCGAGCTCGATGTCCTGTGCGCGCGGCTCGGCGCCGTAGAGGTAGCGCATGACCTCTGCCTTGGACGAGAGGAACACCAGCACGCTCGGATGAATGAAGGCGCGGTCGCGCTCGGAGAAGAAGAACGTGAAACCCACGGATTGTGTAAGCCGCGCGCTCTCCTCGCGCGGCAGCAGCCCGAAGGTCCACGAATCCGGCACGCGTTCCAGGGTGGACTTCACCTGGCGCAGGTTCTCCAGACTGTCGTCCGCGTCGAACGAGGCCACCACCACGCGGTACTCCGGCCCGTCCACGGCGCGCAGCACCCGCGCCAAATTCTGGATAGTCGTGAGACAGGCACCGTCGCAGGTGTAATACGCGAGCAGCAGGATCGTCGGCCGGTCGGCGATCAGACTGTGGAGGCGCGCCGGCCCCGACTCGGTCATCACTTCGACATCCGCAACCGGCTGGCCGAGATAGCGGCTCTCGTCGATGCGCAGCAGCGCCGGGTCTAAGGCATCCTGCAGCGCCGGGCGGTTGTAGTGCGCCGCCGCCGGCGCGGCGGCGGCCAGCGCCGCGGCGAGGGCGAGAGCGCGTATCGTCACCGCGTTCCGCCGATGAGGTAGGCGTTGGCCGCCACCATGATCCACATGATGTCGACGAAGTGCCAGTAAAGGCTCGCGCCGCGGAAAAACGTGGCTCTGCCCTGCTGCATGAGGCCGCTCGCCAGGACGCCGAAGAGCAGCAGTTGGATGGCCAGTCCCACGACCACGTGCGAGGTGTGCACGCCCGTCAACCCGTAAAAGGTGGTCGCGTAGATGTTGGCGCCGAGGCGAAAACCGCCGGCGGCCAAGTGGTTCCACTCGTTGAGATGCAGGACGACGAACGCGAGGCCCAGGGCGAACGTCGCCACCAGCCAGAACCGCGAGGCGGCGCGATCGCCGCGCTCGAAACCGCGCTCGGCCAGCACCATGGTCGCGCTCGAGGCCCAGAGGATCAGCGTGAGCCAGAGCGCGAGCTTCAGATCCAAGTTTGCCGGGATAAAGCTCGCCCATTGCTCGGCATGGCCGATGCGTCCGTCCCAGAACGCCGCGAACATGGTGCCGAAAATCATTACCTCCGAGACGATGAAGGCGGCGACGGCGACCGGCCCCAGGCCGGCTTCGGTCCCGCTAGTGAAGAACTCCCGCGCCCAGCCGGAAAGCCCCACGGCAAGCAGTGCGAGCATTGCGCCTCCCAGGATGACACCCAGCAAGGGCATGCGCCATGGGAAGTAGGCGAGCAGGGCGAGGGCGGACAGCAGCACGCCCATGCCCGTCAACAGTGGCCACGGGCTTGTTTCGTGCTCCGGGTGATGCGTCACCGCTTGCGTCATACATTACCTCCTTCGTGTAACACCGCCCAAGAAACCAAACGCGTTCTCCCGTGCCCGAACCGTTCGGCGTACGTGCCGGCGGCGGGAACGCGCGCGGCCGTTAGAGGACGCGCAGAAACAGTCGCGCATAGTGGTCCGCCAGCAGAAACGCGAACAGCAGGCTGAGGTACCGGATGGAGTAGCTGAAGGTTTTCATCGCCTGCGCGTCGGAATCGGTGCGATACAATGCCAACGCGGAACGCAGGAACCCGATGCCCAGCGCGATCGCGCCCGCCAGGTAGATCAGCCCGCTCATGTGGGTGACGAACGGCAGCATGGTGACCGCCACCAGCAGCGCCGTGTACAGCAGGATCTGGAGCTTGGTCACGCGCACCCCGTGGGTCACCGGCAGCATGGGGATGCCGGCGCGGGCATAGTCCTCGCGCCGGCGGATGGCCAGCGACCAGAAATGGGGCGGGGTCCACACGAAGACGATGAGGAACAGCAGCAGCGCCTCGGGATGGATCTGACCGGTCACCGCCGCCCAACCCAGCACCGGCGGCGCCGCGCCCGCCGCCCCACCCAGCACGATGTTCTGGGGCGTGCGGCGCTTGAGGAACAGGGTGTAGATGACGGCATAGCCGATGAGCGAGATGAAGGTGAGCAGCGCGGTAAGAGGGTTGACGAGCCGGCACAGGACGAACATCGCCAGCGCGCCGAGCGCGAGCGCGAACAGCACGGCCTGGCGCGCGCCGACCTCGCCCAGCGGCAGGGGCCGCCGGCTGGTACGCGCCATGACCGCGTCAATGTGCCGGTCCGCCACGTGGTTGAGCGCGGCGCCGCAGGCCGCCGCCAGCGCGATGCCCAGGGTGCCGAACACGACGGCGCCCAACGGCGGCGCGCCCGCGGTGGACAGGAACATGCCGACCACCGCGGTGAAAGTGACGAGCAGCACCACCTTGGCCTTGCACAACCGCCAGTAGGCGCGCCAAGGAACGGCAACAGCGCCTGCCGCGCCACCGGCGACAGAGTAGCTATGCATGAATCTTCTCTCCTGTGGGCTGGGCTCGACGGCGACCCGGGCCATGCCCGGTTCCTCCGTTGCGAACAACCCACGCTAATATCTACCTCATCGCACAGGAAAACCCTGACGCGCGTCAACTTCCGTGCGCGTTGCGATGTGGGGCAATGGGTACCGCGGCGCAATGCCGCGTGCCGGTCAGGCGTCAGGCAGGAGAAGTGCTTACGCGGACGAGCGGGCGAGCGTCGGCGCCAATGCACCGGTCACGACCCGCTCTTTGGCAAGATCTCGCAGCGCCTCGAGATCGAGGAGCGTGACCCGGCGGCGCTGCACGCGAATCAGGCCGAAATCCTGCAATCGCGATAACACGCGGCAGACGGTTTCCTCGGCCATGCCCAGATAGTTGCCGATGTCGCCGCGCGACATGCCGAAATTGAACTGTGTCGCCGAGTAATTGCGGGCCGCGAATCGCCGCGACAGGCCGAGCAGAAACGCCGCAAGCCGCTCCTCCGCGGAGCGCTTTCCCAGCAGCAGCAGCAAGCGCTCGTTGTCGCAGATCTGGTTGCTCATGATCCGCAGCATCTGATAGTGAACGGCCGGAACGCGATCGGCAACCGCTTCCAGGCGCTCCACCGATACTTCGCATACCGATGTGGTTTCCAGCGCCATCGCCTCGCATGAATAGCGTTTCGAATCGATCGCGCTCAGGCCGAGCAGTTCGCCGGGCACGTGGAGCCCGGTGATCTGTACGCGACCGTCCTCGGTCGTCAGGTAAGTCTTGGCCGAGCCGCTGCGAATCGCGTAGATGTAATCGAGTGCCTGGCCGGCCCTAAACATGACTTGGCCGCGCCGGATGGTCTGCTTGCGCTTGACGATATGATCCAGCAAGGACATTTCTTCTTGGTTGAGACCGAGCGGAACGCATAAGCGGTAGACACCGCAGTCGCGGCAAGCCACCGGCACGCACCCCATATCCGGGTGCAAATGAATGACTGAAGCGCCTCGTCGCACCATCGCCTTGTGCCTCCCCTAATCCCGGTTGCAGTTGCAACCGGCCTGGTTGTTCATTACATGATACTTCCTCGGCTGGCGTGTGTGCATGGTAAGTAGTCGCGTCTCGGCCGCTTTTGATCTATATCAAACCTGCCTCGGCGCAACCGAAAGATAGGAAATTCAAGTGCGACACGAACTCTCTTGTGAAAGTTGTTCCCAGTATAAAGGCGGGAACCATCCCGTTTGTGCCAATGTGACGTGAGACACCTACCCTCGTAAAATTACTGTGGAAAGGTAGGTACCCAAAGAAGGATTCGATACCAGCCCATGCACAACCCGCCGCCGATTACGCGCCGCGTTTCTTGAGCGCCTCCAGCATCGGCGTGATCAGATCCATCGGCACCGGGAACACGATGGTCGAGGCCTTGTCCCCGGCGATATTGCTCAAGGTCTGCAGGTAGCGCAACTGCATCGCCTCGGCCTGCTGCGACAGGATGCGCGCCGCCGCCAACAGCTTCTCCGACGCCTGCAGCTCGCCCTCGGCATGGATCACCTTGGCGCGGCGTTCGCGCTCGGCTTCCGCCTGGCGCGCGATCGCGCGCACCATGGACTCGTTCAGGTCCACGTGCTTGATTTCGACGGTGGACACCTTGATGCCCCAGGCGTCGGTCTGGGTATCGAGCGTTCTCTGGATGTCGAGATTGAGCTTCTCGCGCTCCGCCAGCAGCGCGTCGAGCTCGTGTTTTCCCAGCACCGCGCGCAGCGTGGTCTGGGCGAGCTGGCTGGTCGCATCGAGGAAATTGACCACCTGGATGATTGCCTTTTGCGGGTCGACCACGCGGAAGTACACCACCGCATTCACCTTGACCGAGACGTTGTCGCGCGTGATCACGTCTTGCGGCGGCACGTCGAGCACTACGGTGCGCAGGTCCACCCGCACCATCTGCTGCACCACCGGGATCAGAAAGATCAGCCCCGGCCCCTTCACCATCCAGAAGCGCCCGAGCTGGAACACCACGCCACGCTGGTACTCGCGCAGGACGCGCAGCGACCACGCCAGCAAGGCCACGACGAGGATGACTACACCTAAGCCGAAATTGAGCACCATGATTCAACCTCCTTGGGAAGCTCTGATCGAGGGTTTGTCCTTAGCGGAGCTTGCTCCGAATTGGGGAACATGCAATAGGGCGTCACCCGTCCTGGTTCACGGATCTGCCTGGCCGGGCTCGGGAACGACGTCCAGCACCAGGCCGTCCATCGCCGCGATACGCACGCGCTGGCCGGCCTTGAGCGGCATGGCGGCGCGCACGCGCCAGGTTTCGCTATGCACGCGGGCCCAACCTTCCTCGTCGAAATCTTCCAGCACTTCACCCGCGCAGCCGATCAGTTCCTCGCGCCCGCTCACCACCGGGCGGCGGCGCGCCTTGAGCGCCACCCCGACCATCAGCATCAGGAACGCGGCGCTGGCCGCGGCAAAGCCGCCGATCAACGCGTACGGGATGCCGTAGCCGGGGATATCGGTGTCGATCAGGATCACCGAACCGACGACAAAGGCGATCAGCCCGCCGATGCCGAGCGAGCCGTAGGCGGGGAAAAACGCCTCGCCCACCATGAAGCCGATGCCGAGCAGAATCAGGGCGAGCCCGGCGTAGTTCACCGGCAGCATCTGGAACGCGTACAGCGCGACCAGCACGCAGATGGCGCCGACCACGCCCGGCAACACCATGCCGGGGTTGTAGAATTCGAACGCGATGGCGTACAGGCCGAGCAGGACCAGCATGTAGGCAATGCTCGGATCGGTGATCACCGACAACAGGCGCGTGCGCCAGTCGGGCTCGAACACGGTAGCGGTCACCCCGGCCGTGTCGAGCACACGCTCGGTTCCGGCGATGCCGAATATGCGGCCGTCGAGATGCTGCAACAATTGCGGCACATCCTCGGCCACGAGATCGATGACCTTGAGCTTCTGCGCTTCAGCCGAGGACAGGCTCACCGCCTCGCGCACCGCGCGTTCCCCCCATTCGACATTGCGGCCGCGCATCTGCGCCAGTCCGCGGATGTAGGCCGCGGCATCGTGCACATGTTTGCGCGTCATCGCGTCGGAGAAAAGCTCCCCGGTTTTCCCACTGCCCTTGCCGGCTTTGCCATCCCCGCCATCTTTGCCCTCGCCCTCCTTGCCGCCGCCGGGCACGGCGCCGATGGCCACCGGCGTCGCCGCGCCAAGAGTGGTGGCCGGCGCCATCGCCGCGACGTGGCTGGCATACAAAATGTAGGTTCCGGCGCTGGCAGCGCGAGCGCCGGCCGGCGCGACGAATGCGGCGACCGGCATCGGCGCGGCGAGGATGTCCTTGATGATGGCACGCATCGAGCTGTCCAGCCCGCCCGGGGTGTCCATCTGCAGCACCACGAGCTGCGCCCCTTGCGCGCGCGCGTGTTCGATGCCGCGGTGCACATAGTCGGCGGTCGCGGGCCCGATCGCGCCGTTGATCGTCAGCACCAACACCGGCGCCGGCGCTGCCGCGAGCCACACGGGCCAGAATACGGCCATCAGGAGAATAGTGAACCGGCGCATGCAAAACCCCGCTCATCCCGCCATGCTCAAACTATAGTTCTTTTTGGCGCACCCGGCAGCGCTTCCGGTAGACTAGCGCTCCTCCGATCCGATCCCTGCACCCTGCCCCATGCGTGAACCCGCACCCAAGACCATTTACCTCAAAGACTACACGCCGCCGGCGTTCCTGATTTCGACCATAGCTCTCGATGTCGATATCCGTGAAGACCACGCGCTGGTGCGCGCCACTCTGGCGCTCGCCAGAAACCCGAAGTCCGCCGATGCCCACGCGCCCCTGATGCTCGACGGCGACGAAATCGAACTCGAGTCGGTGGCGCTGGACGGCCGGACGCTGCAGCCGGAAGAATACGCGCTAACCGAGGAGAGCCTTAGCATCACCAAAGTGCCCGAGCGGTTTACCCTGGAAACCGTAGCGCGCATTTGCCCGCAGAAAAATACCCGGCTTGAAGGCCTGTACGCCTCGGGCAGCGGCTTTGTCACCCAGTGCGAGGCGCAGGGCTTTCGCCGCATCACCTGGTTCATCGACCGGCCGGACGTGATGGCGCGCTACACCAACACCATCCACGCCGAGCGCGAGCGCTATCCGGTGCTGCTCTCGAACGGCAACCTGGTCGCCGCTGGCGCGGAGACGGGCGGGCGGCACTGGGCGAAATGGGAAGACCCGTTCCCCAAGCCATCCTATCTTTTCGCCATGGTGGCGGCGAAGCTGGAAAAGCTAGCCGACAGCTTCGTCACCCGCTCCGGGCGCACCGCCAAGCTTGCCGTCTATGTCGAACCGGGCAAGCTCGACCAGTGCGGCTTCGCCATGCGCTGCCTGAAGAGCGCGATGAAATGGGACGAGGAGGTGTTCGGTCTGGAGCTGGACCTGGACGGCTACATCATCGTGGCCGTGGGCGATTTCAATTCCGGCGCGATGGAAAACAAGGGCCTCAACATTTTCAACACCAAGTACGTGCTCGCCCGGCCAGATACCGCGACCGACATCGACTACCAGAACATCGACCGCGTCGTCGCGCACGAGTATTTCCACAATTGGACCGGCGACCGCGTCACCTGCCGCGACTGGTTTCAGCTGTCGCTGAAGGAAGGCCTCACCGTGTTCCGCGACCAGGAGTACGGCGCCGACAGGTACTCGCGCGTGGTGCAGCGCATCGGCGAAGTGCGCGGGCTGCGCGCGGCGCAGTTCCCCGAGGACGCCGGTCCGATGGCGCACCCGGTGCGTCCGGCCGCCTACATGGAGATCCGCAATTTCTACACCATGACGGTGTACGAGAAAGGCGCGGAAGTGGTACGCATGCAGCACACGCTGCTCGGGACCCGGGTGTTTCGCGCCGGCATGGACCTGTATTTCCGGCGCCACGACGGCCAGGCGGTGACCACCGACGATTTCGTGCAGGCGATGCAGGATGCGAGCGACATCGATCTCAGCCAGTTCCGCCGCTGGTACGAACAGGCGGGCACGCCGGTAGTGCAGGTGGAGGGCAAGTACGATGCGGCCACAAGGTGTTATGCCCTCACGCTGACACAATCCTGCCCGCCCACACCGGGGCAGGAGACCAAGCTGCCTTTCCACATTCCGTTCGCGCTGGGGCTGGTGGGGCCGCACGGAAAGGACATGGCTCTGATGCTGGAGGGCGAAGAGCCCGGTGATCAGCCCGCGACCGGGCTGCGCGGCGGGCAACCGGCCGAAGAAATCACGCGAGTACTTTCGCTACGCCAGCCGCAGGAGCGCTTTGTGTTCGTCAACGTACCGGCACCGCCGCTGCCCTCGCTGCTGCGCGATTTCTCCGCGCCGGTGATCGTGAAATACGACTACAGCGAAGCCGATCTCACGCATCTGATGGCGCATGACGCGAACGCCTTCAACCGCTGGGAGGCGGGCCAACGGCTCGCGCTCGCGCTGATCCTGCGCGGTATCCGGGAGAACCGCGCGAGCGATCCCGGCGCAGGCGACGCTTTGACGGCGCCGCAGAGCTTCATCGACGCCTTTGCGCGGGTGCTCGCCGATGCGCCGCGCGATCCCGCCTTCGGCGCCGAAGCCCTGGGGCTGCCCTCCGAAATCTACATCGCCGAGCAACTGGACGAAGTCGATCCCGATGCCATACATGCGGTCCGCAATCGCCTGCGTCGCGATCTGGCGCAAGCCTTGAAGAGCGAACTGCTCGCCACCTACCAGGCGCAGGTCCTGCCCGGCCCTTACAGCCCTGACGCGCAAGCAGCGGGCAAGCGCGCACTCAAGAATCTCTGCCTCGGCTATCTGATGGAACTCGACGACGCGGACGTGCGCGCGCTCGCGCTCGGCCAGTTCGAAGGCGCCGATAACATGACCGACGCCATGGCCGCACTGGCCGCGCTCGCCAATTGCGACTGCGCCGAGCGCGTGCAGGCGCTGGCCGCGTTTTATGCCAAATGGAAAAGCGAGCCGCTGGTGGTGGACAAATGGCTGGCGGTGCAGGCGGGCTCGCGCCTGCCCGGCACGCTAGTCGAAGTGCGAAAACTGCTCGCGCACCCCGCGTTCGATATGCGCAACCCGAACAAGGTCTACGCGCTCATCCGCAGCTTCTGCGGCAACCACGTGCGCTTTCACGCCGCTGACGGGGACGGCTACCAATTCCTCGCCGAGCAGGTGATCGCGATCGACGCCTTCAACCCGCAGGTCGCCGCGCGCATGGCGCGCGCCTTCGACCGCTGGCGCAAGTTCGACGCCGGGCGCAGGCGGCACGCGCGCGCCGCACTCCTGCGCATACGCGCGGCGCAGGGACTGTCGAAGGACGTGGCCGAGATCTTAAGCAAGGCGCTGGCCTAGCGTATCCGGGCCGCTTTTTTCGGCACGTGCTGATGCGCTACCATGACGGGGTCCAGGCCAAGCCGGTAATCACGAAGACCAAACGAACGGGTGCGCACCCGGGGGACAATGCATCAGCTTATGATCCGAAGCCGAATTCCTTTGCAATCTCGCGCAACTTGAATTTTTGAATCTTGCCCGAGGGCGTGCGCGGCATCGCCTGGACGATTTCCAGCCGCTCGGGGTAATACTGTTTGGACATCCTGAGCTCGGCGAGGTAGGCGGTAACGTCGGCCAGGGATACCGGGGTGGCGCCCGGCTGCAGCGTGACGAAGGCGCAAGCCCGCTCACCCAAACGCGGGTCCGGCATCGCCACCACGGCCGCGTCCTGGATTGACGGATGGCGGTAGAGCATGCCCTCCACCTCAATTACCGGAATATTCTCGCCGCCGCGAATAATGATGTCCTTCGAGCGACCCGTGATACGGATATAGCCCTCGGCGTCCATGCGGGCGCGATCGCCGGTGTCGAACCAGCCATTCGAATCCACCCCGTAGAGTTTGGGACGCTTCAGGTAGCCGACGAAACTGCTCGCGCCGCGCACCTGCAAATCGCCCTCGATGTCGCGCGGACAGGTGTTGCCGTCAGCGCCCACCACTCTCACCTCCAACCCCGGCAGGGCGCATCCGTCGGTTCCAAACACTTTGGCATCCGGGTCGCCCGGCCTGGTGATGGTGACGGCGCCGCTTTCGGTCATTCCCCAGGCGGACATGATGCTGCAGTCAAGCCGTCTCGCCGCCCGTTGCATCAGCGCCTCGGGAATCGGCGCGCCGCCGCACACAAACACCTGCAAGGACGAGATATCAATCTTGTCCAGCGTCGCCAAGTCGGCGAGATCAGCCAGGAACGGCGTGGCCGCTATGGTGAAGGTACAGCCTTCGTCCTGGATAAGCCGGGCCGCCTCATCGGGCACCCACACGTCTTGCAGCACCAGTTTCGACTTCAGCATGATCGACATCACCATGCCGTACAGGAAACCGGTCTGATGAGCCAAGGGCGATGCCATCAGCACGATATCCTTCTCGCCCAGGCGAAGACGCTTCGCGCATTCCACCAGGTTGCCGAACAGGGTGTTGGCGGTATGCATGACCCCCTTTGCCTCCCCGGTAGTCCCTGAAGTGTAGAGAACCTTAGTCACTTCGTTGGGACCCTGGCGGCGGCAGGCAAAAAGAGTCTTGGTATCGCTTGCCTCTTCCCATCGCCGCGCCGCGAAAGCCTCGAAAGAGGACTCGCCCCCACCCCCGATCACCAGCAGGTGCTCCAAAGCGGGCAGCTTGTCCCTGATGCCGGACACCATGTCCGCATAGTCGAAATCACGGAAGCGCCGCGGCACCACCAGTACCTTGGCCTCGGCCAGCCCCAGCATATGCACGAGTTCGCGCTCGCGGAAAATCGGCATCAACGGGTTGGTGATGGCGCCGATACGCACCGAGGCCAGATGCAGGGCTACGAATTGCCACCAGTTGGGAAGCTGAAATGACACCACGTCGCCCTTGCCGACGCCCAGGGCGGCCAAGCCGGCGCCGAGCCGCTCGGAAAGCCGTTTCAACTGGCGATAGGACAAGGTGCTTGCCCGAGCGGTGGTGCTGTTCCAGTCCGTAAGCGCCACCTTGTCCGGAAGCTGTGCCGCGGCCGCATCGAGATAGTCTACAACGGTGCGGTCGTGCCAATAGCCCGCCTTGGTCATGGCGTCGATGCGCTCGGGCGGCAGAATGACGTTGAGGTCCACGGCGTGACAGGCTATCGGAATGGCGGTCACTTCATCTTGCACTCGGGCGAGGACGGCGGCATTGCCTGTGCCGAATCGGCCGCCACCTCGATGACCGGCTTGAGCTCGCCCGCCACCTTGGCCGCCCTGCCGAAAATGTTCCGTAGACGAGGCCGTTCAAGACCTGAATCAACACTTGCCCCTCTCCCTTCAGTGGACGGCGATGCGCTCGCCCGCTCGCCGCTTCTACTCCTGCCTGCTCGCAATGGCCGGGCCGAAGACCGGCCACGAGCGAGGCAGCTCCCGTCTAGCGTGCGTTGCCCTCGAACACCGGTTTCTGCCTGGTCACGAAGATCTGAAAATCACCCGGCCATGGTCAGTCCGCCGCTCACGCTCAAGACTTGAGCGGTGACATAGGCGGACTGCGGGCTGACGAAGAATACGATGGCCTGTGAGCGTAGTCAATCGGGGTTTTCGTGCCGAGAGCCACTGAGAAACGGCCGGAATCGCGGCCCGCTCACTGCCTGTGGCCACAAGGCCGGCGGCAGCCTTTGCGCGGCGCGCTCAACTCGATGTTCCGGGCTGATCTTTCAGCGCCCGGCAGCTTCGCCCAGCTCGCGGCGATGCCGGCGCGAGCCGGGTGCAGCACACCGAGGGCGCGCTCGGCCACGGCAATAGCGGAGTATTATCCAGCCAGGCGACTGATTCGCTACTTCGATCTCCTGTCGCTGGTCGACAACGAGAAGGGAAGCGTGACCGAGTGGGCCGGTGACGGGACTGCTCGCAACGTGGCGCCCGAAGCCTGACGCCATTGGCGTGACGAATTGAATAATTTTCTCGCGCCATAGGACTTCCATGAACGACACGAACTGGCTCTGGGTCCTATTCACTGTGCTCGCCGCCGCGGCACAGACCGCGCGTAATGCCATGCAGCGCGAGCTGACGGGAAGCCTCGGCACGGTCGGGGCGACCCATGTGCGCTTCCTCTTCGGTTTTCCTTTCGTCCTTGTTTTTCTCGCTGCCGCCTCAGTGGCGACCGGCGTGGCGCTGCCGCGGCCGGATTTCATATTCTGGCCGTGGGTGCTCGTCGGGGCGCTGGCGCAGATCTTCGCCACCGCGACCATGCTCGCCGCCATGGGCGAGCGCTCCTTCGTCGTCACCATCGCCTATACCAAGACCGAGCCGCTGCACGTTGCGGTGTTCGGGCTCGTCTTTCTCGGCGACCGAGTGACGCTGCCGATGTCCATCGCCATCGTGGTAGCGACGGCGGGCGTAATGACCATGTCATGGAAGCCGCGCACGGCGTCGGCGCGGAGCTGGCGACCGATCGCGCTCGGCATCGGCTCGGGGGCACTGGTCGGGGTCTCGGCGGTCGGTTTTCGCGGCGCGATCCTGAGCCTCGGCGAGCCGAGCTTCGTCATCGGTGCGACGTTGACGCTTGCGCTCGGCATCGTCATTCAGTCGCTGCTGCTGCTCGTCTACCTCGCCGCGCGCGACCGCCCCGTGCTCGCGGCCATCGCGCGGGCATGGCGGCAATCGCTGTTCGCCGGCTGCATGGGCGCGATCGCTTCCGAATTCTGGTTCCTCGCCTTCGCGCTGACGAGCGCGGCTAACGTGCGCACGCTTGCCCTGGTCGAGGTGCTGTTCGCGCAATTCGCGACCGCAATCGTGTTCAAGCAGGGCACCTCGGCGCGCGAGGCCTCCGGCCTCGCGCTCGTCATCGCCGGTGTCGTGCTGCTGCTGTGGGCGCAGTAGGCGCCTGAGCGTGAGCGCTCAATTCCGTTCGCCCGGCAGCACCGGCGCGAGTGGATGCGTGCGCGGGCGGCGACGCCGTAGCCGTCGAGCTCGTGCTTGAGACCCCACGCCGAGCACGAGGCGGCGTTGCGCCGGTACTTCCTTGTATAGCTCCGGCACGCTGCGGCCGAGATCGGGCTGCGCCTGGCAGGCGTGCTCGAGGTCCGTGAAGCGCTGGAATCGACCACCGACGCGAAGCTCGCGAGCAACATGCCGCTCGCCTCGATCATCCGGGAATCGCGAATCCCCGCAAAAGGCCCCGCCGAAAGAAAAACGGCCGGAATCGCGGACGATCGCGACCGGCTTGGCCACGTCAACTGCCCTGGGGAACGGGGACGAACAGGCTGTCGACCGGCATCAACTTGTCGGTGATGCCCTGCTGGTAGAGGTACAAGGTCAACGCGTTCAGGGTCGCCCGGTTGGGTTCGACGCCGTAGGGCCAGGGATCGCGACCCATCACCGCCTTCTGCTCCTCGATGTGCGCCGGCAGCCACGGCAAGGTGGCGCGCAGCGCGCCGGTGTAATCCATTTTCTCGAGCGCGACGCGCTTCGATTCGCACAGCGCGCGATAGAGGCTGCCGGCCACTTCGGGATACTTCTCGTGCACCGCCTTGCGGATCGCCACCACATGCATGATCGGGAAAATTTTCGTGCGACGGTAGTAGTCCTTCTCCACCTCGACGAAATTCGGGAACAGGCGCTGGATGTTCGGGTTCTCCCCAAATCCTTTCGGCATGGTGACGCCGGCCAGCGCGTCGATCTCGCCCGAGGCGAGCAACTCGGAGAGCGACTTGCCGCTGGTGTTGTTCTCGATGTTGACCTTCTTCAATAGCGGCGGCACGGTCGGGCTGCCGTAGGAGCCGGCCTTGTCGATCGCGCCCTGCACCCAGCGAATGCTGGAGAGATCGACGCCGTACTCGTTCTGCAGCAGGCCGCGAATGAATACCGCGGCGGTCATGGTGTAGAGCGCGACGCCGACGCGTTTGCCTTCCAGATCCTTGGGCGTGATGATGCCCGCATTCTTGTTGATGGTAATGAAGCCGTGGCGGAACGCCCGCGACATGAACGCCGGAATGGCGACGAAAGGGCTGGTGCCGGCGGAGGTGCCGGCGATGAATTCCGAGCTCGACATCTCGGCCGCGTCGTATTCCTGGCGCGCGCCCATCTTGTCGAAAATGTCGCGCGGGTTGTCGTTGCCGATGAATTCGAAGTCGATGCCTTCGGGTTTCACTTCACCGGAATAGAGCGCGATAACGCGGTCGTAGACGCCGCAGGCGAATCTCAGTTTGGGTTGGGTCATGGTTTCTCTTTCGCGAGCGCCTTGCGCTTCCACAACTCCCACGGACGGCCGATGGTGGCGGCAATGTTGGCCGCCGCCAGCCGGCCCTCCTCGGGTTCGAGGTAGGTGACGCTGCCACCGAGCATGATGGCCTGCACCTGCAGGCGCGCGTTGACTTCGGTGTAGACGGCGCGGTAGACCACAAGCGGTATGGTGGAACCGACAACGACGTTGCCGTGTCCGCGCATCAGCGCGACGGGCTTGTCCGCGAGAGACTGCGCCAGCGCGCGACCCAGCTCCGGATTGCGCACCAGGAGGTCGGTCATGCCGCCGGCATCGCGAATTTCGAAAAGCGGCACGCCCTCGCTCAGGAACCCGCTCATGTGATAGAGCGGCCGCAGCGGCACGTTCGACACGCCGAAGGGCACCACCGCGGGCGAGTGGCTGTGCACCACCGCATTGATTTCGGGCCGCGCCTTGTAGATCTCGCCATGGATGAAGCGCTCCAAGTACATGGTGCGCCCGCGCCGGTCGACGGGATTGCTGTCCAGGTCGTACTCCATGATGTCGGCGGCGGTCACGAGTTCCGGCGCGAGCGAGCGCGACAGAAAGTAGCGCTCCGGATTCTTGGGGTGACGCACGCTGACATGCCCGTAACCGTCGACCACCCCTTGGTCCGCCAGGATACGGTTGGCGGCGACCAGGTCCTCAATCAGCGCCGGATCGGCAGGTCCGGCCGATGCCGGTGCGCCGAGCGCGGGCGAACCCGGTGCCATGGATGCGCGGCTGGCATACAGAAGAAGCGAAGGCGCACGATACAGGAAGTAGGCCATGTCAGTCCTTTTGGTAACTACTCAGGTAGCCATCACCAGGATGCCACCAACAGGGCGGTACTCTACCCCATCCCGTGTCAAGGCAAGCGAGAAACATTCTTTTTCTGCTGAACTCGAACGCGCTCATGTTGTACCCTGTGAACCCTAGCAGGCGTCATGGTAATACAAGGACGGGAACTCAAGCACCGAGGATATCGGAATGATCGCTGCTTCGCGCTCGCCATGGCCGGCAGCGGCAGGCCGCCGGTGAACCTCAGGATCATCGCCGCGATATACTCCACTCCCGCAGGGACTTGGTTCATCTGGACGTGCTACGCTATTTGCGTGAAATCGGCCTCGCCCAATAGCGCGACCGCAACATCGACAATCAAAGGGAGACACCATGAACGCAAAATGTCTGTTGTCCGCGCTCGCCGCGGCGGCGGCGCTTGCCGGGTGCGCCGGCATGACGCCGCATGCCTGGGACGTGACGCCGGAGATCCGTGCCGTGGTGGCCAGCCCGGATCGCAGCGACGCCGACCGCAAGACCGATGAGCGGCGCAGGCCGGAAATGCTGCTCGCGTTTGCCGGCGTCAAGCCCGGCATGAAAGTGCTGGAGGTCGGCGCCGGCGCCGGCTACAGCGCCGAACTGCTGGCGCGCAGCGTCGGGCCGCAAGGCGTGGTGTACGCGCACAATTCACCGGACGCGATCGCGCGTTTCATCAAGACGCGTTTCGATGAGCGCGCAGCCAAGCCGGTCATGCGCAACGTGGTCAAGCTGATTCGCGATTTCGACGATCCGGTGCCAAGCGAGGTGCGCAACCTCGACCTCGCGACCATGCTCTACGAGTACCACGACACGCCGGCTATGGGCATCGACCGAACCAAAATGAATCGGCGCATTTTCGATGCGCTCAAGCCGGGCGGCCACCTCGTCGTCGCCGACCACTCGGCCAAGGCCGGTGCCGGCGTGAGCGGGTCCAAGACCTTGCATCGGATCGAAGAGGTGGTGGTGCGGCAGGAAGTCGAAGCAGCCGGATTCAAGTTCGTCGCTGCCGCGGATTTCCTGCGCAATCCGGACGATCCGCGCGAGGCGACCTCATCTCGCGCGGCGTTCCGCGTGGACGCGTTCGTGCTGAAATTCGTGAAGCCCTGAGAAATCGCCGGTTTGTTTCGCGTTTAGCTTCCCCTCAATAACTCCTGCGCCCGTTCGCGCAGCTTCGCCTTCTGGATCTTGGTCGCGTTGGCCCCCGGCGTAACCGGGAAGGACTCAACCACGAATACGCGCAGCGGCACCTTGAATTTCGCGATGCGCGCGGCGCAATCCGCGATCAGCGCCTGTTCGTCGAAAGCTGCGCCCGCTTTCGGGATGACGAAGGCCACGGGCTTCACCCCGGCGGCCATGTCCACCCCCACCACCTGCGCCGATTCCACCGACGCATGCTGCTGCAGCACGTCCTCGATCTCGGCCGGACTCACCAAGAACCCGGACAGCCGCAGCGCATCGCCCAGGCGCGCAATGAACACGAATCTTCCGTCGAGAGTGGTATAACCGAGATCACCGCTCCTGAACCAACCGTCATCCGTGGTGGCGGCGCGGTTCGCCTCCTCGTTCTCGAAATAGCCGACCATGAGGCTGGGCACTTGGAATTCCAGCTCGCCCGCGATCCCGTGCGCCAACACCTCGCCACTCTCCGGATCGCGTGCGCGCACCCGCGCTTCGGCCGCCACCGGCCTGCCGCCGCCGAGTGTGCGTTCGGCCAGGGGCGCCGACTCGTTTTGCCGCGCCATCAATGCCTGCACTTCGCTCATGCCGTACAGCCCGACCAGCCTGAGTCCGCGCGCCTCGGCGCGCATGGGCAAGTCGGCGAGCGCCGGGGAGAACGCTGCGTAACCGAAGAAATGCACGCTCGGAAACGGCTGCGGCTCGCTCACCGCGGCCAGCATCTGGTGGATCATTTCGTCGGTGGCGTGGGTATGGGTGATCGCGTGCCGCTGTACCGCGCGCGCCGCTTCCAGCGCATCGAAACCCGGGTACATCGCGAGCGGGTGCCCAGCCGCAATCGCGGCCATGGCATTGCAAAAACCGAACACGCCGCAAAGGGGAGCGGTGAGCAGGATTTTCGCCTGCGCCGCGCCGTAGCCGAAATCCGCCGCGACGTCGCGGGCGTGGCGTATCAGCGTCCTCTGGTCGTGCAGCACGAACTTGGGCGCCTTGGTGGTGCCCGAGGTGGTGAACATGATGCAGCCCGCCTCGGGCCGCGAGACATCGTCCGCGAGCGGCGCGCGCTCGATCAGCTTGCGGTAGCGCTGCGCGGGCTTGCCGATGACCCCTGCCGGCGCGGCGCCGTCCTCCTCGTACGCGAGCAGCGCCTCGAGCGCGGATAGCGCCGCGGGATCGCAGCCGGCGAGTATGCCGCTGAAATCGATCTGCTTGAAACCCGGCCAGTAGCAAAGCAGCTTGGCGCGCGAGCGCCCGACGATGTCGGCGAGTTCGTGGCTCCTGAAACGCGTGTTGACCGACACCGCGATCGCGCCCAGCCGGGCGCAGGCGAAAAATAGGGCGAGCCAGGCCGGGACATTGGGCAGCCACAGGGCGACGCGGTCGCCCGCGCGCACGCCGAGTTCCCGCAACGCCGCGGCGAGGCGCGCGCTCTCGTCGGCAAGCGCCGCATACGCCAGGGGACGGTCGCGGTCGAGCAGCACGCCAGGCGCGGCGGCAAGGAATGCGGGAAGCGTGTCGGCAGGCATGCGCCGAAGGGTAATCCCGGCGCGGCCGCGGCGCAAGATGCCGATGGCGTGCTGAGGCCTTCGCCTGTAAAGTGTGCGCTGTACTTTCCCCCTGACCTATCCGCCAAGCGTGGGAAAAGGGCAATAAGAACATGCAGAACATGCGCCCCGCCGACCTCACCCGCCTCGTCCTGCTTGCCGCCATTTGGGGCGGCTCGTTTCTGTTCGTGCGCATGGCGGCGGTCGCAATCGGGCCGATGTGGCTGACCGAGCTGCGCGTGGGCCTTGCCGCCGTCGCCATGCTGATTTATGCGCGCGCCGCCGGTTTCGACTTGAACCTCGCGCAGAACTGGCGACCCTACCTGGTGCTGGGCGTGCTCAACACCGCGCTGCCCTGGGGGCTGTATGCCTGGTCGGGCAAGTACATCGGTGCCTCCTATATGTCCATACTCAACGCCGCCACACCCTGGTTCGCGGCCATCTGCGGCGCGATCTGGCTGGGAGAAAATCTCTCCTGGCGCAAGATCCTCGGGCTCGCGCTCGGAATGCTCGGGGTGGCGCTGCTGGTCGGCTTCGGCCCGATCGCGGCGAGCATCGAGGTGGTGCTGGCGGTACTCGCCTGCATCGGCGCCACTGCTTGCTACGCCCTGGCGGGGGTGTACGCGAAAAAACGCGCGGGAAAGCTCGCGCCCCGCGCGCTGACCGTCGGCAGCCTGATCGCGGCCAGCCTCGTCGTCATGCCTTTCCTGCCGCCGCCGCCGCCCGCTGCCGCCTTCACCTGGCAGGTCACGCTGGCCGTGCTCGGAATCTCGCTCGTATGCAGCGCCGCGGCCTACCTCATCTATTTTCGCCTGATCGCCGATGTCGGGCCGACCAGAACCTTGACTGTCACTTTCCTTATTCCGGTGTTCGGCACGCTCTGGGGTGCGCTATTCCTCAATGAACCGGTCGGCATGAGCACGCTCGCCGGCGGCGCGGTGATCGTCATCGCCACGGCGCTGGTGCTGGAAGTCGGCAAGCGGCAGGTGCGTGCATAGAGCGGACGGGTTCTTAGAGCGCAGCGACGATCCGCGCTTCGACCAGGAACGGCTCCTTCACCAGATGGTCGACCATGAGCAGGGTGTTGGGCGGATAGGTGCCGCTCGCTTTCGGCGCGCTTGGCGCGGCACTCGGCATGGGCCCGGTGTTCTGGTCGATGGCGGGGCTGCTCGCCGCCGGCGGCTATTTCATCAACCGCAAGCGCCCGCGCGTTTAGCCAACGCAAGGCCGGCGCGGGGCGTCGAGCAAACAGGCGTCGAGAACCGCGGACTTCGCGTTTGCCGGCGCCTACCGCAGGCTATCCAGCCAGAAGCCCAGTCCCTGGGCGTTCAGCAGGACGTCGTTGGAATAGATTTCGAGGATGCGCGCATCCGCCAGGCGCGAACCCCAGCGCCGCGCTTCTTCGAGGAATATGCGCTTCACGCCCTCGCGCAAGCGCTCCGGCCGCGCCGCGCCGGCATTCTTTTCGCGCAAGCCGAGTTCGGCGTGCGCGTCCACCAGACGATGCAGCACCGCGCCCTTGACCTGGATATCGCGAATCTGGCTGTAGTGGGTAACGTATACAGCTTCGGGCCTGAGCCGCAGGATGAGGTCGATGGAGCGATGATAGGGTTCCGGATCGAACTGCGCCGGGCTGGAAGTCGGGACGATGAACTGCCTGCCGGCCTCGTCCATTTCGCGGTAGGACAGGCCGAACACGTCGCCGGCGAAGATGTGGCCAGATTTGGTATCGAGGATGGCGACGTGGTGGCGCGCGTGCCCCGGCGTGTCCAGAAACTGCAGCTCGCGACCGTTGAGCCGGATCGAGGATGCGTGCGGCGTCTCGAGGATGCGCGCCGCAGGCACCGGCAGGATGTCGCCGTACATCCGGCGTGTCGGCTCTTCCCCGTATACGGCGACGGTACCCGCTATCAGCCTGCCCGGATCGGCCATGTGGCGCGCGCCGCGCGGATGCACGGTGAGCGTCGCGTCGGGAAACTCGCGCATGAACAGGCCCGCGCCGCCGGCGTGGTCGAGGTGGATGTGGGTCAGGATCACGTAGTCCACCTGCTCCGGCCGCAGGCCCTTGCGCCGCATCGCCTCCAGCACCAGCGGCACCGAATGATTGGTGCCGGTGTCGATGATGGCCGCGCGTCCGTCCTCGACCATCAAGTGGATGGCGTCGAGCATGGGTCGATGGTAGCCGGAATCGATGGCGCTGATGCCGTGCTCGTAATCGATGACCTGAGGCATGGTGCCTGCCGGAAATGACAACCAGCGCATTCTACATTGGGCCGGCGTCAGGGCGACGCCACAGCGCATGGCGGGGTAAAATGGCGCACCCGCATCTCCCAGGACTCGTTCCGCTTCATGCGCATCGCCGACATACGCCAGGAATACATGCGCGCCGGGCTCGTCGAAAAAGACACCGCCGTCGATCCGTTCAAGCAATTCGATCGCTGGTTTCACGATGCGCTCGAGGCCGATCTGCCGCTGCCCAACGCGATGACGCTGGCCACCGCGACCGCCGCGGGCCGGCCGTCGGCGCGCGTGGTCTTGCTCAAGGGCGTGGACGCTCGCGGCTTCGTCTTCTACACCAACTATGCCAGCCGCAAGGCGCGCGAACTCGGCGCCAATCCCTATGCCGCCCTGGTGTTCGCCTGGTCCGAACTGGAGCGCCAGGTGCGCATCGAAGGCGCAATCGAAAAAGTGTCGGCCGAGGAGTCCGACGCGTATTTCGCGAGCCGCCCTCTGGGCAGCCGCCTCGGCGCCTGGGCTTCGCCGCAGAGCATGGTGCTGCCGAACCGCCTGACCCTGGCGAAGAAGGTCGCCGCAATCGCGCTTCGCTACGGCAAGCATCCGCCGCGGCCGCTGCACTGGGGCGGCTATCGCGTGCTGCCCGAAGCGCTGGAGTTCTGGCAGGGGCGAAAAAACCGCCTGCACGACCGGCTGCTCTATACCAAGCAAGCCGGCGGCTGGAAAATCGAACGTCTTGCGCCATAATGCCCTCGGAAAATTTCGAACTGGGAGGAGTCATGACCGATACCGTTAAATACCTGCTCGACGAAACGCGCATCCCGAAGTACTGGTACAACCTCGCCGCCGACCTGCCGGTGGCGCCGCCGCCGGTGCTGCATCCGGGCACGATGCAGCCGGTGGGGCCCGCTGATCTGGCGCCGCTGTTTCCGCTGGACCTGATCATGCAGGAGGTCGCGACCGAGCGCGACGTCCCGATCCCCGAACCCGTGCGCGAGGTGTATCGCCAGTGGCGTCCGTCGCCGCTGTTCCGCGCGCGGCGTCTGGAGAAGGTGCTGCAGACGCCGGCAAAAATCTATTACAAGTACGAGGGCGTGAGCCCGGCCGGCAGCCACAAGCCCAATACCGCGGTGGCGCAGGCCTTCTACAACAAGCAGGCCGGGGTGAAGCGGCTCGTCACCGAGACCGGCGCCGGCCAGTGGGGCTCCGCGCTCGCCTTCGCCGGCGCTCTGTTCGGGCTGGAGGTCAAGGTGTTCATGGTGCGCGTATCCTACGACCAAAAACCCTACCGGCGCGCGCTCATGGAGACCTACGGCGCGAGCTGCACGCCTTCCCCGTCGAAGGAGACCCAGGCGGGCCGCGCCATCCTCGCCCAGCGCGCCGACCATCCGGGGAGCCTGGGCATCGCCATTTCCGAGGCGGTCGAAATCGCGGCGCAGCGCGACGACACCAAGTACGCGCTCGGCTCGGTGCTGAACCACGTGCTGCTGCACCAGACGGTGGTCGGCCAGGAAGCGATGGCGCAGATGGACATGGCCGGTGACTACCCCGATGTGATCGTCGGCTGCACCGGCGGCGGCTCCAACTTCGCCGGCATCGTGTTCCCCTTCCTCGGCGCGCAATTGCGCGGCGGCAGGAAGGTGCGCATCGTCGCGGTCGAACCCGCGGCCTGCCCCAGCCTCACGCGCGGCCAGTACGCCTACGATTTCGGCGATACCGCGCATCTGACGCCGCTCACCAAAATGCACACCCTGGGCTCGACCTTCACCCCGCCCGGATTCCACGCCGGGGGCCTGAGATACCACGGCATGGCGCCGCTGGTGAGCCACATCAAGCAGCTCGGTCTGATCGAGGCGGTCGCCTATCACCAGACCACCTGTTTCGACGCGGGCGTGCTGTTCGCCCGCGCCGAAGGCATCCTGCCGGCGCCGGAGGCGAATCACGCGGTGAAAGGCGCGATCGACGAGGCGCTGAAATGCAAAGCCGAAGGCAAGTCGCGCACCATCCTGTTCAACCTGTGCGGCCACGGCCATTTCGACATGCAGGCCTACATCGATTACTTCGGCGGCAAGCTGCAGGATATCGAGTACGATGAGGCCGAGCTGGCGATGGCGCTCGCGGGGCTGCCCTCGGTAAAGGCAGCAGCCTGAGTTGCGGCATCCCGCGCCTTAGGATCGGCACATGGAATTCCGGACGCTCAAGGTCGCGCTCGCCGGGCCGGTCGCGACCATCCAACTCAACCGGCCCGAGCGCGCCAATGCGATGGAGCTCGCCATGTGGCCGGAGCTGCGCGAGGCGATGCGCTGGCTCGACGAAACCGCCACGGCGCGCGTCGGCGTGATTTGCGGCGCCGGCAAGCATTTCACCTCCGGCATCGACCTGGACATGCTCGCCGGGATGCGGGCACAAGTCAGCAACGACTGCGACGGCCGCTCGCGCGAGAAACTGCGGCGCGTGATCCTCGATCTGCAGGATACGCTCAGCTCCATCGAGCGCTGCCGCAAGCCGGTGATCGCGGCGATCCATGGCGCCTGCGTCGACGGCGGTATCGACCTTATCTGCGCCTGCGATCTGCGCTATTGCTCGGCCGATGCTTTCTTCTCGGTCAAGGAGATCGATGTCGGCCTGACCGCCGATGTCGGCACGCTGCAGCGCTTGCCCGGGCTCATAGGCGAAGGCGCGGCGCGCGAGCTCGCCTACACCGGGCGCAAAGTCGGCGGCGCCGAAGCGAAGGAGCTGCGCCTAGTCAATCATTGCTATGCCGACCGGGAAGCACTGATGGCGGCAATGAGCGAACTCACCGCGACGCTCGCGTCGAAGCCGCCGCTCGCCTTGCGTGGATGCAAGGAGATGATCACCTATGCGCGCGACCACACGGTGGCGGACGGCCTGAACCACGTCGCCACCTGGAACGCCGCAATGCTCTTGTCCACCGACCTCGACGAAGCGCTCGCCGCGGGCAGGGAAAAGCACGCGGCGAAATTTCGGGACTGAATCCGACTTCACCCACCGTCGCAGCGTTGCGATGTTGCACGGACGAGAAACCGTCCGCGCGAATCGCCGATTGCGCGCGGATGAAAACCACGTCCGTGCGCAATCGACGATCTCGGATAAAAACCCAACCGGCATTTGCTTTTATCAATAACCGTGGTTTATGTGCGGATGCGCTTTTCATCCGCACATAAACCACGGTTGGCGCGCGCGAGCGCGCAATGGCCGATCGTCCACCCCGGTCGATGCCGGGGGATGCCTCGAGCAGCGGCGCCCGCGCTTGCGCGGACGGCGGCCCGTCCGCGCGGATCGTCGATTGCGCACGGACGAAAACCACGACCGGGCGCAATCGGCGATCTCGGATAAAAACCCAACCGGCAATTGCTTTTATCAAGAACCGCGGTTTATGTGCGAATGCGCTTTTCATCCGCACATAAACCACGGTTGGCGCGCGCGAGCGCGCAAGTCCGCTCGTGGCATGCGACATCACTTAAGGCGCTGTATGGAACTCTTATTTCTTCAGCTTGCCGATGAAATGCTTGCGGAACTTCGCCACCTTGGGCTGCACTACCATCATGCAATAAGCTTGGTGGGGATTGCGCTGGTAGTACTCCTGGTGCTCGCCCTCGGCTAGATAGAACCCGCTTGCGGCCGTGACCTCGGTTACGATGGGTCGGTCCCATAGGCCGGCAGCCTCGAGCTTGGCTATCACCTGCTCGGCGCTCGTTTTCTGCTCCGGCGAGTGATAGAAGATCGCCGAGCGATACTGCGGCCCGGCATCGTTGCCCTGGCGGTTGAGCGTGGTCGGGTCGTGGATGAGGAAAAACACTTCAAGAATTTCGCGAAAGCCGACCACGGCCGGATCGAAGCTGATCCGCACCACTTCGGCGTGTCCGCTGTCGCCGCTGCACACGTCCGAGTAGGTGGGGTCCTTCAGGTGTCCGCCCATATAGCCGGATTCGACCGCCTCCACGCCCTTCAGGTCGTCGAATACCGCTTCCAGGCACCAAAAGCAACCGCCGCCCAAGGTGGCGATTTCCTTTCCGTTTTGTGGTTGCGCCATGTGGTTCACCTTTCCTGCGGAATGCACAACATCCAGTTTAGTCTAGCGGGATGCCGAAAACTTGCATATCATATCGGATGTTCGCCTGACGTCGCCGGAACTAATCACCAGCTTCGAAAAAATGAGACGCTTTCCCAAATTCCTGCTGCTAAGCTGCGCGCTTTGGCTTTCCTTGCTCTCGGCGGCCCAGGCCCAGCCTGCCGCTCAGGCGAAGGCGATTTTCGCCGGCGGCTGCTTCTGGTGCATGGAGCCGCCGTTCGACAAACTCCCCGGCGTCATCTCCACCACGTCTGGCTATGTCGGTGGGCAAAAGAAAAATCCGACCTACGAAGAGGTCTCGGCCGGGACGACCGGACATACCGAGGCGGTGCAGGTGGTCTACGATCCGAAGAAGATCAGCTACCAAAAACTACTGGAAGCATTCTGGCGCAATATCGATCCCACGGTGAAGAACCGCCAGTTCTGCGACGCCGGCACGCAGTACCGCAGCGGCATTTTCTACCGGGACCAGGAGCAAAAGCGCCTGGCCGAAGAATCGCGGGCGGCTCTGGAAAAATCCAAACCGTTCAAGGATCCGGTTGTCACCGAAATTACCCTCGCCACCGAATTCTGGCCGGCCGAGGAATATCATCAGGACTATTACCTCAAGAACCCGCTGCGCTACGCGTACTACCGCACCGGCTGCGGTCGCGACGCCAGGCTGAAGCAATTGTGGGGCAGCGCAGCCGAATAGATATGAACACCCGGAAAAAGAAGGGAAGCTGAATGGGAACTCTACATCTGTTTCGTAACGCACCGGAAGTCCTTCCTGTGGCCGCCGGCGAATACATTTTCCGCAAGGGCGACGTGGCCAAGGTGATGTACCTGATAATCGAAGGCGAGGTCGACCTGATGCTCGACGATACGGTGATTGAAACCGCCAAAGAAGGCACTTTCATCGGCGAGATGGCGCTGATCGACGAGGAGCCGCGCAGTGCGTCGGCACGCGCCAGAGGCGACTGCCGCGTGTTTCCTATCGACGAGGCACGCTTCCAGTTGTTGGTAAAGGAAACGCCCTTTTTCGCCTTGCAGATGATGAAAACCCTGGCGCGCCGGCTGCGAAAAATGGATGCGCGCATCGGCGCCGCGCCGAGAACCAGGAAAACCAAGGAAAAGACCTGATCCGCGCAGGGGCTTGACTCGGCTCGTGGACAAGGACTAAATTGCCACTTGCACGGGCAAACATTGCGTCAAGATCCTGCCCGCCGCAAACTTGTTCAATCCGACGTAAAGGGGATTTCGATGAAAAATATTTTTGTCCGCTATATCTGCCGCATGTTGATCGTCTGCATGGCCGCATTCCCGTTCAGCACTTACGCCGGCATGGTCGGCACCGATCAGGTGGTCACCGCGGCGCAGTCTCAGGGCGCGCGCGACCAGCTGCGGGATCTTATCAGCCGCAGCGAGGTGCGCAATCAACTGCAGAGCTACGGCATCAGCCCCACCGCGGCCCATGCCCGCATCAGCGCCATGACCGACGCCGAAGTGGCAAGCCTCGCCGGACAGATCGACGGCCTGCCTGCGGGCGGCGGCAGCGGCTGGGCCATAGCCGCAGGCCTGCTCGTCATCGGCCTGATCTGGTACTACTGGGTCAAGTGACCGCGAAGTCCAGTTGGTCTTTAGTCAAAGCCCGCGCAATCGCGGGCTTTGTTTTTGTGCTCTTCCTTTTGGCCGGCTGCGTCAGCCTGCCGCAGACCGAGGCCCTGCGCGCCGAGGGTGGCGCGGGCTTGCCGCCGCGCGTGGAACTGGATTCGGTGCCATTCTTCCCGCAAGAAGAGTACCAGTGCGGCCCGGCGGCGCTCGCCATGGCCCTGAACGCGGCCGGCGTAGCCGTGACTCCCGCCGCGCTCACCGACGAGGTGTATCTCCCGGCGCGCAAGGGCAGCCTGCAGGTGGAGATGCTTGCCGGCGCGCGGCGCCACGGCCTCCTGGCCTACGAACTCGCGCCCGAGCTGAAGGATGTGCTCGCCGAAGTGGCCGCTGGCAACGCGGTGATCGTGCTGCAGAACCAAGGGTTGTGGGCATTCCATCCCTACTGGCACTACGCCGTGGTCATCGGCTACGACCTGGAAAAGAAGCAAGTCCTGTTGCATTCGGGCACGCGGGCGCGCCGCGCCATGGCCCTCGGGCTGTTCGAGTTCCTGTGGATCGACGGCCGGCGCTGGGCCATGGTCGCCCTCGCCCCCGGACGCCTGCCGGCGAGCGTGCGCGAGGCACGCTTCGCGACCGCCGCCGCCGCCCTGGAGAAAACCGGCCGCATCGCGGAAGCGCATCGGGCCTATGCGGCCATGCTGGAACGCTGGCCGGGTAATCTCGTCGGCTTGATGGGCTTGGGTAACACGGCCTACGCGCAGGGCCGTTTGGCACAAGCCGAAACCGCATTCCGCAGGGCCACCGCCGCGCATCCGCTCGCGGCGGCGGCATTCAACAACCTGGCACAGACGCTCGCCGACCAGGGCAAGCTGGACGCCGCGCTGGACGCCGCGCGCGAGGCGGTGAGCCTGGGTGGCGCCAGCCTGCCGGCGGCGAGGGCGACGCTGGAACAAATTCTCAAGCAACGGCGGTAGACGTCGGCTCGGTGTACGTCACAGCTACCCTTGGTTGTCACCGCGGAGGATGCGGAAAAAGAAAAACAATATCCCCCGCGTTCTCTGCGGCATGCGAATAACAGACCCCGGGCGATACGTTGCCGCATCCAATCGGTGACGGTCAGGGCACGCACGTGGCTAGGCGCCGGGCGGCTTCGCTCGCGCTCAGTTGGTTCAGTCGCTTCATGCCGCCCTCTGATCTCAGCTTTTCTTTTTCTTGACGTTAAGTATGGTGCCCTTGCAACGGCGCGCGCCGCAGCGGCACTGGTATAGCCGCTTCAGTTCCGGCGTATGCCTTTCCTCGAGTTCGATGCGGTAGTCGTAGCAGAGCTCCTCGCCCGGGCGGATCGGGCGCAGCGTCTCGATGTAAATGCGGTCCTCGTCATCCACCGCCTCGCAGTTGGGCGCGCAGCTGTGGTTGATCCAGCGGGCGCTGTTGCCCCCGCTGGTGGCATCGATCACCATACCGTCGTCGAGCGCAAACAGGAACGTATGCGGGTTGTCGTCTTTCGCATAGCGCTTGTCCACCTGCGCCTCTGTCAGGCGCTCGCCCTTGTACTCGATCAGACGGGTGCCGGCCGGAATGCGGGTGGTGGCGAATACGCCTTTGCCATGTATGCCGGAATTGCGCACGACGAAACGGCGGCGCGGCTTGCTCTTTCTGGTAGCCATTGATCTCGCGGGGTGTGTTGCAAACAGGGCGCGATTTTAGACTATTTTGCAACGGGGTGGCTGCTTTTCCCTCCTCTTCGCTGTAGACTTTTAAATACCAGTCTGACCGGAACCTCAACATCATGCACGCCCTGCGCACGCCCGACGAGCGGTTTCTCGACCTGCCGGCCTACCCCTACGCCCCGCGCTATGTGCAGGACCTGGCGGGATTCGAGGATCTGCGCATGCATTACCTCGATGAGGGCAAGCGCGATGCAGCGCACACTTTCCTCTGCCTGCACGGAGAGCCGACTTGGTCTTATCTTTACCGGAAGATGATCCCGGTATTTGCCGGCGCCGGAGAGCGCGTGGTCGCGCCCGATCTGTTTGGCTTCGGCAGGTCGGACAAGCCCGCCGACGAAGGCTTCTACAGCTTCAGCCGACACCGCGACGCTCTTGTCGCCCTGATCGAACGCCTGGACCTCGGCAACATCACGCTGGTATGCCAGGACTGGGGCGGTCTCCTCGGCCTGACGCTGCCGATGGACATGCCGCAACGCTTCACCCGGCTGCTGATCATGAACACGGCGCTCGGCACAGGCGATGTGCCTTTGACCGAAGGCTTCGTCGCCTGGCGCGCCTGGTGCAACAAGAACCCGGACATGGACGTGGCGAAGCTCATGGCCCGCAGCTGCCCGCATCTGTCTCCGGCCGAGTGCCAGGCGTATGCCGCGCCCTACCCGGACGCGAGCTACAAGGCCGGCGTGCGCCGATTTCCGAATCTGGTACCCGACAGGCCCGACGCCGGCGGCGCGGAAATCTCGCGCCGCGCCCGCAGCTGGTGGCAAAGCGAATGGAAGGGGCGGACGTTCATGGCCATCGGCATGAAGGACCCGGTGCTCGGCCCGCCGGTCATGCACGCTTTGCGCAAGCTGATTCGCGGCTGCCCGGCGCCCTACGAGCACACCGAAGCGGGCCACTTCTTGCAGGAATGGGGCGAGGATATAGCTCAACGCGCCCTGGGCGCGTTCATTTAGCGCGCGCTTGGAGCGCGTCCGGCGCCAACCGAAGAAAGGCAAGTCATGTCGGTCCATACCGAAAAAAACGGTCCGGTCACCACCATCATTATGGAGCGCCCCAACGTGCGCAATGCGGTCGACCCGGAAACGGCCGACGCGCTGGTCGCCGCATTCGACGCCTTCAACCGCGACGCGCGGGCGAAAGTCGCGGTGTTCTTCGGCTCGCACGGCACGTTCTGCGCCGGCTGGGACCTGAAGTACGGCGCCTCCCTTGCAGGCAAGGATGCGCGCCGCGAACTCGATCTGGATTTCCCGCAGGGCGCGGCGTCGGTTCCTCGCGGCCCCATGGGGCCGTCGCGCCTGGAACTGGACAAGCCTGTGATCGGCGCGGTCGCCGGCGCTGCCGTGGCCGGCGGCATGGAACTCGCCCTGTGGTGCGACATGCGCGTCATGGAGGAAGATGCCTACTTCGGCGTCTACTGCCGCCGCTGGGGCGTACCGCTGATCGACGGCGGCACGGTGCGCCTGCCACGCATCGTCGGCATGGGCCGCGCCATGGATATCATCCTCACCGGGCGCAAGATCGATGCCGAAGAATCGTATCGTATCGGCTTGTGCGAGCGCGTAGTGCCGCGCGGCCAGGCGCGGCAAGCCGCCGAAACGCTGGCGCTCGAGATCGCGCGCTTTCCGCAAGCCGCAGTGCGTGCCGACCGGCGTTCGGCCTACCGGCAGCACGGCCTGCCGGTGCTTGCGGCGATGGAGCAGGAATGGACCAACGGTGCGGCTGCATTGGATGAGGCGATTAAGGGCGCCGGGCGCTTCGCTTCGGGCAAGGGACGTCACGGCGCATTCGACGATATTTAGAATTTTCCCGGAGACCTGTCATGAACGATCGTGCCGCGGCGCCAGTCGAGCAAACAAGCAACCAGCCGCCCCTGCTCGCCGGCTACAACGCCTGGGAGCAAGACGCGATCCTGCGCGCGGCGGTGGAGCGCGAAGGCGGGGCTTGGATTGATGAGCGGGCGCACCGACTGGGCGAAATGGTGGGCAGCGAGCGCATGCAGTTGCTCGCCGACCAGGCCAACCGCCACCTGCCGCAGCTGCGCACGCATGATCGCTTTGGCGAGCGCATCGACGCCGTCGACTACCACCCGGCCTATCACGAATTGATGGCGCTCGCCTTCGGCGCCGGGCTGCATTCCGCCGCCTGGAAAGCGCGGCGCGACGGTGCCTTTGTCGCGCGCGCGGCACTCAACTATTTATGGAACCAGGCCGAGAACGGCATCTCCTGCCCGGTCACCATGGCCTTTGCCGCAGTGCAGGTGATGCGCAACGATGCGCAACTCGCCGCCGAGTGGGAGCCGAAGCTGCTCGCCGACGCCTATGATCCCAGCCCCCTGCATCTGTCGCAAAAACGCGCCGTGACCGTCGGCATGGCCATGACCGAAAAACAGGGTGGCTCGGACCTGCGCGCCAACCAGACCGTCGCCACCGAACTCGGTGACGGCGCTTATGCGCTGGAGGGCCACAAGTGGTTCTGCTCGGCGCCGATGAGCGATGGTTTTCTCACGCTGGCGCGCACCGGCGCCGGCGTGACCTGCTTTTTCACGCCGCGCTCGCTTGCCGACGGCAGCCGCAACGGCATCCACATCCAGCGCCTGAAGGACAAGTGCGGCAACCGCTCCAACGCCTCGAGCGAAATCGAATACCACGGCGCCTGGGCGCGCAGGATAGGCGCGGATGGACGCGGCATCGCCACCTTGATCGAGATGGCGCACCTGACGCGTTTCGATATCGTCGTCGCCTCTGCCGGCATGATGCGCGGCGCGCTCAATCAGGCCCTGCACCATTGTGAGCATCGCAGCGCGTTCGGCCGACGCTTGGTGGAGCAGCCGCTGATGCAGAACGTGCTCGCCGATCTCGCCCTGGAGACCGAGGCGGCGACCCTGCTCGCGTTGCGTCTGGCGCGAGCACTGGACCGCTCCGCGCACGATCCGCAGGAACGGCTGCTCGCGCGCATCCTCACCCCGGTGGCCAAGTACTGGCTCGCCAAGCGCAACCCCGCGTTCATGTTCGAGGCGATGGAATGTTTGGGCGGCAACGGTTACGTCGAGGAAGCGCCAATGGCGCGGTTCTACCGCGAGGCCCCGGTGAACAGCATTTGGGAAGGCAGCGGCAACGTCGCCTGCCTCGACGTGCTGCGCTCGATGCAGAAGCAGCCCGACAGCGTCGCGGCGCTGCTTGCCGAGATCCGTGCCGGCGCCGCCCGCGACCGGCACCTGGCGATCTTCGTCAATTCGATCGAGAAGCAACTCGCCGAGACGGACGGTCTCGAGCAGCGAGCTCGTCGCGTCGTCGAGATGGCAGCGCTGGCGCTGCAGGCGAGCCTGATGGCGCAGCATGCCGCGCCCGCCGCTGCCGACGCCTTCTTCAGTTCGCGCGTGCAGGGGGACTGGGGACACGCTTTCGGTACGCTGCCCGGGGGCACTCGCTGCGACGAGATCATCGCGCGCAGCCGGCTCGGCTGAGGTGGCCATCCCAGCAGAACCGGCGCCCCGGGTTGCGCCTCCGCCTGAGCGGCCATGGCGCCGGTTCGGCGGAATTAGGGGCAGATGTCGGTTGCGGCGGCGTATAATTACGACTTGGAGTCCACTATGCGCATCGAAGTACACGTACACGGCACGATCCCCCTGCGGGCCGAGGCCACCCTTCCCCAGGTTGAAGCCGCGCTACGCCCCTGGCTGCGTTATATCGACGAGGAAAACCTCGTCGACGCAAGGAGCGTCTACGAAGACGAACCCGGCATCGCCTTCGACGTCAAGGGCAAGACCCTGGAGATCTGCTGGACGGGCGATGTCGGCCGCGGCTTCCGCGAATCGATCGAGGAGGCGCTGCAGGCGCTTTGCCCCTATGCCGAGTCGGCCGTGGAAATCGAGGTCAGCTATTACCACGACGACGGCCAGGACGAATTCGGCATGGTCTTCGTCGGCCCCACGCCCGAGTCCCTCCACGAGCGCCAGAAGAGCCGCATGATCGACGATGTGTCCGGCATGCTGGCGCGCCACTTCACCGAAGCCGAGATCGGCGAAGTCGCGGCGCTGGTGAACCAGTTGTTCGAACACAATTGGACCGAGAAGACCGGCAGCGCCCAGTCTGGCTCCACCAGCGCCCCGCGCGGCCTGACACCGGCGCAGCGCCGGCGTTTGCACTAGTCGTCACCAAGGCTACAAAAGCAAAAAGCCCCGGCTGATGGCCGGGGCTTTTTGTGTTTTCAGGACCTGACGATGACCTACTTTCGCATGGTTAATCCATACTATCATCGGCGCAACACCGTTTCACGGCCCTGTGCGGGTTGGGAAGGGGTGGGACCAGCGTGCTATGCTCGTCAGGAATTCTGTGGGTCAGTCCCGGTCCGGGCGTAGAGCCCTCATCGTTACTGATGCATTCTGGAAGAAGTAAAGCTGGGTGCAACTGTATTTTGGCGCAAGGCCTTGTTACTTAAGGTTATAGGATCAAGCCGCACGGTCAATTAGTACTCGTTAGCTCAAGGCATTACTGCCCTTCCACACCGAGCCTATCAACGTCATCGTCTTTGACGAACCTTTAGGAGGGTCAAGCCCTCGGGAAGTCTCATCTT
>JACRAS010000199.1 GCA_016234705.1 Betaproteobacteria bacterium | reverse complement strand
GCCCTTGGGACCCTCCGGGAAAATACTCAAGCGAGAATTGCGCGCCTGGATCAAGGAAGGCCGCTTGCAGGCTGCGGTTTAATGATGGCGCGGCGGGTCGGCGATGCAGGCGGCCGACGGCAATCCGGCGCGGCGCGGAAGATGGTACGCTCGACATCCCGGCCAACGGCAGGGATGTTCTAGTCTTTTATTCGTTAACCAAAGGAGACAATAATGCGGAACTTCAGGAAAACCTTAGTCGCGGCCATTGGGGCGGTTGCGTTCGTCGCTGCACCAGGCGTGAAGGCTCAGGAGCCCCTCAAGCTCGGAATATCGGCACCCATGTCCGGCGCTGCGGCGATATGGGGTCTGGGCATGGAGTGGGCGTCCAAACAGGCGGCGCAGTCGATCAATGATGCCGGCGGCGTCAAGGTTGGCGGCAAGAGCTACAAATTCGAAGTTGTCGCGTATGACAATAAGTACAACGCGGCGGAAGGCACGAAAGTAGCGCAAACCTTGCTCAACCGTGACAATGTTCGCTACATCATCGGCGGCATCGGCACCGCGCCGGTGATGGCGATGCAGTCCCTGTCCGAGCGCAAGGGGGCGCTAATGTTTACCACGGGCTGGGGGAAGAGCATAAAGGGGCCGAAGTTTCCCCTTACGCTTACCCAGATCAACACGCCCTTTGAAGTGGTCCCGCCGCTCTATTCTTTGATCAAGAAGCAGCACCCGAACATCAAGACGGTGGCCATGCTGAATCCCAACGATGCGACCGGCAAGGAGACCGAGGTGGTGGCGCGCAAGATCTGGGAGTCGCTGGGTGTCAAGGTCATATTGAGCGACTGGTACGAGCGCGGCACGACCGAGTTCCAGCCAATTGCGGCAAAAATGGTGGGGCAGAAGACTGACGTGATCGATCTTGCGACTGCGCCGCCTGGAGATAGTGGCATCATCTTCAAGGAAATAAAAGTCTTGGGCTGGAATGGCGTCAAGGTCGTCGCGGCCGGCACCAGCGCAGAGGCGATGATGAAAATCGGCGGCGATTCGGTCGAAGGCGTGTATATGGGACTTTCTGCGGATTTCGATGGTCCGCAGGCAACCGCAGTTCAGCGCAAGCTGAACGTAGGCATGAAGGCGGCGGTGGGTGAACCAATGAACGTCATTCAGATCGGCGGCTACGATGCGGTCATGGCGCTGAAGGCCGGCATGGAAGCGGCCAACAGCCTCGATCCCAAGGCGATTGCGGCGGTATTGCCGAAAATCGTGTTCGATACTTCCTATGGCAAGACCGCCTTTGGCGGCGAGGCCACCTACGACTCGCCGCAGCAAATGCTGGTGCCGGTCGTCGTCACCCAGGTGAAGGGCGGAAAGCTGGTCGAACTCGAGCGCGTGATACCGGCAGAACTTACGAAACGGCTGGCGGTCGCCAAGAAATAGCGCTGTGCAGCGCGAGTAGCGCGAACCGCGGAACGCCTGAAGATGGATATCTATGTCCAGTTGTTGGTCAATAGCCTGCAGATCGGCGCAGTCTATGTCCTGTTCTCGCTGGGCTTGACGCTGATCTTCGGCGTGATGCGGATCGTGAATTTCGCCCACGGCGAGTTTTTCGCGTTGGCGGCGCTGTTGGTCGCCGTCGCCGTGCCCTGGATGATTGATTTCGGAGCGCCGTTGCCGGTGGCCTATGGGCTTGCCTTTCTAGGCGCGCTGGCGGGAGTCCTGGTTCTAGGGAAAATCCTCTACGAATTTGCCTTCCGCCGCTTCCAGCGCGACATGATAGGCTCGTTCGTCTTATCCGTTGGGCTGGCGCTTCTGCTTCAGGGGCTGTTTATCGAGATCTTCACCGGCGCTTCGCGCAAATTACCGACGCTGATAGAGGGCACGCTGAGAATCCTGGGCGGCGCGATCACGACGCAGCGGCTGGTGCTGTGCGTAATCGCCCTGCTGGTGGCGGCGGGAATGTACTGGGCCATAGCCTCGACGCGGCTGGGCAAGGCGCTGCGCGCGGTATCGGAGGACCACGAGGCGGCGATGCTGCAGGGCATTCCGTACCGGCGTATCGCGCTTTCCGGCTTCCTGATCGGCACTTTGCTCGCGGCGGTTGCAGGCGCTTTGCTGGCGCCGGTTGTGGTGATCGGACCCGTCATCGGCAGTTCCTACCTGATCAAGGGATTCATCGCCGTGGTCATAGGCGGCTTGGGCAGCATACCCGGTGCGATCATAGGCAGCATCCTGATCGCGGTCATCGAGAGTGTCGGCGGCTACTATTTCGATCCGTCCCTGGCGACGATCGCGATGTTTGTCATGGTGATGGTGGTGTTGCTGGTTCGTCCGGCGGGGATCATGGGAAATGGCTAAGCTGCCCCAAGCGCTGCTGGCTGCGGCAAGCCTTTGCGCAGTGATCGGCAGCTACTTCAGCGGCAGCGATTTCGCGGCCAGCCTGATCATCTGGGTCGCGATCAATGTGCTCATGACCGCGAGCTTCCGCTTCGTGCTGCTGATCGGGGAGCTCAACTTCGCGATGGCGGGTTTCGTCGGCATCGGGGCCTATGCCGGGGGCATTGCGACGACCATGTACAACCTGCCGCTCGCGCTCGCGCTGCTGCTCGGCGCGGCGGCGGCCGGGCTGATCAGTCTCGCCGTCGGCTTTGTCACGCTGCGTGCGAAAGGACCTTATTTTCTGCTCGTCAGCTTCGCCTTTACTGAGGTGGTGCGCCTGATCTATACGCAGATGGATGTTATAGGGGGCAACTCGGGGATGATCGGCATTTTTCCGCCGGCCTATCTGACGCGTTTCTACCCCACGGTTGTCGTGCTCGTCGTGCTGTTCTTCCTGTTCATCCTGTATCGGTTGGAGCGATCCGACTTCGGAAAAATTCTGGTCGCGATCCGCAACAACGACGACCTGGTGCAGACGGTCGGCATCGATGTTCATCTGACCAAGGTCTGGTGCCTGGGCATCGCCTCTTTCATTACCGGCATCTGCGGCGCCCTTATGGCACACGCCAACAACGTCATCAGTCCGGGTGATTTCAGCTTTCTCGTGGCGGTGTACACATTGGCCTACCTCAAGGTGGGCGGCGAATCGCATATTCTGGGCGCTGTGGTGGGTGCCATCGTACTGACGCTGCTGGCCCAGTATGCGCTCGGCTTTGGCGCCTACGAACACATCTTCTATGGTGCGGCGATCGTGATCGGCGTATTGCTGTTACCCCAAGGCCTGTTCGGTTTGATGCAGCGCTTGGTGCCGGTCAGGCGCCGGCCTGAGAACTCCGGGAGCTAAGGTAGGTCATGAAACCCGCAATCCTGCTCAAAGTTGAAGGGCTGAGCCGCCACTTCGGTGGCCTCGCCGCGGTGTCGGACCTCAATTTCGAGGTGCGGCGGGGCGAGATTCTCGGACTGATAGGCCCCAACGGCGCCGGCAAGAGCACGACCTTCAACGTCATCAGCGGGTTCTACAAGCCGACGACGGGGAGTCTACATTTCGCCGGGGAAAATATTACCGGCCGCAATCCTGCGCAGATCAGCCGCATGGGGCTGGTGCGCACGTTCCAGCACGGCAGCCTGCTGCGGGAAATGACGGTGTATGACAACCTGCTCGTTGCCACCATCAGCCTCATGCGCACGCGGCCGGAGCGCGACCGGCGGGTTCTGGAAACCGCGGAAATGCTCCACTTGTCCGACCATCTGCACGAGCTTGCCGGGAACCTGCCGCATGGGCTGCAGCGCATGGTGAGTATCGCGATCGCCTTTGCCAGACGATCCAGGCTGCTTTGTCTGGACGAGCCATTGACCGGCCTCAACCAGATCGAGGTGGCAAGCGCGCTCGCCGTTTTCCGGCGCATTCGGGACGAGTTTGGCAGCACTATTCTGCTGGTGGAACACAACATGAAGGCGGTAATGGAAATCTGCGACAGAATCGTCGTTCTCGACCACGGCGTATTTCTTGCACAAGGAAAACCCATGGAGATCAGCCAGAACGAAGCCGTGATCTCCGCCTATCTGGGGAAACGCAAGTGACCGAGAGCCTGGCCCTGGAGGTCACCGGCCTGGCGGTGAGCTACGGCATCGTTCCCGCCGTCATTGACGTCAGCTTCACCATCGAACATGGGTCGATTACGACCATCGTCGGTTCGAACGGCGCCGGCAAGTCCACCATTATGAAGACCTTGACCGGTTTGCTGAAACCAGCCGGTGGTCGCATCCGCATGTTCGGCGAGGACATCGCCGGCGCCGAGCCGGACGAGTTGGTGGTGCGCGGTCTGTCGCTGGTGCCGGAAGGGCGCCGCCTGTTCACCACCATGAGCGTGGCCGAGAATCTCGAGATCGGCGCCTACCGGCGCGGCGACGCCGACGCAGTGGCACGCGACTTCGAGCGCGTGCTCGAGTACTTTCCGGCACTGCGTGGCCGGCTGAAGGCCCCCGCTGGAAGCTTGAGCGGCGGCCAGCAGCAAATGCTCGCCGTCGCGCGCGCCTTGATGGCCGCCCCGCGACTGCTGCTGCTCGACGAACCCAGCATAGGCTTGGGGCCGGCGATCGTCGATACCATCGCCGAAATTATCCGCACCATTGCGCGCAGCGGTGTCGATATGCTGCTGGTCGAGCAAAACGCGGAAATGGCGCTGGAAATTTCCGCTCAGGCTTTCATCCTCGAGCGCGGCAGGATTATCATGCAAGGCCGGTCAAGCACGCTCGCCCGCAGCGAAGAGGTGCGCCGCGCCTACCTCGGCGTTTGAGCCGCAGCAAGACTGGGCTAAAATACCGCCCTGTCGGTGGCATCATGGTGTTGGCCACCCGAGTAGTTATCGGCGCGTTAATGCAACGATTAAGCGAGGACTCCCGCAATGGCGGATGCGCATCTATTGACCGGTATCACAGTCGTCGATTTCACCCAATTTCTTGCCGGCCCGGTGGTGACGCAAATATGGCGGAAATGGGGGCCGAGGTCATCAAGGTGGAGTTGGCGCCGCTCGGAGACCAGGGGCGCTACCTGCCGACAATGAAGCAGAACAGAAGCGGTTATTTCATTCAGCAAAATACCGCCAAGAAAAGCCTGTGCCTCGACATAAACCGGCAAGAAGGCAAGGGCCTGATTACGGAACTGCTGAGAAAAGCCGACGTCATGGTGGAAAATTTTTCGCCGGGCGTCATCGCAAAACTAGGCTTCGGCTGGGAGGCGGTTCACCAGCTCAATCCAAGGCTGGTGATGTGTTCGGTCTCCGCTTTCGGCCAGACCGGTCCCCTGTCCCGGTTGCCGGGTTTCGATTTCACCGGACAAGCTTACGCCGGCGTCGCCAGCATGGTGGGGGATCCGGATGGAGCGCCGGCGCTGATGGGAGTCGCGTTGGGAGACGTGGGGGCGGGCATGTCGGCCTTGGCGGCCATCAACGCGGCCTTGTTCTACCGTGAGCGGACGGGAACAGGAACCCGTGTTGAGTCCTGTTTGCTGGATTTTCTGTTCCGTGGCCACGAAGTCAACGTGGAAATGCACAGCATCAGCGGCGGAGCCTTTAAGCCCAACCGTTGCGGCTCCCCGCTGCCTCCCGTCATGAACCGTTCGGTCTGAGAAACGCGCATCATCGAGGGGTGTGCGCAGCGGGCGCACGACGCGCCCGCTGCCACGTTTGGAGCTGTCATCATCCGGACGTGTGCTTTCGTGCCCGTGCTTCGGCCTCCGCTATTAAGTTTGCCGCTTTGAAGTTGGGACCGATTATTCACTTTTGGCTTGACTTTTTTGAGTCAATTTAAGTATTATGGTACTAGAATACGTATTTAGTGAGCGCAAACTTATACGCATTCAGGCAAGATTCGAAATCCTGCGCGAAATGCCCGCCAAGACGGAGGTCATACCATGTCAAGAGCCAAGGAAAAAGACAAAGCAAGCATTTCGCTGGTGCTTACGGGCAGCGGCGGCGCAGGCGTGATGACCGCCGGCAACCTGCTGCTCGAGGTTGCGGCGCAGGCCGGCTGGTACGGCCTGATGGTGCGCTCGAGCGGGCCGCAGATCCGCGGCGGCGAAGCAGCGGCGCTGCTGCGTTTTGCGCACGCGCCGGTTGAATGCCTGGACGACCGTTTCGACGTCCTGATCGGCATCGATTGGCAGAACATCCACCGTTTCGCCGACGAGATTCCGCTCGATGCAGCGAGCTTGATGATAGGCGATCCCGACCAGAGCGAACCGCCCGAGGTGTTCGTCAAGCGCGGCGCGCGCTACGCGCCGTTGCCGTTCAAGCAGATGGCCAAGGCGATTCCCGGGAGCTGGCCCAACATGATCGCCCTCGGACTGGCCGCCGGCTTGGCCGGCCTGCCCGCAGACTCGGTCAAGAGCGTATTGCAGAAGTCGCTCAAGAAAGGCGGCGGCGAAAAAATGGCCGCCAACCTTGCCGCCGCGGAAGCTGGCTACGCCTTCGCCGCGAATGTGCCGGCGGTGCCGCGCCTCTCGGGGCGTGTCGTGCCAAGCGCAAGCAAGAAATCCCCGGATGGACGCTGGCTGATCACCGGCAATCAGGCGGCCGGATACGGCGCAGTACGCGGCGGCGTGCGTTTCTGCGCCGCCTATCCGATCACGCCGGCGACCGAAGTGCTCGAATGGCTGGCGCCGGCGCTGCCCAAAATCGGCGGCGCCCTGGTGCAAGCCGAGGACGAACTTGCTTCGATCAACATGATCATCGGTGCCTCCTATGGCGGCGTGCCTTCGGTGACGGCCACCGCCGGACCGGGCTTGTCGCTGATGACCGAAGCGATCGGTCTGGCGGTCGCCGCTGAAGTGCCGATCGTGGTCATCGACGTGATGCGCGGCGGACCTTCGACCGGCATTCCGGCGAAAAGCGAGCAAAGCGACGTCAACATCGCGGTGAACGGCTTGCATGGCGACGCGCCGCGAATCGTAGTCGCGCCCAACTCGATCGCCGATTGCGTCGCCGCGACGCAGTGGGCGGTGCACCTGGCCGAGGCGACGCAGTCCCCCGCTATCGTGCTCTCCGACCAGTACTTCGGCCAGACGCGCGCGGTGGTGGATCCGCCCGCCGATATCGGCCTGATCACAGAGCGCCTGAAGCCGAGCGCAGGGGCGGAAGCCTACAAACGCTACGCCATCACCGAGTCGGGCATCTCGCCCATGGCGATTCCGGGCATACCGGGCACTGCGTATACCGCCGATGGGCTCGAGCACAACGAGCGCGGCCTGCCTTCGAGCCAATCGGGCGACCACATCAGGCAACTCGACAAGCGCGCGAAGAAACTCGCCCAGTTCGATTACGGTGCGCGCTGGGCTGACATCGAGGGTGAGGGTGAGCTTGCAGTCGTCACTTTTGGTTCCTGCACCGGCGCCGCGCGCGAAGCGCTCGCACGCGCGGCGGCTGAAGGGATCAAGGCGCGACTGGTGTCCTTGCGCCTGCTCAGTCCGGCGCAACCCGAGCGCGTGGCCGCAGCGCTGGCGGGCGCAAAGCAGGTGCTGGTGGTCGAGCAGAACCATACCGGACAGTTGTACCGCTACTTGCGCGCGGAGTACGATCTGCCGGGCGAGGTGAAGAGCTTCCGCCACCCTGGGCCGCTGCCGATGCGCCCTGGCGAAATTCACCAGCAAATCACCGCATGGAGCCGCTCATGAATTCCACTGTAGCTGCCGCGCCGATCACGGCGCAGGCTTTCAAGTCCGATTACAAGCCGATCTGGTGCCCCGGTTGCGGCGACTATTCGGTGCTGTCCTCATTCACCAAGGCGTTCGCCAAGCTCGATCTGCGGCCGGAGAACGTCGCCGTCGTATCGGGCATCGGCTGCTCCTCGCGCATTCCCGCGTACACCAACTGCTATGGTTTTCATGGCGTGCACGGGCGCTCGCTCGCCGCCGCGAGCGGGCTGAAGCTGGCACGCCCCGACCTCACGGTGGTGGTGGCGAGCGGCGACGGCGACGGCTACTCCATCGGCGGCAACCATTTTCTGCACGCCTGCAGGCGCAACGTCGACCTGACCTACGTCGTCATGGACAACCACGTGTACGGCATGACCAAGGGCCAGCCTTCGCCCACCACCGAGCCCGACTGGGATTCGAAACTCTCGCCCGGCGGTACCGGCCTGCGCACTTTCAATCCGCTGGTGATCGCGCTCGCCGCAGGCGCCAATTTCGTCGCGCGCGCATTCTCGGGCGATCCCAACGGCACCGCCGACATCATCGCCGATGCGATCCGCACGCCCGGGTTCTCCTTTGTCGAGATCCTCAGCCCCTGCGTCACTTTCCGTCCGGAGCAGCGCGAGTGGAAGCAACTGGTGCGGCCGGGACCGGTCACGTCCACCGACGACGCGGCGCGCGCGGCGCGGCGCATCATGACCGATGACGGCTTCAACATCGGGGTGCTGTACAAAGGCGAGCGCAAGCCTTACCAGCCGCCGATCGGCAAGGGTAAGAAACATCCATCCGACCTGGAAGCGGAGTTTGCAATATGAGCACGAAGCAGAGCACGAAAAGGAACACAAAGGCAGTCAGCAAAAAGGGCGCAAGGAAAAGCACGAAAAAGAGCACCAAGGTAAGCACCAAAAAGACCAAGGCCGCCGCCAAGCCGAAGAGCGCGAGGGCGCCCAAACACGCTGCCGCCAAGGCGGCGGCAAAGGCGGCGCCGGTCGCCAGCGCGTCCGAGTTCATGGTGCATGCCTATGCCATGGAGGCGGAAGCCGCGGAGCGTTACGCCGAATTCGCCGATTCGATGGAAATGCACAACAACCACGAGGTGGCTGAGTTGTTCCGCAAGCTCTCGCGCATCGAGCAGCGGCACGCCGACCAGATTCTGGAACAGATGGGCTGGAAGCAATCGCCGGCGTCGTCCGCGGGCTATCGCTGGGAAGGGACCGAAGGGCCCGAGACCGCGGACCCGACCGAACTGCATTACCTGATGCAGCCGTATCATGCGTTGCAGATTGCCCTGCATAACGAGAAGCGCGCGCGCGACTTCTTTGCCCATCTGGCGAAGGTCGCTACCAACGCCGGGGTGCGCAAAGGGGCGCTGGAGATGCGGGAAGAGGAGGCCGAGCACGTGCGCCTGATAGAGGAGTGGCTCAAGCGCACGCCGGTGCCCGGCTCCAACTGGGAAACGGATCAGGATCCGCCGGTGCTGTCTGACTAAGAGCGCCTGACAGAATTGCCGTTAGGCGGCTGGTTTTGGGGGAGCGCGAGGGGACGTGTCCCCTCGTTTTGTTAGCTACTCTGAGCCGGCCTCTCGCCCGGCTCAAGCCTGGCCTGGCGCGTGTTTGGGTACCTGGTTCAAAATGAGCGGATATCTCCCCCCTCATGCGCCCAAATTCATCAGGGGCCGTTTCGGTACTTCTGAAACGGCCTCTAAGCGTGGTTGCCCGCCTTCGCGAAATCCCCAGGCTCGAGCAGCTTCGAGCAGAGGAAGCCGATCACCAAGCCCCAGAACGGCGCGCCGATGTTGAAGATCGGCACGTTGGCCACGGTGACGATGAAGGTGATCAGCGCGCCGAAGGTGTGCGTCGTGCGAAACGATGCGACGAAGGCGGTCTGCAGCACGCGCAGCATCGCCAGTCCGGCCAGCGTGGCGATGAAGGCTTTGGGCGTGGCGAGCATGAGGTGGGTGAACGTCGGCGCGAGCGCACCGAAGGCGAGGGCGAGCAGGGCGACCAGCAGTCCGGCGGTGTATTGGCGGTGGCGCTCGCCGGAGATCGAAATGATCGCGTTCACCGGCCCGGTGAGGCAGGTCGATACTGCGCCTACGAGGGCGGAGAGCATCGATCCAGCGCCGCAGGCGATGGTCACCGCGTTGACCGGCGGCTTGTGGCCGGCCGCGCTGAGCACGGCGTAACCCTGTCCGTTTTGCACCGCGAGCACCGTGATTGCGAGTGGGAATACCAGTTCCACCATGGCGCGCCAGGAAAACACCGGCGCATAAAGTGTCGGATGGGCGAAGCTGAAAATCGCGCCGGATCCAGGCTGGAAGCGGTCGAGCAAGGCAATCGCGATCGCGCCCACGGCGAGTGCAACGATCAGCGGCGGGACTAGGCGTGCCAGCCGCGGCAACGCGCTCACGGCCAGGAATCCCACCACCATCGGCGCCGCAATCCAGAGGTCGTCGCGCAGCGCATACACCAGGTCGAGACCGAAGCGCAGGAATACGCCGGCCACCATGCCCATGACGATAGGCATTACCGCCGCTTGCATCGCGCGCCGCACCCAGCCGGAAGCGCCGAGCAAAAGCATCAGCAGCCCGGTGACGTGGTAGGCGCCGATGACTTCGGCGAAACTCAGGTGCCCCAGCGCCGGGCCGATCAGCACGGCGCCCGGAATGCTCCAGAAGAATACCAGCGGCTGGCGGTAAATCCAGCAGAAGGCGAGGCTGATGAGGCTGTTGAGGAAGAACGACCCGAACAGCCAAGAGGAGACGTCGGATTCGGCGAGGCCGCCCTGGCTGGCGACGGCGAGTATGATCGCCACCGGGCCCGTGATCGCGAAAATAAAAGCCACCAGGGCATTGGCGGCATACAGTCCGCCGAAATCGGATCCGATCTGGCGCGGTCCGGGCGGTGCTATGGCGGGAGATTCAAACGGCATCGGCGAAACGGGATGATTTAACCGGCGTCGGCTGGTTTGCGCAATGAAGTGTGGTCACGCGGCGTCCCGGCCGGTGGTTCAATTTGCGCCATGCCGAAGTGTAGCCTATCCCCGAAAAACGAGGCGGCAATCTTGCCCTGGTCGAGGGCCGACGCGACTTGCCACGCAGGGGCGCGCAGGCTACCCTCGCCGTGTGAAGCCGATAACCAATCCCTACAGCCACGGCGCGGACAAAAAACAATGCTGGTGCTGGACAAGCTGAGCAAGACCTACGACGGCGCGCGCAGCCGCAGCGTGCTGCGCGACGTCGACCTCGTGCTCGCCTCGGGCGAGTACATCGCGGTCATGGGCGAATCGGGCATAGGCAAGTCCACCCTGCTCAATCTGATCGCGGGCCTGGACGAGCCCGACGCGGGCCGCATCTGGCTCGATGGCGTCGATCTGACCGGCCTGGACGACGATGCCTTGACCATGCTGCGCCGCGAGAGCATGGGGTTCGTGTTCCAGGCCTTCCACATCTTGCCTTATCTGAGCCTGGCGCAGAACGTGGCGCTGCCGCTGATCCTGAACCGCGTCGCAGAGCATGAAGCTGCGGCGCGCGCGGGGGCGATGCTCGCTGCGGTTGGATTGCGGGGACGCGAGGCGAGCATGCCACGTGAATTATCGGGCGGGGAATTGCAGCGCGTTGCCATCGCGCGCGCGCTGGTGCATCGGCCGAAGCTGCTGCTGGCGGACGAGCCGACCGGCAACCTCGATCCGGACAGCGCCGCCCAAGTGCTGGCGCTGTTGCGCGAGCAGGTCAAGACCAGGCAGGCGGCGTGCATTCTGGTGACGCATTCGCAGGCGGCGGCGGCGACGGCGGACCGCATCGTGATTCTCACCGCGCAGGGACTGCGAGAGGCCGGGTGATGCGGGCGCCGGCCATGCTGACGCTGTCGCCTGCGGCGCTGTTTCTCGCGCCCCTGGCGCAACACAAGGGCAGGCTCGCGGTCTCGGTGCTCGCGATCGCGCTGGGCGTGGCGCTGGGCTACGCGGTGCAACTGATCAATGCCGTGGCCCTGAAGGAGTTCTCGCAGGCGCTGCGCTCGCTCGCGGGCGAGGCGGATCTCGAAATCCGCGGCCCGCGGGGAGGCTTCGACGAGATGCTCTATCCGCGCCTCGCGCGCCTGGCGCAGGTGGCGGTGGCGAGCCCGGTGCTGGAAGTGGATGCGAAGCTGCCTGGCAGGCAGGAGCCGTTGCGTGTGCTCGGCACCGATGCATTCCGCGCAGCCCAGGTGCAACCGGGACTCGTAGGCCATGCGCCGGCCGACAGGCTCGAGCTGTTGCGGCCGGACGCACTATTCCTCAGTCCGGCCGCGGCCGACTGGCTGGGCCTGAAAGCAGGCGACAGGCTCGCGCTGCAGGTGGGACTGTCCGAGGTAAGCCTGCGCGTGGCAGGACTCCTGCACGGCAGCGGGCGCGAACGCCTCGCGGTGATGGACATCGCCGCGGCGCAACTGGCGCTCGGCCGCATGGGGAGCATCAGCCGCCTCGACCTGCGCGCGCGCCCCGGCGCCGACGTGGGCGCGTTGCAGGCGCGGGTGCAGGCCGAGTTGCCGCCGGGTTTGATCGTCGAGCGCCCGCAAAGCGACTTGCAAAGGAATGCCAGCCTGTCGCGCTCTTACCGGGTCAATCTGAACGTGCTCGCCCTGGTGGCACTGTTCACCGGCGGCTTCCTGGTGTTCTCGGCGCAGGCGCTGTCGGTGCTGCGGCGGCGCTCGCAGCTCGCGCTGTTGCGCGTGCTCGGCGTGACCCGCGGCGGCCTCGCGCGCATGCTGCTGGCCGAGGGCGCGCTGATCGGCGCGGCAGGCGCCGCGATCGGCCTCGCCGCCGGCTACCTCCTGGCCGCTGCCGTGCTCGAGCGCTTCGGCGCCGATCTCGGCGCCGGCCAATTCCGCGGACTGCATCCGGATCTGCATGCCGAGCCCTGGGCGAGCGCGCTGTTTTTCCTGCTTGGCGTCCTGGTAGCCACGGCAGGCAGTCTGGCGGTTGCGCTGGATGCGGCCCGCGCCGCCCCGGCGCAAGCGCTGAAAGCGGGCGACGAGCAGCAAGCGTTTGCGCGCCTGCGACCCGCCTGGCCGGGCATCGCCCTCATTGCGCTGGGCGTGCTATGCACCATGCCCGGGCCGGTCGACGGCGTGCCCCTGTTCGGTTATGCCGCAATCGGCCTGATGCTGGTGGGCACCCTCGCGCTGATGCCGCGTCTGGCGACCAGGGTATTCGGCCTCGCGCCGCGCCCGCGCGGCGCCGGCGCGCGCCTAGCGCTGGCCCAGTTGCAGGGCGCGCCCGGGCAGGCGGCGGTGAGCCTGGCCGCGATCGTTGCCAGCTTTTCCCTGATGGTGGCGATGGCGATCATGGTCGCGTCGTTTCGCGTTTCGCTAGCCGCATGGCTGGATCAGTTGCTGCCGGCCGATCTGTATTTGCGCACCGGCATCGGCGCTGACAGCGCTTATCTCGCACCGCAAGACGAGGCGCGCATCGCGGCGCTGCCGGGCGTGCGCCGGGTCGAGTTCCTGCGCATCCAGCAGTTGCTGCTTGAACCCGGCCGGCCGCGCGTCGCCCTGTTCGCGCGCGCGCTCGACCGCGACGATCCGGGCAGGCGGCTGCCCTTGGTGAGCGCTGCGCTGGCGCCGCGTGCGGGCGAGCCGCCGCCCCTGTGGGCGAGCGAGGCCATGGTGGATCTGTACGGCTATGCATTGGGCAAGGTGGTGGAATTGCCGATCGCGGGCAGGTCGCAGCGCTTCACCGTGGCGGGCATCTGGCGCGATTACGCGCGCCAGCACGGCACGGTGATTATCGAGCGCGAGCTGTATGCCGGCTTGAGCGGCGATCGCAATTCCAACGACGCCGCGCTCTATCTCGCGCCGGGGGCGGGCGCGAAGGCGATCGAACAGGCGATACGCGTGGGCGTACCCGGCGGCGCCAATCTCGAGTTCGGCGAACCCGGCACGATACGCGCGAGGTCGCTTAATATCTTCGACCGCACTTTTGCCGTGACTTACGCGCTCGAAGCGGTGGCGGTGCTGATCGGGCTGTTCGGCCTGTCCTCGAGCTTCGGCGCGCTGGTGCTCTCGCGCAGCCGCGAATTCGGCATGCTGCGCCACGTCGGCATGACGCGCCGCCAGATCGGCGCCATGCTCGCCGCCGAAGGCGCGCTGGTGAGCGCGCTCGGCCTGGCGCTCGGCCTGGCGCTCGGCTGGGTCATCAGCCTGGTGCTGATACACGTGGTCAACCGCCAGTCGTTTCACTGGAGCATGGACTTGCATTTGCCTTGGGGACTGCTGGCGCTGCTCGCGGCCGCGCTGCTCGCGCTTGCCACGCTGACGGCGCTGGCGAGCGGCCGGCGCGCGCTGGGCGTGGACGTGGTGCGGGCGGTGAGGGAGGATTGGTGAGACGCGGGCAGGCTAAAGCAGTATCGCTATGGGTGATGATCGGTTTCGCCTGGCTGTGTGCCACCGCCGTTGCGCAGGACTATGCGCAAGTGCAGACCGGCTATGAACTGCAATTCCCGCGCGATCACGGCAGCCATCCGCAATTTCGCACCGAGTGGTGGTACCTCACCGGCTGGGTGAAGGATGCGCGCGGCGGCGACTTGGGGATTCAAATCACTTTCTTTCGCAATCGCCCGCGCGTGGCCGAAGACAATCCGAGCCGCTTCGCGCCGCGCCAGCTCCTGTTCGCGCACGCGGCGTTGGCCGATGCCAAGTCCGGCAAGCTGCTGCACGATCAGCGCGCTGCGCGCGCCGGCTTCGGCCTGGCCGAGGCGCAGGAGAATCGCACCGATGTGTCGATCGATGACTGGTCACTCAGCCAGACTGCAAGCGGCTACAGCGCCAAAGTCGTGGCGCGCGAATTCTCCTACGCGCTCGAGTTCAAAGTGACGCAGCCGGTTCTGCTGCAGGGCGATCGCGGCTTCAGCCGCAAGGGGCCGCGCCCGGCGCAGGCGAGCTACTATTACAGCCAGCCGCAGTTGGCGGTTTCGGGTTCGATCACGGTCAAGGGTGAGAAGCGCGAGGTCAGCGGCGTCGCCTGGCTTGATCACGAGTGGGCTAGCGAATACCTGGCGCCGCAGGCGCAGGGCTGGGACTGGATCGGCCTGAACCTTGCCGACGGCGGCGCGCTGATGGCGTTCCGCATGCGCGACGGCTCAGGCGGCACGCTCTGGGCGGGCGGGAGCTTGCGTGCCGCCGACGGGCGCGTGCGCGTGCTCGCGCCGGGCGAAGTCCGTTTCGAGTCCCTGCGCCGCTGGCGCTCGCCGCGCACCCAAACCGAGTATCCGGTCGCGCTGCGGGTGCAGGCGGGTAATATCGAATTCGAACTCGAACCGATGATGGACGACCAGGAACTCGACGCGCGCGCGAGCACCGGCACCATCTACTGGGAAGGCGCGGTGTCGGCTAAAAGCGGCGGCAGGATACTGGGCGCCGGCTATCTCGAACTCACCGGCTACTGGCGGCCGCTGCACCTGTGAGGCGGGCGTGATCTTCGGTGAATGGCTGGCACCTTCGCTCTGAAGCGGACGCGCCGGCTTTGAGCGCGGAGTCCAAACCAGCCAACGGTCAAAGCGTCTTCAATACCTTGCGCAGCACCTCCATCATCTGGTCGATGTGCTGCTTCTCCGCCACAAAGGCGGGGGCGAGAATGGCGCTGTCGCCGGTGGTCTTCAGATGCAGGCCGGATTCATACAGGCGCTTTTGCAGTTCGTGGCCGCGCGCGCCGGGCGCGCCCGCGGGCGCAATGTCGAACGCCGCCATCGAGGCATAGCCGCGGATATCGGTGACGATGCCCATGTCCTTCAGCGAGAAAACGGCGTCGAGGAAGTAGGGCGAGAGCGCGCGCGCCTGCTGGAACAGCCCGTCGTTCTCGTAGATGTCGAGCGCGGCCAGCGCGGCTGCGCACGATACCGGATGCGCCGAATAGGTATAGCCATGGAAGAATTCGACCGCTTGCGCGCCGGCGGAATCGATCACCGTGCGATAGATGCGCTGGCTCGATGCCACCGCGCCCATGGGCTGTGCGCCGTTGGTGAGCGCCTTGGCCATGGTGAGGATGTCGGGCGTGACGCCGAAGCTTTGCGCGGCAAAATTCGAGCCCATGCGGCCGATGCCGCAGATCACCTCGTCGAACACCAGCAGCAGCTTGTTGGCGTCGCAGATCTCGCGCACGCGTTTCAGGTAGCCTTTCGGCGGAACCAGGCAACCGGTCGAGCCGGCCACCGGCTCGATGAATACCGCGGCGATGTTCTCCGCGCCGTGCAGATTGATCAGCCGCGTCAAGTCTTCGGCCAGTTCGACGCCGTGATCGCCTTCGCCGCGCTGGAACCGGTTCTGCGGGACGTGGGTATGGCGCATGTGGGCGACGCCGGCAAGGCCGACGCCGAAAGCGCGGCGGTTATTGGCCATGCCGGACAGTGCCACGCCGCCGAAGCCCACGCCGTGGTAGGCGCGCTCGCGCGAGATGAACACCTGGCGCTCGGCTTCACCGCGCGCGCGATGGTAGGCAAGCGCGATTTTCATCGCCGTGTCCACCGCTTCGGAACCCGAGTTGGTGAAAAACACGCTGTTCAGGTCGCCCGGAGTCATCTTGGCAATGCGCCCGGCGAGTTCGAAGGCCTTCGGATGAGCGCGCAGGAAGGACGGGATGAAATCGAGTTCCATCAGTTGCTTGCGCACGGCTTCCGCGATCTCGGGGCGGGCGTGGCCCGCGGCCACGCAGAACAGCCCGGAGGAGGCGTCGAGGATCTTGTCCCCGCGCTGGTTCCAGTAATACATGCCCTCGGCCTTTACCGCCATCATCGGGTGCACGCGGAAGTCCTTGTTCGGGGTGAACGGCATCCAATAGTGGTCGGGCGCGAGGGTGCCCGCCGGGGTTTGCAGCTGAGATTCGGGATGTCCCATGATGGTGCTCCTTCGACAATCTGTTTGAAAATGAGGGGATACTTCCCCTCATGCTCCCCTATATCGGCCCGTTGCAAAATTCATTTTGCAACGGGTTCCAAGTGTTCTTCGGATCGGTACAGTTTCGCCCTATTTGCTTCCATTGACTAGTGCCGGATGCGGTGTTGTCCCGATGCGGTGTTTGCATGAGTCCGAAGCCTGGGGAAGGGGTGGGATCCACCAGCAGGAATTCGAAGCTGTCGTCGCGCATCGCCATACCGCTCAGGCCTTGAGTTCGATGCCTTGCGCCGCGGCGTGGCGCTCGGCCGACAGGATGGTATTACACAGCAGCATCGCAATGGTCATCGGGCCGACTCCGCCGGGAACGGGCGTAATCCAGCCGGCGCGCTCGCGCGCGGCGGCGTAGTCCACGTCGCCGACCAGTTTTCCGTCGGGCGAGCGGTTGATGCCGACGTCGATCACCACCGCGCCGGGCTTTATCATTTCCCCGCCGATCGCGCGTGGCTTGCCGACGGCGGAAACGAGCACGTCGGCGCGGCGGGTGTGATCGGCCAGATGCCGGGTTTGAGAGTGGCACAGGGTGACGGTGGCGCCCGCCTGCAACAGCAACAGCGCCACCGGCTTGCCGACGATATTGCTGCGGCCGACCACCACCGCCTCCTTGCCGCGCAGGTCGAGGCCGGTCGATTTCAGCATTTCCATGATGCCTGCCGGCGTGCACGGCAGGAAGCGCGGATGTCCGGCGAGCAGGCTGCCGAGGTTGCGCGAGTGCAGGCCGTCCACGTCCTTGTCGGGGGAAATGCGCTCGATCACGACCGCCGGCGCAAGCTGGGCAGGCAGCGGCAACTGCACCAGGATGCCGTGGATGCCTGCGTCGGCATTGAGCCGGTCGATGAGGCCGAGCACGGTCTCCGCGGTGCTGTCGCCGCCGAGCAAATGCTCTTCGGAGCGGATGCCGATTTCGCGGCACGCCTTGATCTTGTTGCGCACGTATACCTGCGAAGCGGGATTGTCGCCCACCATGACCACGGCGAGTCCGGGCGCGATGCCGAGCGCATTGAGCCGGTCGGCGCGCAGTTTCCAGTCGGCGCGCAGTTTCTGCGCGATCTGCTTGCCGTCGATGATCAGGGCCGTCATGGCTTGCCCTGGAGTGCGTGCGAGTAGTGCATAAGCTTGCCGGAAACGGTCATTGCTGGTTCAACCGGCTGGTTCAAAAGGATAGCAGTCTAACCGGTCGGCCCTGCGGCTTCAAATGCGGCGAGCGGCGGCAACACCCGGATTCGGGTAAACTTGCGGCTAGAAAAATTCGGCGCACAAGAACCGGGGCGGGTTTCCAACCAGCCCACGCCCATTGGAACGGGAGGAATTCAAGTTGGATACAGCTTAGGAACTTGTTTGAAAATGAGGGGATATCCCCCGAGGGGACTTTCCCCTCAAGGGGGATCGAGACCTTCGGGGCGCCTCCCCTTGCTCCCCTGTCATCAGCTCGTTGCAAAATTCATTTTGCAACGGGTACTAAGGTGTAGCCATTGATGTCGGCATCCAGTCCATCCGCCTTCCTCAGCGCTGCTGGCCGCAGCCTCGAATACCGGCGCATTGCCGCAGCCGCCGACAGCCCGACCCTGGTGTTCTTGCACGAGGGCTTGGGCTCGATCAGCCAGTGGCGCGACTTTCCCGACCGTATCGTGGAAGCAACCGGTCTGCCCGCTGTCATCTACGCGCGCTACGGTTATGGCCAGTCGGAGGTGCTGCAGCAAGCGCATGGCGTCGATTTCATGCACCGCGAGGCGCTGGAATTCTTGCCGGAGCTGCTGCGCGTGCTTGGCATAGCGCGCCCCATTCTGATCGGCCACAGCGACGGCGCATCCATTGCGCTGATTTTTGCCGGTTCGGGTCATCCGCTTCGGGGCTTGGTGGTGATGGCGCCGCACGTGTTCGTCGAAGACATCACCATCGACAGCGTCGTCGCCGCGAAGCAGGCATTCGAGACCACCGCTCTGCCGCAGAAGCTTGCGCGCCATCACCGCGACCCGTCGAAGATGTTTTACGGCTGGAGCGACGTGTGGCTGGCGCCTGAGTCGCGCGGCTGGAACATCGAGAGCTTCCTGCCCGCGATCAAGTGCCCGCTGCTCGCGATCCAGGGGCATGAAGACGAGTACGGCAGCATGGCGCAGGTCGATGCCATCGCGCGCCAGGCGGGCGGCCCGATCGAGCTGCTGAAACTCGAGCATTGCGGGCATTCCCCGCAACAGGACCAGCCGGAGATCGTTGCCGCGGCCATCGCCGAATTCGTCGAGCGCTGCAGCGGACGGGGCGCCGCAGTCTGATCTCGCACCCGCGCACCCATGATGCAGCACTACGGGCAAACTAAGACGCCAACATGGTCTGATTTGCCGGCCCGGTCTGTCGGGAGAACGGGACAACGGGTGTAGGGAGGGTGGGTACCTTGGGGCCAGAGTAACTCCCCGGCCGCTGCCGCTCGATCGATCAGCGATGGCGCGCCGGCGTCGCTTGCAGATATCTGTACGTCAAACCCAGGCGTATAGACTCACTCCGGTGGCGTCCACGCGAGCGCCCAATCCACGAATTCGGCGGCGGGCATCGGCTTGGCGATGAAGTAGCCCTGTGCCAGCGAGCAGCCGATCCGCTGCAACTGGTTCCAATCGGCGCGGGTTTCCACGCCCTCTGCGACCACCTTGAGGCCGAGCTTGTGCGCCATGTCGATGCTCGACTCCAGCATGACGCCGCGTTGAGGATGGGCGGCGACGTCGGTCACGAAAGACCGGTCGATTTTTAATTCGGTGAAAGGAATACGGGCAAGCTGCTGCATCGAGGAATAGCCGGTGCCATAATCGTCGATCGAAAGCCCGAACCCTTTGACCCGCAGGCGCGCCAGGTTCTCGAGCGCGCGCGCGACGTCAGTCATTGCCGCCGATTCCGTGATCTCCAGGATCATGTCGCGCGGCTGCAGTCCGCGCTTCTGCACCAGCTCGGCAATCCGGTCGGCGAGGGCCGGATCATCGAGAGATTTCAGCGACAGATTGACCGAGACCGTAAACGACAGGCCGTGCCTGCGCCAGGCGACGCAGGCGGCGGCCGAACGGTCCACCATGATCCACGTAAGCTTGTCGATCAACCCCTTGTCCTCGAGCACGCGTATGAATGCATACGGCGGAACCATGCCGCGCTGCGGATGGCGCCAGCGCGCGAGCGCTTCGGCTCCAACCACTTCTCCCTTGACCAGATCCACCTTGGGTTGAAAAAACGGCTCGAACTGCGCCTGGTCGAGCGCCTCGATGATCTCCGCCTCCGGTATCGTGTCATGCGGCGCTGCGGGGCGCGGGGCTGACGTTCCATGCCGCTTGATCAGATCCTGCAATTTCTGCGGTGTTGCCGGCTTCTCGATCGCGCCGAGCAGGTTGATGCCGTAGGCCTGCGTCATGGTCTCGACCGAAGAAATCAGATTGCGGTCCAGCGCGCTCGTGAGGATGATGGACGCCTTGGTTCCGGCTTCGCCGACATGGCGGATGAACTCCATTCCGTCCATGTTGGGCATGTCCAGATCGCAGATGATGATATCTATGGCCTGGGGCGCATTGTGGAAGCGGACTAGCGCGTCGTGACCGTCCGCCGCTTCCAGTATGTGCAAGGCCCCGAGCCCCTGCAGCGCGCGAACCAGCGCCTTGCGCTGGAACTCGTGATCCTCGGCGACGAGAAAACGCAATTCGGAAAGTTTCATCGCTGTTCCTTTTGGTCGCGCGCCCCGTTCTGCGCCACGTGGCGGTTCATGATTGGCGGCTCGAATGGCCTTGGCGTTCGCCGGTCTCGGCGCGCAGGCATTCCACCAGCCGGGCTTGTTCGCGTTCGAAATCGGTGACGCACCCGCGGACCGCGGCACGGTCCTCGGTCCGCGCGGCCTCCTCGATGCGCTCGGCCACGTCGGCAAACGGCTGCGCGCCTATCATGCGGCTCGCGCCTCTGGCCCGATGGGCGGCCCTAGCGATCGCGGCGAGGTCCTCGCCCGCAAGGGCCTCGCGCAGCGCCACCGCATCGGCTGCGTTCGCGGCAAGGAACTCGCGTAATATCTCGCGTCGCAGTTCCTCGTCCCCGCCCGTGAACTGATTCAGCGTGACCGAATCGAGCGGCGGTTCGCCGGAGGCGGGATCGGCTCCGGCCATGCCAGGTTTCGCAGGCGCAGCCGGACCCGGTGGCCGGCCGGCCGCCGCGGACGCGTCAGTTGCAATGACGCTTGAGCCGATCCATTGCCCGAGCTTGGACCGGAGCGCCGGCAGCGCAATCGGTTTGGACAGATAATCGTTCATTCCCGCTTCGATACACACGCTGGCCTCGCTCGCCCGTGCGTTCGCGGTGCAGGCGATGATCGGTATCGGCCGTGCCGTTTTCTCCGCGGCTTCCAGGCGCCTGATTTCCCGCGCAAGCTGATAGCCGTCCATCCGCGGCATGTTGCAGTCCGTCAGCACCAGCGCGTAAGCGCCGGTTTTCCATTTTTCCAGTGCTTCGACGCCATCCCTCGCGAGGTCTGTCGCATAGCCGAGCAGGGAGACCTGGCGCTGGATCAGCTTCAGGTTGACCGGATGATCGTCGGCGATCAGGATGCATGCACCCGCTGCCACTGCGTCATCCGCACCACGGCCGTAACCGCCGGTCGCCGCGAGTTGATCGAACCGCACCCCCTTGCGGCTCTGCAGGGCGCATGGGTCGGTGACCGGAAGCCGCAGCAGCACCGTCACCGTCGCGCCTTGCCCCGGTTGGCTCTGGAGCCCGATGCTGCCGCCCATCAATTCGGCGAGGCGGCGGCAAATCGACAATCCGAGCCCCGTGCCACCGTACATACGCGTCGTATCCGAATCGCCCTGCACGAACGGCTGGAACAGCCGGCCCTGGTGCTCCGGCGGGACGCCGATGCCGGTGTCGGCGACGGTGAGGCGCACCAGTTCGTCGTCGGCACCGCGATCGGCGGACTCGAGCTCGAGCGTCACCATGCCCTGCGCCGTGAACTTGATCGCATTCGACAGGAGGTTGTTGACGATCTGCGACACGCGCAGCCCGTCGGCCAGGTGCGCCTCGGCGATGCGCGGGTCGACCTTGCATTCGACACGCACCCCTTTGCGCGATGCCAGCTCGAGATAGACGGTGGCGGAGCGATCGGCGAGTTCGGCAAGCGAAACCGGCTCCGGATTGATCTCCATCTGACCGGCCTCGATTTTCGAGAAGTCAAGGATTTCGTCGATGAGCCGCAGCAGAGAAACCGCGGAGTCGCGCGCGAGCGTCAGTGTCTCGCGCTGTTCGCCGTCGAGCTCGGTGAGCTCCAGCAGTTCAAGCATGCCGAGCACGCCGTTCATCGGCGTGCGGATTTCGTGGCTCATGGCAGCGAGAAACCCGCTCTTGGCCTTGTTCGCGGCGTCTGCCGCCTCTTTCGCGGCTGCGAGGGCACGTGCAAGGTTTTGCTGCGTTGTCACATCGGTGTAGGCGAACAGCACCTGGGGAGAGCCGGGTTCGATCGACCTGCCTGCCGCGACCGCCCAGAAGTGCTCGCCATTCTGGCGCACCAGCTCGAGCTCGCCGCTGAAGGTTTCGCCGCGCGCGATG
>JACRAS010000198.1 GCA_016234705.1 Betaproteobacteria bacterium | reverse complement strand
TGCGGTCGTCGTTGTCCACGCCGGCGGGAATCTTCACCGACAGCGTCTTGTGCTGCTTCACGCGTCCGGCGCCCTGGCAACTGGTGCAGGGGTCGGCTATGACCTTGCCGGTGCCGTGGCATTTTGGGCAGGCCTGCTGGATGGAGAAAAATCCCTGCTGCATGCGCACCTGGCCCTGGCCGTTGCAGGTGGGGCAGGTCTTGGGCTGGGTGCCGGGCTTCGCCCCCGAGCCGTGGCAGGTGGCGCATGCATCCATGGTGGGAATGCGGATCTTGGTCTCGGTGCCGTGCGCCGCCGCCTCCAGCGAGATCTCGAGGTTGTAGCGCAGATCGGCGCCGCGGTAGGCGTTGGAGCGGCCGCCGCGCGCCTGGCCGAAGATGTCGCCGAAGATATCGCCGAAGGCGTCGGCGAAGTTCGAGAACCCGGCGCCGTGGGCGCCGGCTGCCGCGGACGGGTCGACGCCCGCATGGCCGTAACGGTCGTAGGCGGCGCGCTTGTCGGCATCTGAGAGCACCTCGTAGGCTTCCTTCGCTTCCTTGAATTTGTCCTCCGCGCCTTTGCCCTTGTCCTCCGGATTACGGTCCGGATGGTGCTTCATCGCGAGCTTGCGGTACGCTTTCTTGATCGCGTCGTCTTCCGCGTCGCGATTGATGCCCAGAATCTCGTAGTAGTCTCTTTTGGCCATATGCGTCTTTAGCTGCGGATTAGCGCGGAGACATGCGCATAAGGCATGTTCTCAACATCCGTTCTTTGCTTGCTTGCAAGCGAAATCCCGCGGAGGGGCAGAGCCTCTCCACGGGACGAAAACAATCGGCGTAATTCCGCGGCCGCTTACTTCTTGCCGTCCTTGACCTCGGTGTACTCGGCATCGACCACTTCGCCCTCGTCGGCTTTGGCCTCGCTTTTTGCCTCCGGCGCTGCTTTCTCGCCGGCAGCCTGGGCATCGGCGTACATTTTTTCGCCCAGCTTCTGCGCTGCCTGCGCCAGGGCCTGCGACTTGGCGTCGATCGCCGCCTTGTCCTCGGACTTGAGCATGGCCTCGGCCTCCTTGATCGCCGCCTCTATTTTTTCCTTTTCGCCTGCTTCCAACTTGTCGCCGTATTCGGCGAGCGATTTCTTGATCGAGTGCACCAGCGCCTCGCACTGATTGCGCGCGTTCACCAGTTCCAGCGCCTTCTTGTCCTCTTCGGCGTGGGCCTCGGCGTCTTTCACCATTTTCTCGATTTCCGCTTCGTTCAACCCGCTCGAGGCCTGAATCTTGATCTTGTTTTCCTTGCCCGTGGCCTTGTCCTTGGCCGACACATGCAGGATGCCGTTGGCGTCGATGTCGAAGGCGACCTCGATTTGTGGCAGCCCGCGCGGCGCCGGCGGGATGTCGGTGAGGTTGAACTGGCCCAGGCTCTTGTTGCCGGAAGCTATGTCGCGCTCGCCCTGCAGCACGTGTATGGTCACCGCCGTCTGGTTGTCGTCGGCGGTGGAGAAAACCTGCTGCGCCTTGGTCGGGATGGTGGTGTTCTTCTGGATGAGCTTGGTCATCACGCCGCCTAGCGTCTCGATACCCAGCGACAGCGGCGTGACGTCGAGCAGCAGCACGTCCTTCCTTTCGCCCGAGAGCACCGAAGCCTGGATGGCCGCACCCGCCGCCACCGCCTCGTCCGGATTCACGTCCTTGCGCGGTTCCTTGCCGAAAATCTCCTTGACCTTGTCCTGCACCTTGGGCATGCGCGTCATGCCGCCCACCAGGATCACGTCGCTGATTTCGGACACCTTGACGCCGGAATCCTTGATCGCGGTCAGGCACGGCGCCACGGTCTTCTCGATCAGTTCATCGACCAGGCTCTCCAGCTTCGCCCGCGTGAGCTTGATCGACAGGTGCTTGGGTCCGCTCGCGTCGGCGGTGATATAGGCCAGGTTGATCTCGGTCTGCTGCGAGGACGAGAGCTCGATCTTGGCTTTCTCCGCCGCTTCCTTCAGGCGCTGCAGCGCGAGCACGTCCTTCCTGAGATCTATGCCCTGGTCGCGCTTGAATTCGTCGCACAGGTAATCCATGATCCTCTGGTCGAAATCCTCGCCGCCGAGGAAAGTGTCGCCGTTGGTGGAGAGCACTTCGAACTGTTTCTCGCCCTCGACATCGGCGATCTCGATGATGGAGATGTCGAAAGTGCCGCCGCCCAGGTCATAGACCGCGATCTTGCGGTCGCCGCCCTGTTTGTCCACGCCGAAGGCGAGCGCCGCCGCGGTCGGTTCGTTGATGATGCGCTTCACCTCCAGTCCGGCGATGCGGCCGGCGTCCTTGGTGGCCTGGCGCTGGCTGTCGTTGAAGTAGGCCGGAACGGTGATCACCGCTTCGGTCACCGGTTCGCCGAGGTAGTCCTCGGCGGTTCTTTTCATTTTCAGCAATACCTGTGCCGACACTTCCTGCGGGGCGATTTTCTTGCCCCGCACTTCGACCCAGGCGTCGCCGTTGTCATGTTTGATAATCTTGTACGGCATGAGGCCGAGGTCTTTCTGCACCTCTTTTTCCTCGAAGCGGCGGCCGATCAGGCGCTTGACCGCGTACAGGGTGTTCTTGGCGTTGGTGACCGCCTGGCGCTTGGCCGAGGCGCCGCACAAGACCTCGCCGTCTTCCTGATAGGCGACGATCGACGGCGTGGTGCGCGCGCCCTCGGAATTCTCGATGACCTTGGTCTGGCCGCCTTCTATGATGGCGACGCAGGAGTTGGTTGTTCCCAGGTCGATGCCGATGATCTTAGCCATGTTGTGTTCCTCGATGAGTGAAATGAGCTTGACAGAAATGTGGGGTTGAATCCCCGGGCTTCAAGCGTCCATTGCCTTTGAAACCGTCACCAGAGCCGGGCGGATGACGCGTTCGTGCAGCAGGTAGCCTTTCTGCATCACGTTCACCACCTGGTTGGGCTCGCCCGCGCGGGGCACCACGGTCATCGCCTGATGCCTGTGCGGGTCGAACTTTTCGCCGACCGGGTTGATTTCCCTGAGGCTTGCTTTTTCGAACACGGCACTGAGTTGCCTCAAGGTCAGCTCGACTCCGCTCTTCAGGCTCTCCGGCGTGACATTTTCGATCGCCAGGGCGGCCTCCAGGCTGTCGCGGACCGGCAACAGCGCTTCGGCCAGGTTTTCCACGGCATATTTGTGCGCGCCGGCGATGTCGGCCTGGGCGCGCTTGCGCAGGTTCTCGGTCTCGGCCTTTGCTCGGAGCCAAGACTCCAGATGCTCCTGGGCCTTTTGCTCGGCTAGTCGCAACTGCTCTTCCAGGCTGGGCGCAGCTTCGGCTTTCAGCCCGGCACCGGTATCGCCCTCCGGCGTGGCTGCGTCTTGGCCGGGCGCAGCCTGGGAACAGTCAGGTTCTTGATCCGCCATCGAAATCTCTGCTTTTATTAATGACCGTTAAAAAGATGGGGACAAGTCGGGGCATTTCAAGGGGGGAATCCCGGCGCTGAGCAAACTTCGTTGACGCGCTCATGTGCTGGACCACTCAGTCACCACGACCCGGTCACCACGACCCGCGAGGCTCGAATCCGTCTGGATGCCACGCGGATTCTAGAGTTGGGCGCCTAGGGCAAGCGCGCGCCGGCGCGATTGTCTCAGTGCATCCGGGCTTGGGTCGGCGCGGTCCCAGCCGTGCAAGTGCTCCAGGACGATCTGCGCCAGCGCCTGGATCCAGGCGTCGCTTTCGTTGAGGCAGGGGATGGCGTGGAATTCCTTGCCGCCTGCCTTGAGGAACTCGGCCTTGCCCTCTATGCCGATTTCCTCCAGCGTCTCCAGGCAGTCGGCGACGAAACCGGGGCATACGACGTCGACGCGGCGCAAGCCCTGTCTGCCCCATTGCGCAAGCGTGGCCGCGCTATAGGGCTGCAGCCATTCTGCGCGGCCGAAGCGCGACTGGAAGCTAAGCTGGTATTGTTCCGGCGCCAGCGCCAGCGCCTCGGCCAGTAGGCGCGCCGTCTTCTGGCATTCGCAGTGGTAAGGATCGCCGCGTTCCAGCGTGTAGCGCGGCAGCCCGTGAAAACTCATCAGCAGACGGTCCGGTTTGCCATGCTGGGTCCAGTGCTTGCGCACGCCTTCCGCCAGCGCCGATATGTAGGCCGGGTGGTCGTGAAAACGTTTGACCAGGCGCAGCTCGGGAATGTTGCGCGTCTGCCTGAAAAAATTGGATACCGCGTCAAACGCGCTTGCTGTGGTGCTTGCAGCGTATTGCGGGTAAAGCGGCAGGACGAGAATGCGTTCGCAGTGCGCATCCTTCAAGCGCGCCAATACCGCGGCAATCGAAGGATCGCCATAGCGCATGGCGTGCTCCACAACCAGCGTCGAGTGGTCCAGCGCATCAAGGTATTCGCGCAGGAGCTTTGCCTGGCGCTCGGTATGCAGCTTGAGCGGCGAGCCGTCCTGGTACCAGATCTGCGCGTATTTCGCCGCCGACTTGGCCGGCCGAAAATTGAGGATGATGCCGTTCAGGATCAGCCACCACAGCGGCCTGGGGATTTCCACCACGCGCGGATCGGAAAGAAATTCCTTCAAATAGCGGCGCACCGCCGCCGCGGTCGGTGCCTCCGGCGTACCCAGGTTGACCAGAAGGATCGCGGTGCGCGCCGGCGTGCCGTGCGCATAGGCTGGTTCGGCCAGGAAAGGCATGGGCTTTGCCGCAGGGGGATCAGTTGTTGGAAAGCGCGCTGGAGAGCAGCTTCGCCGTGATGTCGACGATGGGAATCACGCGTTCGTAAGCCATGCGCGTCGGTCCGATCACGCCCACGGTGCCGACGATCTGTCCGTCCACGGTGTAGGGCGCGGTGACCACGCTGCACTCGTCCAGCAGCGAGGCGCCGGATTCGCCGCCGATGAAAATCTGCACGCCCTGCGCGCGCGTGCTCATGTCGAGGATCTGCACGAACAGGGTTTTCTTCTCGAACAGATCGAACAATTCCCGCAGCCGCGCCATGTTGGAGGCGAGGTCGATCGAGTCGAGCAGGTTTTTTTCGCCCGAAATGACGTAATTCTCGGTGTTCTCGTTCAAGGCCTGGTCGCCCGCCTCCAGCGCCGCCGTCATCAGCGCGGTCATGTCCTGATGCAGTTGTTTCAACTCCTGCTGCACGCGCGCCCGGATGTCGTCGAAGCTAAGCCCCGCATAGTTCTGGTTGAGGAAGTTCGCCGCCATGGTGAGCTGTGCCGGGGAATAAGTCTTTTCGGTAAACAGGATCCGGTTTTGCACATTCCCGTCCTGGGTGACGAGAATAAGCAGGATGCGCTTTTCCGAAAGGGAGAGGAATTCGATGTGGCGAAAGGCGGCGCTCTTGCGCCGCGGCGAGGCGACGACACCGGCAAAATGGGAAAGCTGCGACAGCAGTTGCGAGGCCGAACCGATCAGGCGCTGCGGGTTGTCCGGATGCAGGTTGCCTTCGATCTGGCTCAGTTCAACCTGCTCCAGCGGCTTGATGGTGAGCAGGGTATCGACGAAAACACGGTAGCCGCGCGGCGTGGGTATGCGCCCGGCAGAGGTGTGAGGGCTGGAAATGAAGCCCAGTTCCTCCAGGTCCGACATGATGTTGCGGATGGTCGCCGGCGACAGGTCCAGGCCGGAATAGCGCGACAGCGCGCGCGAGCCCACCGGTTGGCCTTCGCTGATGTAGCGCTCCACCAGGGTTTTGAGCAGGATCTTGGCGCGACGGTCAAGCATGCTTGTATTCTACCCAAAATATCCGCGTGTTCATCAACACGAAATGGGGGCGATGTGGTTTAATTTCAACGTGATGCAACCCGCCTTCAAAACAGTTGCCGTGATCGGCCGCTACAATACCGCCGAAATCGCCGAGTCGCTCCTCGGTTTGGCGGCCTTGTTGCAGCAACGCGGCTGCACCGTGCTGATCGAAGAAAAAACCGCAGCCAATATCGGCAGGAATGGCTTTTCCATTGGCGATTACGCCGCCATCGGCGCCCAGGCCGAGCTCGCGGTGGTGCTGGGGGGCGACGGTAGCATGCTCTCGGCCGCGCGTCACCTGGCCGCCCACGGGGTGCCCCTGGTCGGCGTCAACCAGGGGCGGCTGGGCTTCATGACCGACATCGCGTTCTCGCCCATGCGGGAAACCATCGAACTGCTGCTCTCCGGCCAGTACACCATCGAAGAGCGCACCATGCTCGAGGCCCGTGTGCTGCGCGGCGAAAAGGAGATTTTCCGCACCCAGGCGCTCAACGACATCGTCGTCAACAAGGGCGCCACCGGCCGCATGATCGAGTTCCTGGTCCATATCGACGGCCAGTTCGTCTACGATCTGCGCTCCGACGGCATCATCGTCGCCACCCCTACCGGCTCTACCGCATATGCGCTTTCATCCAACGGGCCTATCCTGCAGCCCAATGTGCCCGGCATCGCGCTGGTCCCGGTCTGCCCGCATACGCTGTCCAATCGCCCGATTACCGTAAGCGACCGGTGTGTGATCGAGATTACCCTCAAGCAGCGCGCCATCGGCGCAAGCCTGCACTTCGACGGTCAGCCGCATTCCGAGCTGACGGTCGATGACAAGGTGATCGTGCGCCGGGCAGCGCATTCCATCCGCTTTGTGCATCCGCCTGGCTACAGCTACTACGCCATGCTGCGCGAGAAGCTGCACTGGAGCGAAATGTAGACATGCTGCGGACGCTCAGCATCCGCGACTTCGCTATCGTCGATTCGCTCGAACTCGAATTCGACCCGGGCTTCACCGTGCTCACGGGTGAAACCGGCGCCGGCAAGTCCATTCTCATCGATGCCCTCGCCTTGACCTTGGGCGAGCGCGGCGACGCGAGTGTGGTGCGCGCGGGATGCGAGCGCGCCGACATCAGCGCCGAATTCGATCTCCAAGCTCTGCCCGAACTCGTGGAATGGCTGCGCGACGCCGACCTCGAAGGCGACCCCGGCCTGGTGCTGTTGCGCCGGCTGATCGACAGGAACGGGCGTTCGCGCGCCTTCGTCAACGGCCGGCCCGCGACGCAGAGCCAACTGCGCGAGGCGGGCGAATGGTTGCTGGACATTCATGGCCAGCATGCGCACCAGTCCCTGCTCAAGCCTGATGCACAGCGCACATTGCTGGACGCGCACGCCGGGCTGGCGCCGCTCGCGGCCGAGGTCGCGGCGGCTTATCGGCAATGGCAGAAGCTGGCGCAGGCGCGCGCCGAGTACGAAACGCACGCGGCCGAGCGCAATGCCGAATGCGAGCAACTGCAATGGCAAGCGCGCGAACTCGAACAGTTGGCCCTGCAGCCGGACGAATGGGACGCGGTGCAGGCTGAGCACACCCGTCTGGCACATGCGGCCGGCTTGATCGAGGGCGTGCAGGCGGCGCTGGATACCCTGTCGGAGGCCGATGCCGCCTGCCTGCCGCTGCTCTCCGGCACGCTCGCGCGGCTGGAGGCCCTGCTCGGCTATGACGCGCGCCTGCGGGAGGCGGCAGAACTCATCCGCTCGGGCGAGGCGCAGGTGCAGGAGGCGGTCTATGCGCTGCGTCATTACGCGGATCGCGTCGAGCTGGACCCGCAGCGGCTCGCCGCGGTGGAGGCGCGCATGGAGGCGATCCACGGCAGCGCGCGCAAGTTCCGCCTTGCGCCGCAGGACCTGCCGGAGCATCTGCGACAACTGCAAGCGCGCCTGGGTGAGCTCGAGATCGCCTCCAACCTGGAGGCCCTGGTGAGGCAGGAGCAGCAGGCGCGCACCGGCTACTTCGAGCTGGCGGTCAAGCTGAGTGCCGGCAGGAAGAAGGCCGCCGCCAAGCTCGGCAAGGAGGTCACGCAGGCAATGCAACAGCTCGCCATGGCAGGGGGCAAGTTCGAGGTGGCGCTGAATCCGTATCCGCCCGAAGGCAGCGTCCACGGCACCGAACTGGTGGAGTTTCTGGTCACCGCCAATCCGGGGGTCGAGGCGCGAGCGCTCGCCAAAGTGGCTTCCGGCGGCGAATTGTCGCGCATCGGTCTCGCCATCCAGGTCATCACCAGCAAGGCGGCGCTGGTCCCGACTTTGATTTTCGACGAGGTGGACGCCGGCATAGGCGGGGGCGTGGCCGAGATCGTCGGCCGCCAACTGAAGACCCTGGGGCGCGAGCGCCAGGTGCTGTGCGTCACGCACCTGCCCCAGGTGGCCGCCCAGGCCGACCGGCAATGGTCAGTGAGCAAATTCGGCATCGAGGGCAGGGTGAAGACGATAGTTTCGGTGCTCGACCAGAAAGCGCGGATCGAGGAGGTGGCGCGTATGCTCGGCGGTACCGAAATCACCGCCACCACGCGCAAACATGCTGCGGAAATGCTGAGTATGCGCTAAGCTAGCAAAAAGCGGGCTATTTCCAACATCCAGGGGAGGCGATGATGCGAGAGTTGAAACCGTTCAAATCCGCGGCCGGTTCGGCGCGGGTAATATCGATGGTGGTACTGGTCGTGATACTCGTCTGCGCCTATGTTGCATTGGATTTCTATACCGGCGGACAGCAGAACGCGAGCATCGTGGAAGGACGCGGCGGCGCCATCGTCGGTGCGCTGTCGGGCTACAAGCGCGAAACCGGCAGCCTGCCTGATTCGCTGGAGAAACTCGTGCCCAAGTACCTCCCGGCGCTGGCCAAGTGTCCCAACGGCCAGACTTACGCATACAAGCCGACCGGGGCGGAATATACGCTCACCTGTCAGGAGGTGTTGTTCAAGTCCAAGCCTTATCAGTACGATTCCAAATCGAGGGCGTGGGGCGGCTAGGTGGGTATCGGTTTACACCCGCCTGCCGCGCGCCGTTTGTACCGCTCACGGCGTTGCGATAGAATGCGCGTTCTTCTTAGGCGCGTAGCTCAGCTGGTTAGAGCATCACCTTGACATGGTGGGGGTCGTTGGTTCGAGTCCAATCGCGCCTACCAAATTGCTCCGGATAGATCGATGAAACAAGGGTCCGCAGAGACTCCCCCGGGGCGAATTTGGGGCACCTGCGCGGGCCGTCAGCATCAATCCCGAAATAATTTTCATCAAGCTAGACGTTTGCTTCCGGCTCGTCCGGCCCGGCTGTTATCGGTTTTTTGATTTAGCGCAAGCTTGTCAGGTTCGGTTGTGGCAGCATAGACTGGTAATTCAACGTGAGGAGGGTTCCATGAACCTGAAAAGCAAGTTCGTACCCGCAATCCTGGCTGCGGCGCTGTCGCTTGGCGCGGCGCATGCCCAGCAGCCGATCCCGATCAAGTTCAGCCATGTCGTCGCCGAGAATACCCCCAAGGGCAAGGGCGCGCTCAAGTTCAAGGAACTGGCCGAGCAGAAAACCGGCGGGCGGGTGAAGGTCGATGTCTATCCCAACAGTTCGCTGTACAAGGATCGCGAAGAAATGGAGGCGCTGCAGATCGGCTCGGTGCACATGCTCGCGCCCTCGGTTTCCAAGTTCGGCCCGCTGGGTGTGCGCCAGTTCGAGGTGTTCGACCTGCCCTACATGTTCCCCGACAAAGCCACCCTGTATTCGGTCATGGACGGGCCGATCGGCCAGGGGCTGCTCAAGATGCTGGAAGCCAAGGGCATCGTCGGCCTTGCCTACTGGGACAACGGCTTCAAGCAGATGAGCGCCAACAAGCCCTTGCGCTCGGTAGAGAGCTTCAGCGGCCTGAAGATGCGCATCCAGTCGTCCAAGGTGCTCGAGGGCCAGATGAAGCAGCTCGGCGCGATACCGCAGTCGATGGCCTTCTCAGAGGTGTACACCGCGTTGCAGCAGGGCGTGGTGGACGGCACCGAGAACCCCTGGTCGAACATGTACACGCAGAAGATGCACGAGGTGCAGAAGCACGCGACGGTGTCCGACCATGGCCTCGTCGCCTATGCCGTGATCGTGAACAAGAAATGGTGGGATGGCCTGCCGCCGGACATCCACAAGGCGCTGCAAGCCGCGATGGCCGAGGCGACGAAATACGAGCGCGACATCGCGCAGAAGGAAAACGACGACGCGTTCGAGAAAATCAAAGCCGCCAAGACTACCGAGATCTACGTCCTGCCCGCGGCTGAGCGCCTGGTCTGGCAAAAGGCCATGCTGCCGCTGCACCAGCAGTATGAAGGCGTCGTGGGCAAGGATACCATCCAGGCGATCTACAAGACGGCGCAGGACGTCGCCAAGGCGAGAAAATAAAACGTCTGCATGAGGGGCGGCCGCCGCCGGGCACGGCGTTGCGGCCGCAGTACCGGCGGTAGCGGCGAGTGCCGCCGGGCGGCAGGGAGGAGTTAGCGTGTTCAACCGGTTTCTCGACCACCTCGAGGAGTGGCTGATCGCCACGTTGATGGCGGCGTCCACCATCATCATCTTCCTGGCGGTGCTGCAGCGCTATACCTCCTCGATTTCCTGGGTCTGGCAGTTTACGCGCCATGTCGACCTCATCTGGGCGCAGGAACTGTGCATCTATCTGTTTATCTGGATGGCGAAGTTCGGCGCCGCCTATGGCGTGCGCACCGGCATCCACGTCGGCGTCGACGTGCTGATCAACCTGTTGCCGGAGAAAAAGCGCCGCTTCTGGATCGTCTTCGGCCTGCTCTCCGGGGCGACGTTCACCTCGATCATCGCCTACCTGGGCGCGAAGTTCGTCTATCACGTTCAGGCGAGCGGTCAGGTGTCGCCGGACCTGGAACTGCCGATGTGGATCGTCTACCTTGCGATCCCGCTCGGGTCCTCGCTCATGTGCTACCGCTTTCTGCAGGTGGCATGGAATTTTCTCAGAACCGGCTTCCTGCCTTCGCATAATCCCGCCCACGTCGAAGGGCTGACGAAATGAACGGGATCATTATTTTCGTGCTGCTGATCGCCTTGCTGCTGACGGGGATGCCGATCTCGATCGCGCTTGGCCTGACCGTGCTGGCGTTCCTGTTCACCCTGACCACCATGCCTGTCGAGATCGTGTCGCAGCGGCTGTTTACCGGGCTCGACCAGTTCGCCATCATGGCAATCCCGTTTTTCATTCTCGCCGGGAATTTCCTTACCCATGGCGGCGTTGCCAAGCGCATGATCCGCTTCGCCAACGCGCTGGTCGGGCACCTGAGCGGCGGCCTCGCGCTCGCCGGCGTGCTGGCGTGCGCGCTGTTCGCGGCGGTATCGGGCTCCAGCCCGGCGACGGTGGTCGCGATCGGCTCGATGGTCATTCCGGCGATGGTGCAGCAAGGCTATCCGAAGAGCTTCGGCGTCGGCGTGATCGGCACCGCGGGAGCGCTTGGAATCCTGATTCCACCTTCGATCGTCATGATCATCTACGGCGTGGCGACCAATACCAGCATCGGTAAGCTGTTCATCGCCGGCATCATTCCCGGCATTCTGCTGGCGGCGTTGCTGATGCTGGTGACCTGGGTGGTGGCGAAGCGCAAAGGCTACCCGACCCAGCCGCGCGCGAATCTGAAGGAAGTGCTGCTCGCGTTTCGCGAATGCATCTGGGGCCTGCTGCTGATCGTCGTCGTGATCGGCGGCATCTACGGCGGCGCGTTCACGCCGACCGAAGCGGCGGCGATGAGCGCGGTCTACGCTTTCGTGGTCGCGGTGTACATCTACAAGGACCTGCGGCTGCGGGACGTGCCGCGGGTGCTGATCGATTCGGCCAACATGAGCGCGATGCTGCTCTACATCATCACCAACGCGATCCTGTTTTCGTTCCTGCTCACGGCGGAGAACATCCCGCAGGATATCGCGCTCTGGGTCGCGGCGAAGGGAATGGAGCCGTGGATGTTTTTGATCGTTCTCAACATCCTGCTCCTGATCGCGGGAAATTTCATGGAGCCGTCGTCGATTACGCTGCTGCTCGCGCCGATTCTGTTTCCGGTGGCAATGACGCTCGGCATCGATCCGGTGCACCTCGGGATCGTGTTCACCATCAACATGGAAATCGGCATGATCACGCCGCCGGTGGGATTGAATCTTTACGTCGCCAGCGGCATCGCCAAGATGGGACTGACCGAGGTCACGTTGGCGTGCGCGCCGTGGATTGCGGTGATGATCGCGTTCCTGCTTCTGGTCACCTATGTCCCCGCTATCGCGATGTGGCTTCCCAACCTGTTGTACGCGAAATAGAACGGGTTTTCGACGCAGCGCAGCGGCGCGCCAACGCGCGAATGCCGGCGGGTAGGGAGTCAGGTTAGACGCCGCGCCGTCTAAACCGAATCGCCGGTATAGGACATCAGCGCCTTCATGTAATTGTTTCGCTCGAAGGCGGCCGGGTCGGGACAGGCCTGCTGACTGAGTGAGCCTTTCAGTTGCTCGATCGAGGAATACTCGCGCTCGGTCATCCATTTTTCGACGCCGCTCACCAGGGTGGCGACATGGGCCGGTCCCCGGCGCAGCAGGCTGCTGGCGATCATGACGCAATCGGCGCCGGCCAATAGCAGCTTCAAAACGTCCTCCGGGGTATGCGCACCGCCGGTGGCCGCGAGGCTCGCCTGTACGCGACCTCGCAGGATGGCGATCCAGCGCAGCGCCAGGCGCAGTTCGTCCGACGTGGAAAGGACGAGATGTGGCGCCACCTCGAGTTCGTCCAGCAGGATGTCGGGCTGCACGAATCGGTTGAACAGCACCAGGCCCGAAGCGCCGGCGCCGGCGAGCCGAGCCGCCATATTGGCCATGGCGCTGAAGTAGGGGGACACCTTCACCGCCACTGGAATCGAAACCATGCTGCTCACCGAGGCCACCAGGTCGAGGTAGCGATTCTCGATTTCGGTGCTTGTGTCTTCGGGGTCGGTAGCGAGAAAGTAGATGTTCAGTTCGATCGCGTCGGCGCCGGCCTGCTCGAACAGCTTCGCGATCTGCGTCCAGCCGCCCGGCGTGTGGCCGTTCAGGCTGGGTATCACCGGCACCGAGAGCGCCGTCTTCGCCTCGCTGATCAGCTTCAGATACTTGTCGGGACCGGTGTTGTAGTTCTGCATTTCGGGAAAGAAGCCGCGCGCTTCCGGCGATAGCTCGGTTCCCGACAGCATCAGGTTGTGGGTGGCCATCTCCTCATGCTCGATCTGCTCCTCGAACAGCGACGGCAGCACCACGGCGGCAATGCCGGCGTCCTCCAGCCGCTTGAGGCTTTCGATCGAACTGGTCATGGGCGAGGCAGCGGCCACGATGGGATTCCTGAGCTCTAGGCCCAGATAGCGGCTGCGCAGATCGGCGCTCATGATTGTACCTCCTTGGAAGCCGGCGCTGCCGCTGCGGGCGCCGCGTCGCTGCTGCCCACTGCGGATTCGCCGTCCTCGGTCACGCTACGGTGCACGCCGGCCATCTGCTCGTACAGCCGCCAGCGCGCGTCGGCATCGGCCTGCGCCGCGATCGTCAACTGCTTGGCCCGTTCCGGGTCGGCCTGGGCGAGCATGGCGTAGCGGCCCTCTTTCATGGTGAAGCGCTCCACCGGCATCGTCGGCTTGCGCGAATCGAGCTTCAGCGGCTGAGTGGCGCCGCCCATTCCCAGTCGCGGGTCGTAGTGGTACAGGGTCAGGTAGCCGCTTTTGACCGCTTCGCGTTGGTGGCTCATGCCGGTAGCCATGTCGATGCCGTGCGCGATGCATTGGCTGTAGGCGATGATCAGCGACGGCCCCGGCCAGGATGCCGCTTCCTGGAAGGTGCGCACGGTGTGCATCGGGTTCGCGCCCATCGCTACCTGGGCGACGTAGACGTTGCCGTAAGCCATGGCGATCATGCCCAGATCCTTCTTGCCCGAGGCCTTGCCGGCGGCGGCGAACTTCGCCACCGCGCCGCGCTGCGTGGACTTCGACGCCTGTCCGCCGGTGTTGCTGTACACCTCGGTGTCGAGCACCAGGATGTTGACGTTGCGCCCCGAGGCGAGCACGTGGTCGAGCCCGCCGTAGCCGATGTCGTAGGCCCAGCCGTCGCCGCCGACGATCCACACGCTGCGCGTGATCAGGCTGTCGGCGACGGCCAGCAGTTGCTGCGCTCGCGGGGAGCCGAGCCGCGACAGGATCGTCTTGAGCTCCCTCACGCGCTCGCGTTGCTCGCGAATTTGCCGGTCGGACTCCTGTGGTGCTTCAACCAGCATGACGGACAGCCCCTCGCCGACTTCCGCGCGCAGTTCGCGCACCAGCGCCTGCGCCAGGTCGCGTTGCGCGTCGAGCGCGAGGCGCATGCCCAACCCGAACTCGGCGTTGTCCTCGAACAGGCTGTTGGCCCACGCCGGTCCCTGGCCGTCGCTGTTCCGCGCCCACGGTGTCGAGGGCAGGTTGCCGCCATAGATCGACGAGCAACCGGTGGCGTTGGCCACCAGCAGGTGATCGCCGTAGAGCTGCGACAGCAGCTTCAGATACGGCGTTTCGCCGCAGCCGGCGCAGGCGCCCGAGTATTCGAACAAGGGCAGGCGCAACTGCGAGCCTTTGAGCGGATCGATCGTGTCCCACGGCGGGCGCGTCTCGGGCAAGGTGAGATAGAACTCGTAGTTGCGCCGCTCGGCCTCGAGGTGATCGAGCTTGGGCTCCATGTTGATTGCTTTGCGCTTCACCACCTCCTTGCTGCGGGTCGGGCAGATGTCCACGCAAATGCCGCAGCCGGTGCAATCGTCTGGCGCCACCTGCAGGGTGTAGGCCCAGCCGTCGAGCGCGGGGGTGTCCTTGCTCCTCCAGGGCACGCTCTTGAAGCCCTCCGGCGCCCCTTTTAATTGTTCGGTCGGATAAGCATTCATGCGGATGGCCGCGTGCGGGCAGGCCAGCGGGCATAAGGCGCATTGCGTGCAGATGGCTTCATCCCAGATCGGAATCTCGTGGGCGATGCTGTGCTTTTCCCATTGCGAAGTCGCGGTGGGAAAGGTGCCGTCGAGCGGCAGCGCCGACACCGGCAGCAGGTCGCCCTTGCCGTCGAGCATCATCGCGGTGACGCGCTGGACGAAATCCGGGGCCACGCGCGGCACCACCGGCCGGCGGCGCAGTGCCGAGTCGGCCCGGCCGGGCACCTGCACTTCGCGCAGCGCGGCGAGCGACTGGTCCACGGCGGCAAAGTTGCGGCTCAGCACGGATTCGCCGCGCTTGCCGTAGGTCTTGCGGATCGAGTACTTGATTTTCTCGATCGCCTCTTCGCGCGGCAGGATGCCGGAAATGGCGAAAAAGCACGCCTGGGTGACGGTGTTGATGCGGCCCGCGAGGCCGGCTTCCTTCGCCACCGTCAGCGCGTCGACTACGTACATTTTGAGGTTTTTGGCGAGGATCTGCTCCTGTGTCTCGCGCGGGAGCTTGTCCCATACTTCGTCGGGTCCGTAGGGGCTGTTCAGGAGGAAGGTCGCGCCCGGACGGGCGAGCGCGAGCACGTCGAGCTTCTCCATGAACTCGAACTGGTGGCAGGCGACGAAGTCGGCCTGGCGGATCAGGTAGGTGGATTCGATCGGTCTTGGCCCGAAGCGCAGGTGCGATATGGTGATCGCGCCCGATTTTTTGCTGTCATACACAAAGTAGCCCTGCGCGTGGAGCGGCGTATTCTCGCCGATGATCTTCACCGAGTTCTTGGTCGCTCCGACAGTGCCGTCCGCGCCCAGACCGTAGAACACCGCACAGGTGACGTCTTCGGCTTCGGTGCCGAAGCTCTCGTCCACCGCCAGCGACAGGCGCGTGACGTCGTCCACTATCCCCACGGTGAAATGACGCTTGGGCTGCGGTTTCGACAGTTCGTCCAGCGCAGCCTTGGCCATGGCCGGCGTATACTCCTTGGACGACAAGCCGTAGCGGCCGCCGATGACTTTGGGCATGGCGAGGTCCTGCGGCCAGGCTTCGACCAGGGCGGTGACGATGTCCTGATACATGGGCTCGCCGACCGCGCCCGGCTCCTTGGTGCGATCGAGCACGGCGATGGCGCGCACGCTGCGCGGCAGCGCCGCGACAACGGCTTCGGTGTCAAACGGCCGGTACAGCCGCACGGTCAGGAGGCCCACTTTCTCGCCGCGGGCGACCAGGGCCCGGACCGCTTCGCCGGAAGCGCCGACGCCGGAGCCCATCTGCACCAGCACCCGCTCGGCATCGGCGGCGCCCTGGTAATCGAACAGCCGGTAGTGACGACGGGTGAGCTTGGCGAACCGGTCCATGGCTTGCTGCACGATACCCGGCACCGCCATATAGAACAGGTTGCACGCTTCGCGCGCCTGGAAAAACACGTCCGGATTCTGCGACGAGCCGCGCAGCACGGGCTGGTCCGGGTTGAGCGCGCGCGCGCGATGCGCCGTGACCAGTTCTTCGTCGATCAGTTGGCGCACCTCTTCCTCGAACAGCAGCTCGAGCTTGTTCACCTCGTGGCTGGTGCGAAATCCGTCGAAAAAATGCATGAACGGAATGCGCGAACGCAGTGTCGCCATCTGCGCGATCATGGCCATGTCCTGCGTCTCCTGCACATTGGCGGAGGCGAGCATGGCCCAGCCTGTCGTCCTCGCGGCCATCACGTCGCTGTGGTCGCCGAAGATGGAAAGCGCGTGCGTGGCCAGCGTGCGCGCCGCGATGTGAAACACCGCAGGCGTGAGTTCGCCCGCGATCTTGAACATGTTGGGAAGCATCAACAACAGACCCTGCGAAGCGGTGAATGTCGTGGTGAGCGCGCCCGCTTGCAGCGCGCCGTGCACGGCGCCTGCGGCGCCGGCTTCGCTTTGCATCTCGATGACCTCCGGCACCACACCCCAGAGGTTCTTCTGTCCGGCGGCCGACCACGCGTCGGCAAACTCGCCCATGCCCGATGACGGGGTGATGGGGTAGATCGCGATCACCTCGTTGGTGAGGTGGGCGATGCGTGCAGCGGCCTCGTTGCCTTCGAGGACGGCCAGGCGTGTGCTCATGGTTTCCTTTCCATCATGTTGTTCTCCTTGCTGCCCGCGTGCCGCTACAGAAGCCCGGCCTTGCCGGCCTTCCAGCGCTCGTATTCGGTAGTCAGCAGCGCCACATGCTCGCGCTCCTCGGCGGCGAATTCCTTGTACAGATCTTTCTCGACCGAGCCCTCCGGTGCCTGCGCGCCCTGCTCGCTGAAGAACTTCACCGCCCGCTCCTCGAAGGCGATGGCGATGCGAAACAGGTTGGCCGGATCCTCGGGCTTGCGCTCCACACCGGCAAAGATGGCCGCGTGATCGATCTGGAAGTCCTCGGCCGGCTGCGGCAGATCCGCGTGGTAACGCTTGGACAAGGTCTCCATGTGCTCCTGCTCCATCGCGGCGAAACGGCCGAAGAGCTCCCGCAGCGGCGGGTCCTTCGACTCCGTGGCCGCGCGCCGGTAGAAGGCGTGGCCGCCGAGTTCGATCTCGAACGCCGCGCGGATCGCGGCTAGGCCTTTGGTGTCGGCTATCGGCCCGCGCTCGAACAGATCGAGCTTGCCTTTGCAATGCGGGCACATGCCATAGGGAAAAGCGAAGCCCTCGCTCACCTTGCCGCAAGCGACGCACCTCCACCTGAGCTCGAGGTTGGCGCAGCAGATGTAGACTTCCTCGCCTTCGATCGGGCGCCGGCACCTGGGACAGGAGATCATAGATGGCTCTCGCTCTGGGTGGTGGCCGGCGCGGGCGCGCCGAGGGCGACCGGCGGCACGAAAGCGTCGGCGTCTTCCTGGGTGACGGGCCATTTCTGCTTGCCGTTTTGCAGATAGGCGCCGATCGACTTGGCCGCGCGGCGGCCGGCGCCCATGGCAAGGATGACGGTTGCCGCACCGGTGACAATGTCGCCGCCCGCGAACACCCCGGGCAGCGTGGTGGCCTGAGTCGCCGGGTCGGCAATAATGTAGCCCCGTTGGTTGAGGCCCAGCCCCTGCGTCGACTGGGTGACGATCGGGTTGGCCTTGGTGCCGAGCGCGTAGATCGCGGTATCGCAGGTAAGCTCGACGAATTCGTCGACGGGCACGGGCTTGCGCCGGCCTTTCTCGTCGGGTTCGCCCAGCATCATCTTCTGCACTTTCATCCCGCGCACGTTGCCCTCAGCATCGGTGTTGATCTCGACCGGCGTATGCAGGAAAAAGAACTCGATGCCTTCCTCCTTCGCATGGCGGATCTCCTCGATGCGCGCCGGGGCCTCGGCCTCGGAGCGCCGATAGACGCAGCACACCGACGGCGCGCCCAGCCGTTTCGCCACGCGCAGACAGTCCATCGCGGTGTTGCCGGCGCCGATCACGACCACGCTTTTGCCCAGGGTGATCGGCGTGTCGAGATAGGGAAACTTGTCGCCGCCCATCAGGTTGACGCGCGTCAAGAATTCGTTCGCGGAATAGACCTGGCCGGCAAACTCGCCCGGGATGCCAAGAAAGGAGGGCGCGCCGGCACCCGCGCCAACGAACACCGCGTCGTAGCCCATTTCGCCCATGAGTTGCGCGATGGAGAAGGTCTTGCCGATCACCTTGTTGGTTTCGAACTTGACGCCGAGGCCCTTCAGGTGCTCGACCTCGCGGCTGATGATGTCGCGCGGCAGGCGGAACGAGGGGATTCCGTACTGGAGCACGCCGCCGACCACGTGCAGCGCCTCGAACACGGTGACGTCGCAGCCGTAGCGTGCCAAGTCGGCGGCGACGGCGAGGCCCGACGGTCCCGAGCCGACGATCGCGACTCGTCCGAGCTGGCGCTCGAAGCGCGGCGGATCGGCCGCTGGCGCATGCGCGTTGTCGCCGACGAAGCGCTCCAGACGACCGATCGCCACCGGCTCCATCTTTATATTCTTGTTCTTGCCGATGATGCACTGGGCCTCGCATTGCGATTCCTGCGGGCAGACGCGGCCGCACACCGACGGAAACAGGTTGGATTCGTTGATCACGCTAAGCGCGCCATCCAAGTCGCGCACCAGCAGATGCCGGATGAAGCGCGGGATGTCGATCGACACCGGGCAGCCGGCGATGCAGACGGGCTTGGTGCACATGATGCAGCGTTCGGCCTCCTCCAGCGCATCATGCATGCTGTAGCCCAGATTTACCTCCTTGAAGTTGCGCGAGCGCTCGAGCGCGTCGCGCTCCGGCATCTTCACGGCGTGCGGTGAGAGGTCCTTGTACTTCTTGTAATTGTGCTTGTTCTGCTCGAACAGCACCTTCTCCACGTTGCAGATATGGGCGTAGTCCTCGCTCGCCTTCGTTTCCTGCCCTTTGAAGCGCCGCTGCCGCAGGACCAGTTCCTTGAAGTCGACCAGATGGCCATCGAAGTCCGGCCCGTCGACGCAGGCGAACTTGACCTCGCCGCCGACGCTGACGCGGCAGGAGCCGCACATGCCGGTGCCATCGACCATGATGGCGTTGAGCGACACCATGGTTTTGACGCCATAGGGCCGCGTGGTCTCGACACATGCGTTCATCATCGGCAGCGGCCCGATGGCGATGACCAGATCCGGCTTGGCGCGCTCGAGTACGTCCTTCAACGCCGAGGTGACGAAGCCCGGCGTGCCGTAGCTGCCGTCGTCGGTGCAGACGATCAGCTTGTCGCAGAACTCGTTGAAGCGGTCCTCCCAGAACACCAGGTCCTTGTTGCGAAAACCGATGATGCCCGTGGTGCGATTGCCGGCGTTCTTGAACGAGCGCAATTGCGGATATACCGGTGCGACGCCGAGCCCGCCGCCGACCAGCACCACGTGTCCGACCCGGCTCACGTGTTGCGGCAGGCCGAGCGGGCCGACGAAATCGGCGAAGCTGTCGCCTTCCTTGTAGCGATCCCGCATCTCGAGCGTGGTCTTGCCGAGGGCCTGGATCACCATGGTGATGGTGCCTTTGTCGCGGTCGAAGTCGGCTACAGTGAGCGGGATGCGCTCGCTGCCTTCATGCATGCGCACCATGACAAAATGGCCGGGTTGCGCGGATTTCGCCACATCGGGGACCATCACCTCCCAGAGAAAGGTCGTGTCGGAAAAGACTTCGCGGCGGACAATGGTGTACATGGAATCGTGTTGCGGCACTGGAAAAAGTTGGTAGGACAAAAAGTTGGGAGGACTAATGCGCGCCGGTTTCCGGCTGAGATGCCTGATGGCGCCGGTCAGGCGTCGCGATGCATCTCGATCGGGTCACGCCTGCATCAGCCCGGCCTGCCGCTGCAGCAAGCCACGATAGGTGACACTGCGTCCTCTCCTCGTCCTACGACGATACTTACTGTATGAGCGTAAATTGTAGCAGTTATTCACGTATTGACGCAGATCAAACGGGCGAACCTGGTGTTCTCGACCGGCTTCGTGCCGCGACATCATCGATGATGCGGCGTGCGACGGATTGATGATGCGACGCCGGCCGCCATTTCAAGTGCCGTATGTAGTTCGAAGATTTAGCCGGGCGTTTGACCTGGATCAACAAAGACTCGGTTGACGAGCGGTAACTTACGCTGCGCGATTCGTGAGTTCAGCATTCGATCATTCCCGCCGAGCGGGCGGGCAATGAGCGGCTGAGCGGCGGGCCGTATTTTTTAAATGCGTGACCACGATGCCGGTTCTGAATTGGAGTTACAATTATAAAGTGGTTACGCGCAGACGGAGGTAAACAGTGGAAGTTTTTAAGGCAGATGTAGCGATTGTAGGCGCGGGTGGCGCAGGTTTGCGGGCGGCGATCGCGGTTGCCGAAGCAGATCCGAAGCTGAAGATTGCGCTGATTTCTAAAGTGCTCCCAATGCGCAGTCACACCGTGGCCGCAGAAGGGGGTGCCGCCGCAGTGACGCGGGACGATGATAGCTTGGATCACCATTTCAACGATACCGTTGGTGGCGGTGATTGGTTGTGCGAGCAGGACGTGGTCGAGTATTTCGTCGCTCATGCCCACGAGGAGGTGGTGCAGATGGAGCACTGGGGCTGCCCGTGGAGCCGCAAGGAAGACGGGCACGCGAACGTGCGCGCCTTCGGTGGCATGAAGATCGAGCGCACCTGGTTTGCCGCCGACAAGACCGGTTTTCACATGCTGCACACGCTGTTTCAGACTTCGATCAAATATCCTTCGATCAAGCGCTTTGACGAGCATTTCTGTGTCGATTTGGTGGTCGAAGACGGACGGGTCCAGGGCGCGGTTGTGATCGAGATCGCCACGGGCGAGTTTCGGCTGATTCATGCGAAAGCGGTGATCATCGCCACCGGCGGCGCGGGTCGCGTGTTCCGCGAGAATACCAACGGCGGCATCGTCACCGGCGACGGTATGGCCCTTGCCTACCGCCATGGCGTGCCGCTGCGCGATATGGAATTCATGCAATATCACCCGACCTGTATGCCGCGCACCGGCCTGCTGTTCACCGAGGCGTGCCGCGGCGAAGGCGGGTTCCTGATCAATAAAGATGGCTATCGCTATCTGCAGGATTACGGGCTCGGGCCTGCCGAGGACAAACCGCGCAACAAGTTCATGGAACTGGGCCCGCGCGATCGCGTGAGCCAGGCGTTCTGGCACGAGCAGAAAAAGGGCAGGACCATCGATGGCCCGTTTGGCTCGGTCGTGCACCTGGACATGCGCCATCTGGGCGAGGCGAAGCTGCGCGAGCGCCTGCCGCAGATCTACGAACTGGCGGAAGAATTCATGGGCATCGATCCTGCGCACGCGCCGATCCCGGTGCTGCCGGCGGTGCATTACACCATGGGTGGAATCCTCGCCTACGGCAATACGGCATCGTCGCTGCCGGGACTGTATTCGGTCGGCGAATGCTCCAGCGTAGGCATCCACGGGGCCAACCGGCTCGGGTCAAATTCCCTGACTGAAATTATCGTGTTTGGCAAGGTAGCCGGTGTCGAAGCGGCGAAGTTCGCCAAATCGGTGACGATCAGCAATCCGGGCGCGATCGAGAAACAGGCCGAGGCGGTGCAGGCGCGCGCGCTTGGCATCGTCGACAAGCCCAGCGGCGCCGAGCGCATCGCGGTGCTGCGCACCGAGATGGCGAAAAGTATGGAAAGCGGCTGCGGCATCTACCGCCTCGCCGCCGACATGCAGGCCACCTGCGACAAGATCGGCGAACTCAGGCAGCGCTACAAGAAACTTAAGGTCGACGATCGGTCGAAGGTCTACAATACCGATTGGCTGCTTGGCATCGAACTCGGCTATCTGCTCGACGTGGCGGAGTCGATCGTTCACTCTGCGTTCAACCGCAAGGAGTCGCGCGGCTCGCACCAGCGCCTGGACGGCTACGAGCAGCGCGATGACGTCAACTACCTCAAGCACACGCTCGCCTACTACAACGGAGACGGCCCGCCGCGCATCGAATATGGGGACGTGAAGATCACCAAGTCCAAGCCTGGCACGCGCGCCTACGGCGCTGCTGGCGTGAAGGCTGATGAAGAACGCAAGAAACAGGGAGCAGCCAATGGCTGATACCGAGAAAATCATCGAGATTCAGGTTCTGCGCTATCGTCCGGAACAGGACAGGGAGCCGGTATTACAGAGTTACAAGGTTCCTTTCACCGACGACATGTCCGTGCTGCAGGGCTTGCAGTACATCAAGGACTACCTTGACGAAACGGTGAGCTTCCGCTGGTCGTGCCGGATGGCGATTTGCGGCAGTTGCGGCATGATGATCGACGGCAAGCCCAAGCTCTCATGCAAGACCTTCCTGCGCGAGTACTACCCGCAGGGGTTGCGCGTGGAGGCGCTGGCACATCTGCCGATCGAGCGCGACCTTATCGTTTCGGTCGACGACTTCGTCACCAAGCTCGAAAGCATCAAGCCGTACATCATTCCGAAGGAGCCGCGCACGCTGGAACAGGGCGAATACCTGCAGACGCCGCAGCAGCGCGACATGTACGAGCAGTTCAGCTCCTGCATCAATTGCATGCTGTGCTACGCCGCCTGCCCGCAGTACGGGCTCAATCCGGAGTTTACCGGGCCCGGCATACTCGCGCTGTTGCACCGCTACAACATTGACTCGCGCGATGGCGGGCAAGCTGAGCGCATGCAGTTGGGTCACGCGGACGAAGGCTTCTGGGGATGCACCGCGGTTGCTTATTGTTCCGAGGTGTGCCCGAAGGGAGTGGATCCGGCCAACGCCATCAATCAAAACAAGATGAACAGCGCGATCAATTATTTCACCAGGTTCATCACGCCAGGGGGGGCAGGCAAATGAGCAATCGTCGACCCTATGTCCGGTCCATGGATGGCTGGTGGAAGCGCGACGCGTATTTCATCCGTTACATGGCGCGAGAAGTCACGGCGGTGTTCGTTGCCGCCTACGCGGTCGTCCTGCTGTTCGGGTTGGTGCGCTTGAGCCAGGGCGAGGCCGCGTTCAACGGCTGGCTGCAGTACCTGAAGTCCCCGTGGATGCTGGTGTTCCACCTGATCGTGCTGGCCACCTTCGTCTATCACACCTGGAGCTGGTTCAAGATCATGCCCAAGACCATGCCGATCATGTTCGTCGGCGGCAAGCGCGTGCGGCCGGGGACGATCACCGGCACCGGCATCGCAGCCGCGGTGATTGCGTGCCTGGCGGTCCTGCTCATTGTCAAGGGGATGCATCCATGAAGCGCTCCAATGAACCGATTTTCTGGTCCCTGTTCGGCGCCGGCGGGATGCTCGCGGCGCTGATCGGACCGGCGCTGGTCCTCATCACCGGCATCGCCGTGCCCTTGGGACTGATCTATGCCCCGGACACGATGAGTTACGCTAACATGCTGGCGTTCGCGCACAACTGGGTAGGCAAGCTTGTCCTGTTCGCCGTAGTGGCGCTGTTCCTGTGGCACGCGGCGCATCGTATCGCCATATTGCTGCACGATTTCGGCGTGCATGCCGTCGCCGCAGTGAAGCTTTTTTCCTACGGCGGCGCGCTTCTAGGCACGGTGATAGCGGGCTATGCGCTGCTCGCGGTCGGTTTCTAGGCGCGAACTCGCGACGCGGGCGCGGCCTACGCACGGAGCAGCGGGTGTGAGCGTACCAGCCCGAATTGCATGCCGGAGAAGGCAATAGCCCGAGCAGCGCGCATGGCGGATTTCAGGAAAAAGTGCGGTCGAGCCGCACTTTTTTCATTCTAGAATTGCGAACTTATGCCCAACATCAAACTGCCTGACGGCTCGGTCCGTCAGTTTGACCAGCCGGTTACGGTGGCCGAGGTCGCGGCGAGTATAGGCCCAGGCCTCGCCAAGGCGGCGCTGGCCGGCCGCGTCAACGGCACCCTGGTGGATACGTCCTTTCGCATCGAAGCCGATGTCGAACTCGCCATCGTCACCGACCGCGACAAGGACGGCCTCGACCTCATTCGCCACTCCACCGCGCACCTGCTTGCGTATGCGGTGAAGGCGCTGTTTCCCGAGGCGCAGGTGACCATCGGCCCGGTGATCGAAAACGGCTTTTACTACGATTTTGCCTACAAGCGTGCGTTTACGCCGGAAGACCTCGCCGCGATCGAGAAGAAAATGTTCGAGCTGGCGAAAAAAGACTACCCGGTAACGCGCGAGGTGCTGCCGCGCGATCAGGCGGTGGTGCTGTTCAAGGGCATGGGCGAGCATTACAAGGCCGAAATCATCGCCTCGATTGCGGAAGATCAGGCCATAGGCTTGTATCGCGAGGGTGATTTCATCGATTTGTGCCGCGGGCCGCACGTGCCCTCCACCGGCAAGCTGAAGGTGTTCAAGCTGATGAAGGTTGCCGGCGCGTATTGGCGCGGCGACTCGAAAAACGAGATGCTGCAGCGCATTTACGGCACTGCCTGGGCGAAAAAGGAAGAGCAGGACGCCTATCTGCATATGCTCGCGGAGGCGGAGAAACGCGACCACAGGAAGCTCGCGACACAGCTTGACCTGTTCCACATGCAGGACGAGGCGCCGGGCATGGTGTTCTGGCATCCCAAGGGCTGGACCCTCTGGCAGCAGGTGGAGCAGTACATGCGGCGCGTCTACCAGGACAACGGCTACCAGGAAGTCCGCTGTCCGCAAATTCTGGACCGCAGCCTGTGGGAAAGATCCGGCCACTGGGAGAACTACCGCGAGCACATGTTCACCACCGAATCGGAGAAGCGCACCTACGCGGTCAGGCCGATGAACTGCCCAGGCCATGTGCAGATCTACAATGCCGGCCTGCGCAGCTATCGCGAACTGCCGCTCCGATACGGCGAATTCGGCGCCTGCCACAGGAACGAAGCATCGGGAGCGCTGCACGGCATCATGCGCATTCGTGCTTTCACCCAGGACGACGGTCATATCTTCTGCACCGAGGACCAGATTCTGCCCGAGTGCGTGGCCTATACCGCGCTGCTGCAAAAGGTCTATGCGGATTTCGGGTTTACGCAGATTGTCTACAAGCTCGCCACGCGGCCGGACAAACGCGTCGGCGCCGACGATTTGTGGAAAAAGGCGGAGGACGCACTGGCCGAATCCTTGCGCGCGAGCGGCGTGCAGTTCGAAATGCTGCCCGGCGAGGGGGCGTTCTACGGCCCGAAAATCGAATACCACCTGAAGGACAGCATCGGTCGCTCTTGGCAATGCGGCACGATGCAGGTGGACTTCTCCATGCCCGGGCGTCTGGGCGCCGAATATGTCGCCGAGGACAACACGCGCAAGGTGCCGGTGATGCTGCACCGGGCCATCGTCGGCTCGATGGAGCGCTTCATCGGCATTCTCATTGAAAACTATGCCGGGGCGATGCCGCTATGGCTCGCGCCGCTGCAGGTGGTGGTGCTGAATATCTCCGGCGGCCAGGCTGACTACACCGCGCAGGTGGCGCTCGAACTGCGCCGTGCCGGTTTCCGCGTTGAAGCAGATTTGCGTAATGAGAAAATAACCTATAAAATACGGGAACATAGCATGCAGAATCTGCCCTACCAACTGATCGTCGGCGAGCAAGAGAAGGCAGCTTCCAAAGTGGCCGTGCGAACCCGCAGCGGTGAAGACCTGGGGCAGATGACGCTCGCGGAATTCATCCTACGCCTCCAGCGGGGGGCGCGCGTGGGCAGCACGGCCTAATTATTAATTTTTTGGAGAAACAACATCGCTCAGGAAAAAGCGCAGCGCCTCAACAGTGAGATAACCGCACCCGAAATTCGCCTGGTCGGCACCGAAGGCGAACAGCTCGGTGTGGTGCCGATCGCAGACGCGATGCGGCGCGCGGAAGAGCTGGAAGTGGATCTGGTGGAAATCGCGCCGACGGCCGTCCCTCCGGTATGCAAGCTGATGGACTTCGGCAAGTTCAAGTACCGTGAAGCCAAGAAAGCACACGAGGCGAAGCTCAAGCAGAAGCAAATCCAGGTCAAGGACGTAAAATTCCGCCCCGGCACCGACGAAGGCGATTACCAGATCAAACTGCGTAACTTGACGAAGTTTCTGGACGAAGGCGACAAGACCAAGGTCACGCTGCGGTTTCGCGGGCGTGAGATGGCGCACCAGGAATTCGGCCATCGCCTGATCGAGCGGGTGAAAAACGATTTGGTTGCACACGGCGTGGTCGAGCAGTACCCGAAGATGGAGGGGCGCCAGTTGGTGATGGTTCTGGGGCCGAAGAAAGTGGTGGTGAAGAAAAAAACCGAACCCGCCGCAAAATAAATTTGCAGCAGGTTTGTGGGAAGATCCGAAATCGATCTTTCTTTGCGGCACCGTTCCTGGTTCGCCGGGAACGTAACACAAGTGGTGTCAAGGTCAACAAGTTCTCTCCTTGGGAGACACCTGCCGCCATGTCAAAACTAGGAGTAGTCATGCCCAAGATGAAGTCCAAGCGGAGCGCGGCCAAGCGTTTCCGCATCCAAGCCGGCGGCGGAATAAAACGCACCAAAGCGTTTCTGCGTCACATCCTGACCAAGAAGACCACCAAGCGCAAGCGCAACATGCGCGGCACTTCCCAGGTCCACGCGAGCAATGTGCGTTCCGTGCGCGCAATGCTTCCCAACGGTTAAGGAGACGAGCCATGCCAAGAGTCAAACGTGGGGTAGAAGCGCGCGCCCGTCACAAGAAAGTAATGGATCTGGCAAAGGGTTACCGCGGCCGCCGCGGCAGCGTCTTCCGCATCGCCAAGGAAGCGGTGATGAAGGCGGGCCAGTACGCCTACCGCGACCGCAGAACGAAGAAGCGCGTGTTCCGCGCGCTGTGGATCGCGCGTATCAACGCGGCGGCGCGCGAGTGCGGCCTCTCCTACAGCGTATTCATGAAGGGCCTGAAGAAGGCCGCGATCGAGGTGGACCGCAAGGTGCTGGCCGACCTGGCCGTGACCGACATGGCCGCCTTCGCCAAGTTCGCCGAGCAGGCCAAGGCAAGCATGCCTTCCGCTAAGGCAAGCTTGCCAGCCAACCAGGCAGGCGCGGCGTCCAAGTAAGTCGGGCCGCGGCAGAGTTCACGCGCATCAATGCGAAAGGGGGCTAAATGATTAGCCTCTTTTCGTTTCCGTGATCGTCACCATGGATAATTTGGAAAAAATAGTCAGCGCCGCGCTGGAGCAGTTCAGCCGCATACATGATGCGGCTGAACTGGAGCAGGCCAAGGCGCGCTTTTTGGGCAAGGGAGGCGCGCTCTCCGATCTGCTCAAAGGCCTGGGCAAGCTCCCCGCTGAAGAGCGGCGCGAGGCCGGCAGCCGCATCAACGCGGCCAAAGAGCGGCTCGAGGCCGCGCTGGCCGAGCGGCGCGACGCCTTGGCGCAGGTGCGGCTGGATGCGCGGCTGGCGCAGGAGGCTGTAGACGTCACGCTCCCCGGCCGCGGCGCCGGCCGTGGGCGCCTGCATCCGCTTACCCGTACCCAGGAGCGCATCGAGGCCATATTCCGCTCGATCGGCTTCGATGTCGCCGACGGCCCCGAAATCGAGACCGACTGGAACAACTTCACCGCGCTCAATAATCCGGAGAACCACCCGGCGCGCTCGATGCAGGACACCTTCTATGTCGAGAATAAGGACGCGAGCGGCAGGCCGCTGCTCTTGCGCACGCACACCAGCCCGATGCAGGTGCGCTATGCGCGCATGCACGCGCCGCCGCTCAAGGTCATCGCGCCCGGCCGCACCTATCGCGTCGACAGCGACGCCACCCATTCGCCCATGTTCCACCAAGTCGAAGGTCTGTGGGTCGACGAGGACATCAGTTTCGCCGACCTGAAGGGCGTGTATACCGATTTCCTGCGCCGTTTCTTCGAAACCGAAGAGCTGGAGGTGCGCTTCCGGCCGTCGTTCTTTCCCTTTACCGAGCCTTCGGTCGAAATTGACATGGCCTTCGGCGCCGGGCCGAACCAGAGCCAGTGGCTGGAGATTTCCGGCGCCGGCCAGGTGCATCCGGCGGTCATCCGCAATTTCGGGCTCGACCCGGAAAAATACATCGGCTTCGCTTTCGGTTCGGGGATCGAACGCCTGGCGATGCTGCGCTACGGCATCCACGACCTGCGCCTGTTCTACGACGGCGACTTGCGTTTCCTGCAACAATTTACATGAAACTCTCTGAACTCTGGCTGCGCAGTTTCGTCGATCCCCCCCTGTCGACGGCGGAGCTGGCGCATGCCCTCACCATGGCCGGTCTGGAAGTGGAGGCTATCGAGCCGGCCGCGCCGCCTTTCTCCAGGGTGGTGGTGGCCGAGGTCCTGGAAGTGGCGCGCCACCCCAACGCCGATCGCCTGTCGCTGTGCCAGGTCAATGTGGGCGCGCCTCGCCCGCTCTCCATCGTGTGCGGCGCGCCCAACGTGGCGGCCGGAATGCGCGTGCCCTGCGCCCTGGTCGGCGCGCGCCTGACGGGCGCCGACGGTGAGGTGTTCGAAATCAAGCGTTCGAGCCTGCGCGGCGTAGACAGCCAGGGTATGTTGTGCTCGGCCAAGGAACTGGGGATTGAGGATGATCATACCGGTCTCTTGCCGCTCGCGGCGGATGCGCCGATCGGCAGCGACGTGCGCGACCTGCTCGGACTCGATGACACCCTATTCACGCTCAAGCTCACCCCGAATCGGGCCGACTGCCTGAGCCTCGTTGGAGTCGCGCGTGAAGTGGCGGCAATCACCGGCGCCGCATTCAAAGCATCCGCGATCGCGCCGGTCGCGGCGAAAAGCAATGCGCGTTTCCCGGTGAAGATTTCCGCTGCGAGCGGATGCGGGCGGTTCACCGGCCGCGTGATTCGCAACGTCAACGCTGCCGCGCCCGTGCCCGAATGGCTGAAGCAGCGCCTGGCACGCTCCGGCCAGCGCTCGATCTCGGCGCTGGTGGACGTGACCAATTACGTGATGATCGAGCTCGGGCGCCCGCTCCACGTCTACGACCTGGACAAGCTGCGAGGCGGCATCGACGTGCGCTTAGGCAGGAAGGGGGAGCGGTTGAAGCTCCTGAACGAGCAGAGCGTCGACGTGGACGAGACCGTGCTGTGCATCACCGATGCCTCGGGCCCGATCGGGCTTGCCGGCATCATGGGCGGCGATTCGACCAAGGCCGAGACGGACAGCAGGAACATTTTCCTCGAGTCCGCATTTTTCTTCCCCGACGCCATCGCGGGCCGCACGCGCCGTTACAATTTCGCCAGCGACGCCGCGCACCGCTTCGAGCGCGGCGTCGACTTCGACAACAATGTCGCCGGGATAGAGCGCGCGACCGAACTGATACTCGCGATCTGCGGCGGCGAGCCGGGACCGACGGTCGACGACGTGGCGCGCCTGCCCGAGCGAAAGCCGGTGCGCGTGCGCAGCGCGCGCGCGGCCAAGGTGCTCGGCATCAGCGTGAGCGACGCGGAGATCGCGGCGATTTTCTCGCGCCTCGGCCTTGCCAGCGCGAACACCCCGGAGGGTTTCGAGGTGACGCCGCCCTCGTATCGCTTCGACATCGCCATCGAGGAAGACCTGATCGAAGAGATCGCGCGCATTTACGGCTACGAACGCATCCCGGCGAACCAGCCGCGCGCGCGCGCCGCCATGTCGCCGCAGCGCGAGGCCGCGCGCCCGCAGATACGGGTGAAGGAAGCCATCGCCGCGCGCGACTACCAGGAAGTCGTCAACTTCAGCTTCGTCGAGGCCGACTGGGAGCGCGATTTCTGCGGCAACGACGCGCCGGTGAAGCTGCTGAATCCGATTTCGAGCCAGCTCTCGGTGATGCGCTCCGGCCTCGCCGGCAGCCTCGTCGCCAACGTGCGCTACAACCTCGACCGCAAGCAGGCGAGGGTGCGTGTATTCGAGCTCGGGCGGGTGTTCCGCGCCGACAACAAGGTGGCGGACGGGCCGCTGACGGTGGCGGGCGTCGCCCAGCCGCTCAAACTCGCCGCCATCGCCTACGGTCCGGCCTATTCGGAGCAATGGGGGCTAGCCGAGCGCAAAGTGGATTTCCACGACGTCAAGGGCGACATCGAAAGCCTGTTTGCCTCCGCAGCACTGCGTTTCGAGCGCACCACTCATCCCGCCCTGCATCCAAGCCGGGCAGCCAATGTGCTGGTCGACGGAAAGACTATCGGCTGGCTGGGTGAACTGCATCCGCGCTGGCAGCAAAAATACGAACTGCCGCAGGCTCCGCTTGTGTTCGAGCTCGACCTGGATGCGTTGTTGGCCGTGCCCATGCCTGCCTACCGCGAGCTATCGAAGTTCCCGCCCGTGATCCGCGACCTGGCCGTGGTGGTGGATGAAGCCGTGCCGGCGCAGGCGCTGCTGGAGGCGATGCTGGGCTCCCGCCCGGCGCTCGTGCAGGATCTGTGGCTGTTTGACTTGTACCGCGGAAAAGGGGTGGACTCAGGCAAAAAAAGCCTTGCATTTCGGGTAGTTATGCAAGATACTTCGAAAACGCTGACCGACGCGGAAGCGGAGGCGGCGATGGCGCAACTGCTGCAGATTCTCGCGCAACGCGTCGGCGCCAAATTGCGCACCTAGGGAGAAAAAATGACGTTAACCAAAGCCGAGCTGGCTGACTTTTTGTTCGAGAAAGTCGGGCTTAACAAGCGCGAAGCCAAGGATATGGTCGAAACATTCTTCGAAGAAATCCGCGCTGCGCTGGAAAACGGCGACAGCGTAAAGCTTTCCGGATTCGGCAACTTTCAACTGCGCAACAAGCCGCAGCGTCCCGGCCGCAACCCCAAGACCGGAGAAGAAATACCGATCACCGCTCGGCGCGTCGTCACCTTCCACGCCAGCCAGAAGTTGAAGGCGCTGGTGGAAAAGGCCAATAGTGGAAAGCCACAGCAGCAGCAGTAGCTTGCCGCCGATTCCGGCGAAGCGCTACTTCACCATCGGCGAGGTAAGCGAACTGTGCGGCGTCAAGCCGCACGTGCTGCGCTACTGGGAGCAGGAGTTCACCCAGTTGAAGCCGGTCAAGCGGCGCGGCAACCGGCGCTACTACCAGCATCATGAAGTGCTGCTCATCCGCCGCATCCGCGAGCTGTTGTACGAGCAGGGCTTCACCATCAGCGGCGCGCGCAACCGCCTGGACGAAGGCGTCTCCAGCAGCGGCCGCGCGCTGCCTGCGCGCGCCGAGCCGGGCAAGGTCGATCTGGCCGCGGTCAAGAGCGAGCTCAAGAGCATCATCGAGGTTCTCGGCAGCGGCGCCTGAGCGGCGCCGATACATCCAGTGCTGGTCTGCATTCGGGCCGGCGTGATAAGATCAGCAGCATCGGGGCGTAGCGCAGCCTGGTAGCGTACTTGCATGGGGTGCAAGTGGTCGGAGGTTCAAATCCTCTCGCCCCGACCAAATTCTTCACACTTAGCCGATTTTCTCGCTTGGTGCTCAAATCGATTGCGGGACTTTTGCGGGAGTTTTCGCTAAAAGCCAAGCAGTTCTCCCTCATGCGCCCCCCGGTTTTCTTGGACACGATTTTGGGGTAGATAGTCGTTGTCTGAAGAAGGGCCTTACCGATTTCTGAGTAACCGCCTTATTAGCCAAAAATATTTGAAATTTGCGTTCAAAAAGAATTTGTTGTAGTGGTTTTGTTCAACATTTCGCGCGTAAGAATCAACGTGTCATACGACTGCCCAATAAGACATTTGCGGCAAATCGTTTGCGGCGATGGTCATCCGGCGCAAAGTCGGCGGCGATACCCGGTTCGTGGTTTCAGCGGTTCCTCGAGCTGCCAGACGGGTGCCGGCCGGTCGTACAGATAGCCTTGGAAAACCTGCCGGCCATGACTGGCAAGGACGCCGTGCCTGGCATCGCTCCCGACTCATTCGGCGTGCACTCCGCAACCGTGATCGCGCAGAACGCTTACGCCGCGTTCGCGCTAATCGCGGGAGGTTATTAGAAACCAATTCGAAGTTCGTTCTGCTTCCTAGCCGGTCCGGTTAAGGTTCGGGTCACACAGCTAATTTCAGCCCAAGCGAATCCCGGCAGATTGACGATGTCTAGCAGATACTATTCATGGATCGGCGCGCTGGCGCTGGTGGCGGCGACCGCGGCGCAGGCCGACAGCACGCTGCTGAACGTGTCCTACGACCCCACGCGCGAGCTGTACCGGATTTTCAACAGCGCGTTTGCGAAGCACTGGAAAACGAAGACCGGCGAGACAGTTGCGGTGAAGCAATCGCATGGCGGATCGGGCAAGCAAGGGCGCACCGTCATCGACGGGCTGGAGGCCGACGTGGTAACCCTCGCGCTGGCCTACGACGTGAACGCCCTGACGGAACATGGCAATCTGATCCCCAAGGATTGGCAAAAGCGCCTGGGCTACAACAGCTCGCCCTACACGTCCACCATCGTGTTCCTGGTGCGCAAGGGCAATCCCAAGGCGATCCGAGACTGGGACGATCTGGTGAAGTCCGGCACATCGGTAGTCACGCCCAATCCGAAGACTTCGGGCGGCGCGCGCTGGAACTATCTTGCCGCCTGGGGTTACACCCTGAAGAAATTCGGCAACGACGAAGCCAGGGCCAGGGATTTTGTCGGCAAGCTCTATGCGAATGTGCCGGTGCTCGATTCCGGCGCCCGTGCTTCGACCATCACCTTCACCGAGCGCGGCATCGGCGACGTCTTCATTTCCTGGGAGAACGAAGCTTTTCTCGCGCTGAAGGAACTCGGCCCGGAGAAATTCGAGATCATCGTGCCCTCCATCAGCATCCTTGCAGAGCCGCCGGTGACGGTGGTGGACAAGGTGGTGGACAAGCGCGGCACGCGCAAGCTGGCCGAGGCCTATCTGCAATACCTCTACAGCGATGAAGGACAGGACATCGCCGGCAGAAATTACTACCGGCCGCGCGATGCCAAGGCCGCGGCTAAGTACGCCAAGACGTTCCCCAAAGTCAATCTGTTTACCATCGATGAGGTTTTCGGCGGCTGGCAGAAGGCGCAGAAACTTCACTTCGACGACGGCGGCCTGTTCGACCAGATCTACCAGGCGAAGAAATGAGTTTCGCACTGCGCACCCGCCATAGCGTTTTGCCGGGCTTCGGCCTGGCGCTCGGCTTTACGGTGCTATATCTCTCGCTCATCGTCCTGATTCCGCTGTCGGCGGCGTTCATCAGGACCGCGAGCATGAGTTGGGAGGCGTTCTGGAGCACGGTGACGGCGCCGCGCGTGCTCGCTTCCTTCGAGCTGAGCTTCGGTGCGGCGTTCATCGCGGCGCTGATCAACGCCTTTTTCGGGCTGATCGTCGCCTGGGTGCTGGTGCGCTATCGTTTCGCCGGCAAGAAACTGATCGATGCCCTGGTGGACTTGCCGTTCGCGCTGCCGACCGCGGTGGCCGGAATCGCGCTCACCGCCGTGTATTCCTCCAAGGGCTGGATCGGCCAGTACCTCGAACCGAATGGAATCAAGGTGGCATTCACACCCCTGGGGGTGGTGATGGCGCTGACCTTCATCGGACTTCCGTTCGTGGTGCGCACGGTGCAGCCGGTGCTGGCGGATCTGGAGCGGGAGCTCGAGGAGGCGGCCTCCGTTCTCGGCGCGACGCGCCGGCAAACCTTCGTTCGGGTAATCCTGCCGGCGATCCTGCCGGCGCTGATCACGGGCTTCGCGCTGTCGTTCGCACGCGGTGTGGGCGAATACGGTTCGGTGATTTTCATCGCCGGCAACATGCCGATGAAGTCGGAGATTGCGCCGCTCTTGATCATCACCAAGCTGGAGCAATACGACTACGCGGGCGCCACCGCGATTGCGCTGGTGATGCTGGTCACGTCCTTCCTGCTGCTGTTTGCGATTAACCTGCTGCAGTGGTGGGCGCGGCGCCGCGGCGGCCACGATTCCTGACATGAGCGCAACGCTCGCATTGCCAATGGCGGGATACCGCGTTCCCGTGCGCCGGCGCGCAAGCGGGGAATCCACGCTCGTAAAGTGGTCGCTGATCGGGACCGCGCTCGCGTTCCTGACCCTGTTCCTTTTCGTGCCGCTGGCGGCCGTATTCTATGAGGCCTTGCGCAAGGGCCTGGACGCGTACATCGCCGCGCTCGCCGAGCCCGACGCGCTCGCCTCGATCAAGCTCACTTTTTTTGTTGCGACGCTTGCCGTCCCGGCGAACCTCGTCTTCGGCATCGCAGCGGCCTGGGCCATCGCACGCTTCGAGTTTCGCGGCAAGAGCCTGCTTCTGACTCTGATCGATCTGCCGTTCTCGGTGTCGCCGGTGATCTCGGGGCTGATCTATGTGCTGATCTTCGGCGCCCAGGGCTGGATCGGACCGTGGCTGCAGAGCCACGACATTAAGATCATTTTCGCGCTGCCCGGCGTCGCGCTGGCGACGGTGTTCGTGACTTTTCCGTTCGTCGCGCGCGAGCTGATTCCATTGATGCAGGAGCAGGGAAGCGAGGAAGAGGAGGCGGCCATCGTGCTCGGCGCCTCCGGTTGGCAGACCTTCCGGCGCGTGACCCTGCCGAACATCAAGTGGGGGCTGCTCTACGGCGTGATACTGTGCAACGCCCGCGCCATGGGCGAATTCGGCGCCGTGTCGGTGGTGTCGGGCCACATTCGCGGGCAGACCAACACCATGCCGCTGCATGTGGAGATTCTTTACAACGAGTACCAGTTCGCCGCGGCGTTCGCCGTGGCTTCGGTACTCGCCCTGCTGGCGCTGGTCACGCTTGCGCTCAAGAGTTACGTCGAGTGGCGCGCCCGCCACGAAACCAGCGACCCTGTCACAGAAGGACCGCAAGAATGAGCATCGAAGTATGCGACATCAGCAAACACTTTGGCAATTTCACCGCGCTCGACAATGTCAGCCTCGATTTCCCGACCGGCGAGCTGGTCGCCCTGCTGGGGCCCTCCGGCTGCGGCAAGACGACGCTGCTGCGCATCATCGCGGGCCTGGAGACGGCCGATGCCGGCAGCGTGCTGTTTCACGGCGAGGATGCCACCGAACGCGAGGCGCGCGAGCGCAAGGTGGGCTTCGTGTTCCAGCATTACGCGCTGTTTCGCCACATGACCGTATTCGAGAACATCGCCTTCGGCCTGCGGGTGAAGCCGCGGCGCGAGCGGCCGGGTGAGAAGGAGATCCGCGAGAAGGTAACGTCACTACTGAAGCTGGTGCAACTCGACTGGCTCGCCGAGCGCTATCCGTCGCAGCTCTCCGGCGGCCAGCGCCAGCGCATCGCGCTTGCGCGTGCGCTGGCGGTGGAGCCAAAGGTACTGCTGCTCGACGAGCCCTTCGGCGCGCTCGATGCCAAGGTGCGAAAGGAACTGCGCCGCTGGCTGCGGCGCCTGCACGACGAGATCCATGTCACCAGCATTTTTGTCACCCACGACCAGGAGGAGGCGCTGGAAGTCGCCGACCGCGTGGTGCTGATGAACCAGGGACGCGTCGAGCAAATCGGCACGCCCGAAGAGGTCTACGAGCACCCGGCGACGCCGTTCGTGTACGGATTCCTCGGCTCGGTGAACCTGTTCCACGGCCGCGCCCACGACGGCGTGATGCACTTCGGCAATCTCGCACTGGACGTGCCGGAGCACGGCGGCGCGGAAAACGCGCCGGCGGTGGCATACACGCGTCCGCATGAGATCGAGGTCGGACGCTTCGCGCCGGGGGAACCCGGCATCCTGGCGCGGCTCAAGCGCGCGCTGATCGTAGGTCCGTCGGCGCGGCTGGAACTGGAGCGCGAGGACGGCGCGGGCATGATGGAAGCCGAGATTCCGAGCGGGCTCTACCGCAGCCTGGCACTACGCGAAGGTGAGACGCTGCTGGTGCGGCCGCGCCGGACGAAGGTGTTCCTCAACGCAGCCTGATACCGCTGAGCGTGCGCATTCGCGCTAATCGCTGGCGGTTATTAGAAACCAATTCGAAGTTCGTTCTGTTTCCCGGCCGGCCCGGTTAAGGTTCGGCCTGGACGCATGGAAGGAAAATTGCAAATGCTTAGCTTGATCAAACAGGAGAGCGTCGCCGCCGACGCGTGGAAACTCCTGACCCTGGCCGAGAACGGATTGGCCGAAACCGTGACCTTGCCGGTCGGCCCGCTGCTGGTGCCGGTTTGCGTGTGGCAGGCCCGCCGGCGCGAACTGGTGGAGCGGGAGTATGCCCACGGCTGGCCGCTAGGCGTGTGGCTGGACGCCGGCGAGAGCCCCAGGGCCATCGCCGACGACCTCGACGACTTCAGCGTGGTCGCCGTGCACTTCCCCAAGTCCACCGATGGCCGCGGCTGCTTCACGGCGCGGCTGCTGCGGCGGCGCCATGGCTACCGTGGTGAGTTGCGCGCCTTTGGCGACGTGTCCAGCGAACAGCTAGTTTCTCTGCGTCGCAGCGGGTTCGACGCCTTTACCCTGCGCGCCGATCAGGCCGCGCACGCGCCGTTCGGCGGCCTGCTTGCTCTTGACCCGGCCGCTCAGGTGGCAGCCGGCCGGCCGTTGCGCCTGGCGGCCTCCGAGGGCCGTCGCTTCGAGACCGGGCGCGCCGCATGAAGCGCGACCTTCCGTTCGACGTCGACGACACGCAACTGCAGGCGGCGCTCGCGCGCAAGGTCGCTGCCGCGGTCGAACTGCTCTCGGACATTGCGCGCAGGTTCCAGCCGGCGGCGCTTGCCTCCAGCCTCGGCGCGGAAGACATGGTCCTGACCGACCTCATCGCCAAGCACGCGCCGGCGATCGAGGTCTTCACCCTTGATACCGGACGGCTGCGTGCCGAAACCTATCGCTTGTTGCAGCAGATCACGGATCACTACGCGCTGCGCATTCGGGTGGTCTATCCCAGCGGCGACGCGTTGGAGCGCCTGGTCGCAGAGCACGGGATCAACGGATTCTTCAGCAGCGTGGCAAGCCGCAAAGCCTGCTGCGAGGTGCGCAAGGTGGAGCCGCTGCGGCGTGCCCTCGCCGGCAAGCGCGCCTGGATCACGGGGCTGCGGCGCGCGCAAGCCCTCACCCGCGCGAGCCTGCCGCTGCAGGAACACGACGCGGCGAACGGTCTGGAAAAATTCAGTCCTCTGGCCGACTGGCAGGTGCAGGAAGTCTGGGCCTATCTCCATCTCTTCGGCGTCCCCTACAACGCGCTCCACGATCGCGGCTTTCCGAGCATCGGCTGCGAACCCTGCACCCGCGCGGTGACGGCGGGCGAGGATATCCGGGCAGGACGCTGGTGGTGGGAGGAGCCGGGCAGTAAGGAATGCGGTCTGCATCCGGCGAAGCGCAGGCAGGCCGCCGCTTGATCCCAGGCACGCCGGTGCATGCCCCGGTTTGGGTGCTTCGTAGTTCGAATCCCGCCAAATACAATTCAACGCCTTTTCGATCATGAACCCTATCCATCACGAAATACCCGAACTCGCCCGGGCAGCGCTGCCCGCTACCGGCGTCGCCCGCCTAGATCACCTCGACTGGCTGGAATCCGAAGCCATTTATATCCTGCGCGAAGTGGCGGGCCAATGCGCGCATCCGGTCTTGCTGTTCTCCGGCGGGAAGGATTCGGTGTGCTTGCTGCGATTGGCGGAGAAGGCCTTTCGGCCGGGGCGTTTCCCGTTCCCGCTGCTGCATATCGACACCGGCCACAATTACCGGGAGGTGCTCGCATTTCGCGACCGGCGCGCCGCGCAATTGGGCGAGCGCCTGATCGTGCGCTCGCTCGAGGAATCGATCCGCCGCGGCAGCGTGGTAGTGAAGAGTCCGACCGAGTCGCGCAACAAGCACCAGTCGGTGACGCTGCTCGAGGCCATTGCCGAGTTCGGTTTCGACTGCTGCATCGGCGGCGCGCGGCGCGACGAGGAAAAGGCGCGGGCCAAAGAGCGGGTGTTCTCCTTCCGTGACGAGTTCGGCCAGTGGGATCCGAAGAACCAGCGTCCGGAGTTGTGGGATCTTTACAACGCCCGCACCTTCAAGGGCGAGAACATCCGCGCCTTCCCGATTTCGAACTGGACCGAGCTGGACGTATGGCAATACATCGCGCGGGAAAAACTGGAACTGCCCTCCATCTATTTTGCCCACCGCCGCCAAATCGTGCGCCGCGGCACGGCCCTGGTCCCGGTGACCGAGTTGACGCCACCGAAGCAAGGAGAAAAAGTGGTCGAAATGAGCGTGCGCTTTCGCACTATCGGCGACATTCCCTGCACGGCGCCGGTGGAATCGTTCGCCGATTCGACCGACAAAATCGTCGCCGAAACCGCGACCATCGCGATCACCGAACGCGGCGCAACCCGGCTCGACGACCAGACCTCGGAGGCGTCGATGGAGCAGCGGAAAAAGGAAGGCTATTTCTGATGTCCGCCATTGAAAATCTGTCTGTGATCGACAATGGCCTGCTGCGTTTTCTCACCTGCGGCAGCGTCGACGACGGCAAGAGCACGCTCATCGGGCGCCTGCTCTTCGATACCAAGGCCGTACTCGCCGACGCACTGCACGCCATCGAACTCACCTCGAGGCGGCGCGGGCTGGACGGCATCGATCTGTCCTTGCTCACGGACGGACTTTCGGCCGAGCGCGAACAGGGCATCACCATCGACGTCGCCTACCGCTATTTCTCGACCGGGCGGCGCAAGTACATCATCGCCGACGCGCCGGGCCACGAGCAATACACGCGCAACATGGTCACCGCGGCGTCCACGGCCGACCTCGCCATCATTCTGGTGGATGCGCGCAAGGGCGTGCTGACCCAGACCCGCCGCCATTCCTGCATAGCGCAACTGGTCGGCATTCGCCATTTTGTCATCGCGGTGAACAAGATGGACCTGGTAGGCTACTCACAACAGGTGTTTGACGCCGTTAAGCGCGACTACCGCGCTTTCGCCGAGCAGATCGGGATTGCGGATGTGCGTTTCGTACCGATGTCGGCGCTCATTGGAGACATGGTCGTGGACCGCGGCGAGCGCCTCGACTGGTATCACGGGCCGACGCTGCTGGAAATTCTCGAAGCGGCGCCAAGGGCCCACTCGGAGACCGCCGAGCCGTTCCGCTTCCCGGTGCAGTACGTCTGTCGCCCACAGACCGCCGGCGACCCGGAACTACACGATTTTCGCGGCTACATGGGCCGCGTGGAGTCCGGCACGATTGCGCTCGGGGACGAAATTCGGGTGTTACCCTCAGGCGGCGCGGCCCGGATAAAGGACATTCGCTCGGGCGAGCGATCGGTGCCCATTGCCGCCGCCGAACAATCCGTGACCCTGCTGCTCGATGCCGAGCTCGACATCAGCCGCGGCGACATGATGGTCGAATCGACGGACGCACTCGAGCCGCGCAAGCAGCTCGATGCGATGCTGTGCTGGCTGTCGGAGATACCCCTGGATCTGAACCGGCGCTATTGTCTGCGCCACACCACGCGCGAAGTGAAGGCATTGGTGGCGGGCATCGCCCACCGCCTCGACATCAATACGCTGGAACGCGAGGCAGCGGCAAGGCTGCGGATGAACGACATCGGCCGGGTGTCGTTCAAGCTCGCGCAGCCGCTTTGCGCGGATCCCTACGCGACCAATCGCAGCACCGGCGCGTTTATCGTCATCGACGAGGCGAGTAACAATACCGTCGGCGCCGGTATGATCCTGTAGCTAGGCCGGGGCAAAGTCTTTGACCGGGTCGAACGGCATTTTCGGGTAAACTGCTATAGTTACGGCATGCGCGGCATGCGCGCCGGAGGCACCGACGCCGATGGTGTATCCATCGGGAGATGTTTTTGCAACAACGTTCAAACCGATATTGCCGCCGGCACCGGGACGATTGTCGATGACCACTGGCTGCTCTGGACGCTAACTCATTTTGGTGACAAGTGCCCGCGCCCTAAGGTCGGCGCTGCCGCCGGGCGGAAAAGCGACAACCAGCCTTTGGGGCTTGGCCGGATCGATCCTTTCCTGCGTCTGCCGTGCAAAGCGTTGCCAAGAATGGCCCAGGCGTTGATGCCGGCGACTAGCCGGATGACTTCAGAGGAATTGCATGAGAAAACTTATCATTGGCATCTCCGGCGCGTCCGGCGCAGTGTACGGCATTCGCACCCTGCAGGCGCTCAGGGACATGCCCGACATCGAGACCCACCTGGTCCTGTCGCCGTCGGCGAAGCGCACCATCCTCGAGGAAACCGACTGGGATGTGCTTGCGGTCGAGGCGCTCGCCGACGTGGTGCATGGTCATCGCGACATCGGCGCCGCGATCGCGAGCGGCTCATTCCAGACGAGCGGCATGCTGGTTGCGCCATGCTCCATCAAGTCGCTGTCCGGAATCGTCAATTCCTACAATGACAACCTGCTGACGCGGGCAGCCGACGTCTGCCTCAAAGAGCGCCGCCGCCTGGTGTTGCTGGTTCGCGAAACGCCGCTGCACCTCGGACACATCGAATTGCTCGGCCAGGCGGTGCGCTACGGGGCCGTGGTGCTGCCGCCAGTGCCGGCCTTCTACAACCGGCCGCAAACCGTAGACGACATCGTCAATCATACCGTCGGCAAGGCGCTGGACCAGTTCGACATTCCGCACCAGTTGTTCAAGCGCTGGAAGGAAACGGTGGGCGAAGAAGCGCTGCGTTCGGCAGTCGAGCGATGATCCAGGCGGGAGCGCGCGACCGGGCGCTGGATTACCTTGGCCGGCATTGCGTGATGACTCTCGCCACTCACGGCCCCGAGGGGCCCTGGGCGGCCGCCGTCTTCTACGCCAACGACGGCTTCAACCTGTACTTCGTCTCCTCGCCCGCGTCGCGCCATGGCCTCAATCTCGCGGCACACGCGAGAGTTGCGGCGACCGTGCATGAGGATTACCACGACTGGCGGGAGATCAAAGGGATCCAGCTCGAAGGCTCGGTCGAGCTGGTCTCGGCCGCCGAGGAGGCGAGCATCCGGGAACTGTACGGCAAGAAGTTTCCGCTCGCGGCCGCTCCGGCTGCGATTGCCGCTGCTTTTGCAAAAGTGCGCTGGTATAGGCTTGCCGCGGTGAGGGCATATTTCGTCGACAACTCGGCTGGTTTTGGCCACCGCGACCAGGTGCTTTGAGCGCGGGGTGCCCGGGTAACGCGAGCGCAAGGTTCTGGAAAGTGAATTATTGTTCCATCGCCTGCTTGTGGCGCCGACGCGTTGTCTCCTCCTTCATGACGTCGTCGATTTCGCGCATGACGCTGCCCACGTCGGCGAGTTTCTTGCTGCGCTCGAAGCAACCTGTCAGCGTGATCTCGGGGTGCAGCTTGCCGCTCTCGTAGATCGACCAGATTTCGCGGCCGTAGTCGGTGGTTCGCAGCTCGGGGGCGAAGCGGCCGAAGTAGGCGCTCAGGTTGTCGACGTCCCGCTGGAGCATGATGCCGGCGCTGTTGTTGCCCGCGGCGTCGACGGCTTGGGGGAGGTCGATGATCACCGGTCCGTCGTTGCTGACAAGCACGTTGTACTCGGACAGGTCCCCGTGGACGATGCCGGCGCAAAGCATACGCACGACCTGCATGACCAGTGTGTGATGGTATTCGCGCGCCTGCGCTGCGCTTAGCGCCAGATCGTTGAGCCTTGGCGCTGCATTCCCGTTTTCGTCGGTCACCAGTTCCATCAGCAGGACGCCCTCGAGGAAGTTGTAGGGCTGCGGAACACGCACCCCGGCGGCGGCAAGACGGTGCAGGGCGTCCGCCTCGGCGTTCTGCCATGCCTGCTCCTGCTCCTGGCGGCCGTAGCGGGAACCTTTCTCCATGGCGCGGGCGCGGCGGCTGTTCTTGACCTTGCGGCCTTCGGTGTACTGAACATTCTGGCGGAAGCTGCGCTTGTTGGCCTCTTTGTATACCTTCGCGCAGCGGATATCTTCGCCGCAGCGGACTACGTAGACCTCGGCTTCCTTGCCGCTCATGAGCTTACGCATGACCTCGTCGACGAGACCCTCGTCGATGAGCGGTTCGATTCTTTTCGGAGTTTTCATGAACGCCTTTCCGCGCTGCTCTGGCGCTCGATGATGGTGCGGGCTGCTGCAATTTTACGCTATCCGGCACATACATTACTGCCCAGTCAGTTCCGGCGCCCGAGAAGGACGGGGCGCTCTTCCTCCAATCGCCCTAATAGGTGATTACTTGATTCAGGTCAAACGGGCTGATGGCCAAATCGGCAGGATTCAAAGTTCCGCTCGCGTCGATGACGAACTGATCTGGGAGGAGAGGGCCATGGAGAAAAGCGAATGGGAAATCGCGTGGAGCGACTGCTTGAGTGTCGGCGTTGCCGAGATGGACGAAGAACATCGACAATTTATCTCGCGCGTGAACGACCTGAACAAATCCATCATCGGATCCGAAGACAAAGCGACGGTCGAGCGCATGATGGATTTGATGTTGATGGAAGCGACGCATCATTTTCGGCACGAACAAGAATTGCTGGCCCGGTGGAAATATCCGGACACCGCAGCCCACACCACCACGCATGCGCAGCTCGCCGCGCAGTTTGCGCGCGTGATGAAAGAAATCGAGGAGTCCGATATCAGCTTCGTCTGGGCGCTCAAAGGCTTGCGCCTCAAACAGTTATTGGTCGAGCATCTGTTGAAGGAGGACATGAAGTACCGCGACTTTCTGCGGGAACAAACGGGCCACGCCGGGCAATAGGCGAAATGCCGGAAAAAAAACCGATGGCGCTTGTTGAAACGCCACCGGCCTGAAGACGGGATTCCAAAGGAGGAGGAGGAGAAACCCCGCAAACGAATATTACAACAAACGATGGTGCAACGCAATAGTTTTTTCCGCCGGCAGCCCAGCCCCCGCCGTTTTCTCATCTATTTTTCTGATGCTAGCCATCAGATAATGTGTTATGTTGCTGTGCAACACAATATACTCGCAGGCAGGGCGGACAGCGATCCGATCGCGCCCGCCAACCGGTCAACGTTCGAGGCGGGTAATCTTCGAGCCTTCGAACGTCAGGTTGTACATCAGTCCTTTATTCGAGAAAATAAAGCCGATGATGGGCTGCCGGACGGTATCGGTGCTGAGTTCGCCGCCTGCGCCCAGCGTCGCCAGCGCCACGCTTCCATCCACCCCCGCCTTCCAGCCTTCGCTTTTGCGAAAGTTCTCCAGCACTTTCGGATTCATGAACAATATGATCTGGGACTTGACCTGGGCGCCGAGCTGGAAGCCGATCGAGGCGGCAGCGGTGCTGTAATAGGCGGCGGTCTTTCCCTTGATCAACAGCGCGCCTTCGCCGTACTCCCCGCCGACGCCGATGCCCGCTTTGAGCACCTCCGGAAACACCAGCATGCCGGCCGCTTTCTGCGCCAGCCGCTTGCCGGCGCTGGTCTGCTTGTAGAAATCCTCGACCGCCTGCTGTACTTTGGCATCGATCTCGTCCTTGGTAGCGGCGAGCGCAATCGACGGCTGACCGGCGCCGAGCATGATGCAGAGAATAAAAGCCGCAATAGTCCTGCCGATCATGTTCCGTCCCCCGTTGGATATTGCGGCATCAGCTTACGCCGAAAGCCGCGGCGATGCGAGGTTCCCCGGCGTTTCTGGCAATCGTTCGCGCTTTGCCTTAGAGTACCGAACAAGACGAGGGGACCTGGGAGGGAAAGGAAGGGTCCTTCCCCTTCCTTGGTCCCTCGTGCTCCCCTAAATCGGCCGCCTAACGGTAATTTCCTTAGGCGCTCTTAGGAGAACCGGATTTTCTCACCCCCGTTCGGAGACACCATGCCCCACGTCATTACCTGCGTCGAAGACCTGCGCCTTCTGGCGGAAAAACGCGTGCCGCGCATGTTCTACGACTACGCCGATTCGGGCTCCTGGACCGAGGGCACCTACCGCGCCAACGAAAGCGACTTCGCCGGAATCAAGCTGCGCCAGCGCGTGGCGGTCAATATGGAACACCGCAGCCTGAAAAGCACCATGGCGGGGCAGGACGTGGCCATGCCCGTCGCCTTGGCGACTGTCGGGCTCCTGGGTATGCAACATGCCGACGGCGAGATTCTGGCCGCGCGCGCGGCCGAGAAATTCGGCGTACCGTTCACGCTGTCCACCATGAGCATCTGCTCGATCGAAGACGTCGCCGAGAACGTGAGCAAGCCCTTCTGGTTTCAGCTCTATGTGATGCGCGACCGCGATTTCATCAAGCGTCTGATCGACCGTGCCAAGTCCGCCGGGTGCTCGGCGCTGGTGCTCACCCTCGACCTGCAGATCATGGGGCAGCGGCATAAGGACATCAGGAACGGCCTGTCCGCGCCGCCCAAGATCACCTTGCGCAACATGCTCATGTGCAGGCGGCTATGGGACTCTGGGTAAAAATTCATACACGCTCCCCGATGGAAAAATTGTTAATTTCAGCATTTCATGGGACTTTTATTTTAATTTGAGAGTAGTGGGGCATGAGCTTGGCCACAATTTTGGGGCGCACCATGCCAATTCTTATATGTGTTTGGGCAATAACGGATTCCAGCCGTTTACTTATGACTGTGAAAGCAATGAATATGGCGATTATTCTGGCATCATGGGCAGCTCATCAGGACATCATACCGCGGAGCATAAATGGGAGATTGGTTGGCTAAGCGACCAAAATGTAATCACGGCTAAAGAGGGGACTTATTCCATTAAGCCATTGGAAATCAAGCAGACCGATGACTCAATCCAGATGATTA
>JACRAS010000204.1 GCA_016234705.1 Betaproteobacteria bacterium | reverse complement strand
TGGTGATGCCCGGGGACAACGTAAAGATGGTGGTGACGCTGATTGCGCCGATCGCGATGGAGCAGGGGCTGCGCTTTGCCATCCGCGAGGGCGGGCGCACCGTCGGCGCAGGCGTGGTGGCGAAAATATTCGAGTAGGGCGTGAAGCGCGAGGGGCGAGACCTGACGCAATCGCCCCTTCACGATTCACTCTTAACCAGGAAACAAAATGCAAAGCACCAAAATCAGAATTCGCCTCAAGGCGTTCGACTACCGCCTGATCGATCAGTCGGCGCTGGAGATCGTCGAGACCGCGAAGCGCACCGGCGCCGTGGTGAAGGGACCCGTACCCCTGCCCACCCGCATCGAGCGCTTCGACGTGCTGCGTTCGCCGCACGTGAACAAAACCTCGCGCGACCAGTTCGAGATGCGCACCCACCTGCGGCTGATGGACATTATCGACCCAACCGACAAGACCGTGGATGCGCTGATGAAACTGGATCTTCCGGCCGGCGTGGACGTGGAGATCAAACTGTAATTGCAGTATCGCGCGCACCGAAAAAACCACGGTGCGCGGATTGACGATTGCCGGCCAATTGTAGTCGGCGCCTTTTAACGAAGGGAAAGAAGATGAGCTTAGGATTAGTCGGTCGCAAGGTCGGCATGACCCGCGTTTTCACGGACGAAGGCGACTCGGTTCCGGTGACCGTGGTGGACGTGTCCGATAACCGCGTGACCCAGATCAAGACTGCCCGGACCGACGGCTACGCTGCCGTGCAGGTCGCTTTCGGCAAGCGGCGTCCCTCGCGCGTCAGCAAGTCCGCTGCCGGCCATTTCGCCAAAGCCGCGGTCGAGGCCGGGCATACGTTGAAGGAATTCCGCGTCACTGACGAGCAACTCGCCAACTTGAAGGTCGGCGGCAAGGTGGGCGTGGACCTGTTCCAGGTCGGTCAGATGGTGGATGTGACCGGAACCTCGCAGGGCAAGGGTTTCTCCGGCGTCATCAAACGCCACCAGTTTTCCTCCCAACGGGCGAGCCACGGCAATTCCAGGTCGCATAACGCCCCGGGTTCGACCGGGCAGGCGCAGGATCCCGGCCGCGTGTTCCCGGGCAAACGCATGGCCGGTCAGCTCGGCAACGTCAAGCGCACCACCCAGAGCCTGGAGATCGTGCGCATCGACGCGGAGCGCCAACTGCTGCTGATCAAGGGTTCGGTCCCCGGCAGCAAGGGCGGCGATTTGCTGGTGCATCCCGCCGCCAAGGCACGCGCGAAGAAGGTCGTCGCCGCGCCGGCCAAGGGAGGTAAGAAATAATGGAACTGAAACTTATCGACGCCAAAGGCCAGTCGGCCTCGACCATGGCCGCATCGGACGCGCTGTTCGCACGCGACTACAACGAACCGCTGATCCATCAGGTGGTGACGGCCTGTCAGGCCAATGCGCGCCAGGGTACGCGCGCGCAGAAGGGCCGGAGCCAGATCGCCAAGTCCACGCGCAAACCGTGGCGCCAGAAAGGCACCGGTCGCGCCCGTGCCGGCATGGCCTCCAGCCCTTTGTGGCGCGGCGGCGGCAGGATTTTTCCGTCGAGCCCGGATGAGAACTTCACGCAGAAACTGAATCGCAAGATGTATCGCGCCGGCGTCGCGTCGATTCTGTCGCAGCTCGCGCGCGAAAACCGCCTCAAGGTGGTCGAGAGCTTCGTTATGGAAGCGCCGAAGACCAAGTTGTTCTTGCAGAAGGTAAAGGACATGGGTGTGTCCGATTCACTCCTGCTCATCACCGACGAACTCGACGACAACCTGGTCTTGTCCTCGAGAAATCTGCCCAACGTGCTGGTGCTGGAAGTGGCCGAAGCCGACCCGGTGTCGCTCATCCGCTACCGGAACGTGATCCTGACCCGCAAGGCGGTCGGCAAATTCGAGGAGATGCTGGGATGAACGCGCCACAAACAACCAAGACCCCGGCGAAAACCGCGGTGAAGAATCCGCAACGCCTGATGCAGGTGCTGCTCGCCCCGCAAGTGTCGGAGAAGAGCACCTACGTGGCCGAGAAAAACGAGCAGGTGGTGTTCCGCGTCGTCGGCAACGCGACCAAGCCGGAGATCAAGGCCGCGGTCGAACTGCTGTTCAAGGTCGAGGTCGAGAGCGTGCAGGTCGCCAACGTCAAGGGCAAGCAAAAGCGCTTCGGCAAGATGAACGGCCGTCGCAAAGACTGGAAAAAGGCGTATGTCTGCCTGAAGCCCGGCCAGGAAATCAACTTTCAAGCGGTGGAATAGACCATGGGACTCGTCAAAGTAAAACCTACTTCACCGGGCCGCCGCGCCTTGGTCAAGGTCGTCAATCCCGACCTGCACAAGGGCAAGCCCCACGCACCTCTGCTCGAGCCGCAATCGAAGCGCGCCGGGCGCAACAACAGCGGCCATATCACCATGCGCCACCAGGGTGGCGGCCACAAGCAGCATTACCGCATCGTCGATTTCAAGCGCGACAAGGACGGTATCTCGGCCAAGGTCGAGCGCCTGGAATACGACCCCAACCGCAGCGCCAACCTGGCCCTGCTGTGCTACACGGACGGCGAGCGCCGCTACATCATCGCGCCCAAGGGGGTCGCGCTGGGCACGCTGCTCATGTCGGGTTCGGAAGCGCCGATCAAGCCGGGCAATGCGCTGCCGCTGCGCAATATTCCGGTCGGCACTACCGTGCATTGCGTCGAGATGCTGCCCGGCAAAGGCGCGCAGATCGCGCGCGCGGCCGGCACCTCGGTGCAGCTCCTCGCGCGCGAGGGCAGTTACGCCCAGCTTCGGCTGCGCTCCGGCGAAGTGCGCAAGGTGCACATCGAGTGCCGCGCCACCATCGGCGAGGTCGGCAATGGAGAACATTCGCTGGAATCGGTGGGCAAGGCCGGGCGCATGCGCTGGCGCGGCGTGCGTCCGACAGTGCGCGGTGTGGCCATGAACCCGGTGGATCATCCGCACGGGGGCGGCGAAGGCAAGACCGCCGCGGGCCGGGATCCGGTCAGCCCCTGGGGTACGCTCACCAAAGGCTACCGCACACGCAAGAACAAACGCACCAGCGGCATGATCGTCAATCGCCGCTACCAGAAATAGAGGATAGGACATGGGACGTTCAATCAAAAAAGGCCCGTTCGTTGACCACCATCTGTTGGGCAAGGTCGAAAAAGTGCGCGGCAGCGGCGACAAGCGCCCGATCAAGACCTGGTCGCGCCGCTCCACCATCCTGCCGGATTTTGTCGGCTTGACCATCGCGGTGCATAACGGCAAACAGCATATTCCGGTCTACATTTCCGAGAACATGGTGGGCCACAAGCTGGGTGAGTTTGCTCTCACCCGCACCTTCACGAGCCACTCGGCCGATAGAAAAGTCGCGGCGCCCGGCGGCGGGACTCCCGCACCGGCGGCTCCGGCGGCGAAGAAATAGGAGTGACAGCGATGCAAACCAGAGCCAGCTTGCGCGGTGTCCGCCTGTCGGCGCAGAAAGGGCGGCTCGTCGCCGACCTGATCCGCTGCCTAGCGGTGGACAAGGCGCTCAACGTCCTTGCGTTCAGCCCGAAGAAGGGTGCCAAGATCATCAAGAAAGTGCTGGAATCGGCCATTGCCAACGCCGAGCACAACGACGGCGCCGATATAGACGAACTGAAAGTGCAGACCATCTACGTCGAGCAGGGCTCGATGCTCAAGCGTTTTCATGCCAGCGCCAAGGGCCGCGGCAACCGCATCAACAAGCACTCCTGCCACATTTTCATCACGGTGGGTGACGAGGTCAAAGCGAAACGCAGCGCGGCCAAGGCCGTAGCCAATACACGCGCGGCAGGTGCCGCGGCCAATAAATAAGGGACAGCCATGGGACAGAAAATCCACCCGATCGGGTTTCGCCTCGCAGTCAACAAGAACTGGAGCTCGCGCTGGTACGCCAACAGCAAGAACTTCGGCGCCATGCTCAACGAAGACCTGAAGGTACGCGACTACCTGAAGAAAAAACTCGCGCACGCCTCGGTCGGCCGCGTCGTGATCGAGCGTCCGGCCAAGGACGCGCGCATCACCATCCACCGCGCCCGCCCCGGCGTGGTCAGCGGCAAGAAGGGCGAGGACATCGAGGTGCTGAAGGCCGAGCTGCGCAGGATGCTGGGCGTGCAGATGGTGCACGTCAACATCGAGGAGATCAGGAAGCCGGAAATCGATGCCCAGCTCATTGCCGATTCCATCGCGCAGCAACTGGAGAAGCGCATCATGTTTCGCCGCGCGATGAAGCGCGCCATGCAGAACGCCATGCGTCTGGGCGCGCAGGGCATCAAGATCGCAAGTTCGGGCAGGCTGAACGGCATCGAGATCGCGCGTAACGAGTGGTACCGCGAGGGCCGCGTGCCCCTGCATACCCTGCGCGCCGACATCGATTACGGTTTCGGC
>JACRAS010000201.1 GCA_016234705.1 Betaproteobacteria bacterium | reverse complement strand
CCATCAGACAGAGTTCCTCTCCCGTTATCGGCAAACCAGCCGCTTGTTGCCCTGTGCCAAAGGCATCGTCCGGACGGACGCGCACGACACCCCGCGGCCAGCCGGGTCGAGCGCACCCAGACCCATAATGACTGGCTATTCATTATCTGCGGCTTCGAGCCACATGTCAAAGAAGGGCGTGGTGATGCGCTATCTAGCTCAGCCGCACGTACTCGTAATCCAGCCCCAGGTTGTTGATGCCGCGGTCCGGCGGCGCGATCCAGCCGGCCATTTTGCCCGGTGTGCTCACGCGCTGCATCAGGCTTTGCACATAAGTCCTATCGGCGGGCGTCGGCAGCCGCTCGGGCAATCTGCGCTGGTACTCCTCGCGTGCAATGATCCGGCCTTCAAGGTCGGTAGGCACATTGGCCCAGGCGCCGATGCTGCGGCGGAAACGCGTCGACGGCAGTTTGAGGCGGAAATCGTGCCCGGCTTTTTGTATCTGCATGTTCCAGCGCTTCAGCCCGATTTCACAGTCGCGCACATAAGCTACACGCAGCACCTCGTTCATGGCATTCCTGAGACTTACGGTTTCTTTTTGTAGTCCGCCCTCGGCGTCGGGGGTTTGCAACTCATAGGTGGCATCGGTGCAGAGGTGGTCCTGGTACTGGGTAGTTTCGTCCGGGCGGCCCTTGATGCCGTTGGCAAACGAACCGGCGGCATTCGACGATACCTCCGAGCCGAACAGGTCCAGGGACGAGCTGAACCAGAAATTGAGATAGCGCTGCAGCAGCGGCAGATCGATCACGCCATGGCCCCGCAGCGCCTGCGCCTCGTCCGTGCCGAGTTCCTTCATCACTTCGAGCGTGCGCCTTACCACGCGGCCGATGCCGGTTTCGCCGACGAACATGTGGTGTGCTTCTTCCGTGAGCATGAAGCGGCAGGTGCGCGCCAGCGGATCGAAGCTCGATTCGGCCAGGCTCTTCAACTGGTACTTGCCGTCGCGGTCGGTAAAGTAGGTGAAGCAGTAAAACGACAGCCAGTCGGAAATCGGCTCATTGAAGGTGCCGAGGATGCGCGGCTTGTCCGCATCGCCCGAGTGGCGCGCGAGCAGTTCTTCCGCTTCCTCGCGCCCGTCGCGGCCGAAATGGGCGTGCAGCAGGTACACCATGGCCCACAGGTGGCGGCCTTCCTCGACGTTGACCTGGAACAGGTTGCGCAGGTCGTAGAGCGAAGGGCAGGTGTGGCCGAGCAGGTGCTGCTGTTCGACCGAGGCGGGTTCGGTGTCGCCCTGGGTCACGATCAGGCGGCGGAACTGGGAGCGGAACTCGCCCGGCACTTGTTGCCACACCGGCTCACCGAAGCGGTCGCCGAAACCGATCTTGCGCTCGGGGATGGCGTCGGCGAGAAAAATGCCCCAGCGATAGTCCGGCATTTTCACCGCGCCGTAGCTGGCCCAGCCCTGCGCATCCACGCCGGTGGCGGTGCGCAGGTAGACGTCGGCGGAGGCGAAATCGTGCGGCCCCATCTCGCGCCACCAGTCGAGAAAGTGCGGCTGCCAATGCTCAAGCGCGCGCTGCAGCGTGCGGTCGTTGGAAAGATTGACGTTGTTGGGGATTTTCTGGCTGTAATCGATGGACATGATTTATCTCCTAAATTCTTTCCCAGTTGAATTTTGCCTTCGAGCCGGTGCCGAAAACCTTCAGCGCGCCTTGCTCGCCGACCGCGTTGGGGCGGTTGAATATCCAGTTCTGCCAGGCCGACAGCCGCGCGAAAATGCGCGTCTCCATGGTTTCGGCGCCGGTGAATCTCAAGCTCGCTTCCATGCCGGTGAGCGCATCGGGCGAAAGGCTGGCGCGCTCCTCCAGCGCAATGCGCACTTCCTCGTCCCAATCCAGATCGTCCGGGGTGAAGGTGACCAGGCCGAGCTCGGTCGCGTCGTGCGCGTCGAGCTTCTCGCCGACGACCCGGCGCGCTGCCTCCACCGGCTCCTGCCGCCCGCAGAAGCGCGTCGCCATGCGCGTGAGCTGGTTCACCATCGGATAGCTGCCGAAGTTGAGCTCGGACAGGACCATGCGCGGCGCCTTCTCGGGGGCGTCGGGCAACTGCAGCATGTAGCCGCGGTCGGCGGCGAGCGCCAGTTCGGCCAGCGTGCCGGCAAAGCAGGAGCCGGTATCGATGATGGCGAACAAGGTGCGCGAAGATACGTCCAGCCGTGCCAGCGTGCGCCGCAGCAGGCCCAGGGTTTCGCGCACGAGCCAGTGCCCGCGGTGCTTGGCCAGGACGGCGTCCACGGCAAGCACGCTATCGATGTCGCCGCGCGTCTTCAGTTGCCAGGTACCGATTTCAAGCTCATTCGTGCGCAGCATGAGAATCGCGTCATCCAGCTCGCGCGCCATCTGCAGCGGCCACCAGGCGACGCCGGCGGCGAGAATGTCTTCGATCGCATCGGGCTCGGCGTGCTTCGGTCCGGAAACCGTGAGCGTGGCGCTGCGAGCGGCGCGGTCGATGACGGCATCAACATATTCGTAACGGTAACCGCTCGAGTCGATTGCGCACTTGAGCGGCGTGAGGGTGATCCCTTTCGTCTCGCGCGGCTGCTCGCTTGCCGCGGCCAGCCTCTCGGCATGTTCCCGCACCGCTTGGGCAAACGCCTGCGGCTTCGCGCTGTGATCGACCAGGCCCCAGCTCTTGGCGCGATCGGCGCGCACGCCCTCGGTGGTGGTGCAGAAAAAATCGGCCAGGTCGCGGCGCACTTTCCGCTTGTCGGTGATGCGGGTGAGGCCGCCGGTGCCCGGCAGCACGCCCAGCAGCGGCACCTCGGGCAGGCTCACGGTGGAGGAACGGTCGTCGATCATCAGGATCTCATCGCAGGCGAGCGCGATCTCGTAGCCGCCACCGGCGCAGGTGCCGTTCACCGCGGCGAGGAACTTGAGCCCGCCGTTGCGGCTGGAGTCTTCCATGCCGTTGCGAGTTTCGTTGGTGAACTTGCAGAAATTCACCTTCCAGCCGTGACTGGATTGGCCCAGCATGTAGATGTTGGCGCCGGAGCAGAACATGCGCTCGCGCGCCGAGGTGAGAACCACACAACGCACCTCGGGGTGCTCGAAGCGGATGCGGTTCAATGCATCGTAAAGCTCGATGTCCACGCCGAGGTCGTAGGAGTTGAGCTTCAGTTTGTAGCCGGGCTTGAGGCCCTTGTCCTCGTTTACGTTCAGCGCGAGGGTGGCGATCGCGCCGGCTACGCTCATGCGCCAGTGCGCGTAGCGCTCGGGGCGGGTGTCGAAGGTTACGCGGGGTGCGGCGGCTGGGTTGATCATAGATGCTTGCATGGTTTTTCCTGGTTCAAGCGATAGTCGCCTTGCGTAGCCGGTGGAGACTTTGTTCAATGCTCTTGTGCGCGGTATCTACGGTCACGTCGGCGTGGCCGTAGAGCGCGTTACGGCCGCGCAGGATGCGGTGCAGGTCTTCCATGGCTTCGCGGTTTCCCGTCATCGGCCGGGTGTCGCCCTGGGCCACCACGCGTGCCATGTGCTCTTCGGGCTGCGCCTTGAGCCAGACGGTGCGGCAGGTCGAGAGCAGCAGGTCGTAGGTGCCCGGCTCGGACACGATGGAGCCGCCGGTGGCGATGACTATGCGCTCGTTCTTTTCCACCACTTTTTCCAGGCAGCGGCGCTCGTAGCGGCGGTAGCCGGCCTGGCCGTAGAGCAGGAAGATTTCCGACAGGCTGGTTCCGGCCTCGCGCTCGACTTCGCGGTCGAGTTCGATGAACGGGACCTCCAGTTCCTTTGCCAGCCGACTGCCCAGGGTGGATTTGCCGGCGCCGCGCAGCCCGATGAGGGCGATACGCTTGACGCGCTCGGTATGCGCAGTGCCGTAATCGCGCAGCAACTGCGAGCGCACAGCGGAGAGTTTCCGTGCCGGCAGGCGCCGCAGGAACTGTCCGATCAGCGCCAGTTCCGCCGGCTGCTCCGCTTCCTGATGCAGGAATTCGGTCAGCGGCAGATCGAATGCGACGGCAATTCTCTGCAGCAGCAGCACGGACGCATTGCCCTGGCCGGTCTCGAGCTGGGCGAGGTAGCGTTCGGACACTCCCGAGTCGCGCGCCAGGATTTTGCGCGTCATGCCGCGCCGCGCGCGGGCGTCGCGCACGCGCTCGCCCAGGGCGCGCAGGAACGCCTCGTCCGCCGTTGCGGCGGATCTGGTTTTCCGTGGAGTTTCGCGAGCGCCCATTGGATTATGGATTAGGATTTACTGCGCAATATGCATTATATTGCTTTCAATATGATTTTTCGGTAGTATAATGCATATCCGCGAAATAGCAAGCGGCCAAGAGTAAGATCAAGCATTAACCAAAGGAAGAGGTATTTCCATGAGCATATTTTCGCGTAGCCTGCGGGCGCTGTTCCTGGCCGGCGCAGTCACAGCCGCGCCGCGGTGATGGCGCACGCCTGGAAGGTGCTGCTCTAAATCTATGTCGGTGGATCTGACCATATTGGTCGGCACCATGACCAGCACTGCCGAGCTGGTGGCGCAGGCGGTGCAACTCGCCACCGAAGAAGACGATGTGCGCATCGATATCCAGCCCATGGATGGACTGGATGCGGGCGTGTTCGCCGGCGGCGGCTTGTACCTGATCTGTACTTCCACCTATGGTCAGGGCGACGTGCCGGACAATGCCAAGGCCCTGTACGCATCGTTGCAAAGCGCGCGTCCCGATCTTTCGGGGGTGGAATACGGCGTGATTGCGCTGGGCGATCGCACCTATGCCGAAACCTTCTGCTTCGGCGGCAAGCGCTTCGATGAGCTGCTAACCGATCTGGGCGCGCGCCGGTTGGGCGAGGTATTCCGCCATGACGCCAGCGCCGGCACCATGCCGGAAGAGCTGGCGGCCGATTGGGCGATCGGCTGGATCGAAAGCGTGAAAGCGGGCCGCGCGCTCGCGGCCTGAGCGGTCGCCGATTCGCACCGCGATCGCACCGCCTTCTACTCGTTCAATCGATCGCCGCTGCATGCGTGACGCCGGCGGCGACCAACGCTTCGATCTCGCTCGACGAATACCCCGCTTCGCCGAGGATCGCGACGCTGTGCTCGCCGAGCCGCGGCGCGGGCCCCTGCGGTCGCGGCGGCGTGCCGGACCACCGCGTCGCCGGTTCCATGCTGCGGATGCGGCCCTCGGTCGGATGTTCCTCCCAGCCGAAGAAGCCGGTCGCCCACAGATGCGGATCGTCGAGCAGGCTGTCCAGCGTGTGCATCGGCATCGCCGGGATGTCGGCAGCGGAAAGCTGGTCCATCCACTCACCGGTCGTGCGCGTCGCCATCACCTCGGCGACTATCCGGTACAGCTCGGCGATGTTGTGGGTGCGGTCGGTGATGTTGCAAAAGCGCGGGTCGCCGGCGAGTTCGGACTTGCCCAGCAGATCGAACAACCGGAACCACTGCGCGTCGCTGTACGGCACCATCGAGATGAAGCCGTCGCGCGTCGGGAACGGCCGGCGCTCGGGTGTCAGGTGCCGCACGAAGCCCGGCGGCCCGAGCGGCGGATCGAACAGCTGCCCGCCGAGATGGCACAGCAGGACGAACTGCGCCATCGTCTCGAACATCGGCACCTCGAGCGCTTGACCCTTGCCGGTGTCGGCGCGGCTGACGAGCGCCGCCAGCACGGCCAGCGCCGCCGCGATGCCGACCGTCTGATCGACCAGCGCGAGCGGCACGTAGCGCGGCGTGCCGGTCAGCCGGCCTTCCAGGTCGGGCAAGGCCGCGAGTCCTTGGATCACATCGTCGAACGCCGGCTTGTCGGCATACGGGCCGTCCTGCCGGAAGCCGGTAGCGCTGCAGTAGATTATGCGCGGGTTGACGGCGGCGACTTCGTCGTAGTTCAGCCCGAGGCGGGCCATCGCGGCCGGCCGCATGTTGAAGAACAGCACGTCGTGCGACTCGATCAGCCGCAACAGCACCTGGCGGCCCTCGGGGCGCTTCAGGTCGAGCACCAGGCTGCGCTTGTTGCGGTTAATGAGCAGGAAGACGCTTGCCATGCCGCGGTGGCGCATCGTCCCCACGTTGCGCGTCGGGTCGCCCTCGTTCGGCTCGACCTTGATTACCGCGGCGCCCAGTTCGGCCATCAGCGCCGTCGCGTACGGCCCCATGCCGAAGTTGGACAGATCGAGGATGCGAACCCCCGTCAGCGGACCGCGGTTTCGAGTCGGCGTTTCCACGTTCAGCGCTGCGACAAGCGGCGGCCGACCAGCTCGCCGGCGATGTTGAACTTCCTTAGATCGATATGGCCGTCGCCGATGCCCCACGGCCAGGCGGCGCGCGTCTTCAGTTCTGTCATGGCGGCGCCGACGTCGGTCTCCGACATCGACACCGAAACCATCATCTCGCCGGAACAGATCTTGGGCAGTATTTTCATACACTCTCAACTGATATCACCCGCATGATCGGAAGTGTATCCTCCCCCCAGCGCGCAAGGCAAGCGAAAGAAAGTTGATTTTGCTGCTATGGCAAGACCATGAACACCGCCATCGACGAGGCCGGGCATCAAACACACATCGTGAGCATGCTTCGCGGGACTGGGGCCACGCCCGGGATTACGTGGAGATGCGATGGCTGATGCAGCAACAGCTGCAGCCCGAGGATTACGTCATCGCCACCGGCGAGCGGTACAGCGTCGGGGAATTGGTTGAGGCCGCTGTCGGGGAGGTGGGCATCGAGTTGCGCTGGAAGGGTTTCGGCGTCGACGAAAAAGGTTATGATCCCAGTGGTCGCTACAAACTGGCGGTGGATCTTCGCTACTCGGCTTACGATTATCACGAATAGGGCCGGTGATCCGGCCCGATCTGAACGGGAGAGAAAAACATGAGCAAGGATGTGGCAGTACTGTACCGCAAGGAAGGCTCGATCGGGGAAATCGGGCTGAACCGGCCCCACAACCGCAACGCCATGAACGGCGAGACGCTGGCCGCCTTCGGCAAGATCATCGACAGCGTCAAGCAAGACCGGGAATTGCGTTGCTTGGTCATCACCGGCAGCGGCAACACCTTTTGCTCGGGCGCGGATTTCCGCAGCGATATACTGGATAAGGGCGAGCTACTGCCTCAGGAAGCCACTTTCGACATCTATCGGCCGTTCCTCGCCATTCTGGAAGTGGAAGTGCCGGTCATCGCGGCGATGAACGGCCATGCCGTCGGCGGCGGGTTGGGGCTGGCGCTCATCTGCGACATCCGGGTGGCGAATCGAGACGCCCGTTACGCCGCCAATTTCGTCAAGCTGGGGCTGCACTCTGGGATGGCGATCAGCTACATGCTGCCGCGCGTGGTGGGCCTGCCGCGGGCGGCGGAAATGCTGTTCACCGGGCGCATGGTAACGGGTGCCCAAGCCGCCGAGATCGGGCTGGCCAATTACGCGATGGCGCCGGAGGAGGTATCGGGCAAGGCCTGGGAACTGGCCCGGGAAATCGCCGCCTGCGCTCCGGCGGCGGTGCGCATGATCAAGCGCTCCTTGTACCGGCATGTGAATTGGGATCCCCGGCCGGCCGGAGAATACGAGGCCCATTGCCAATCCCGCACCATCGAAATGGAAGATTCCAAGGAAGGGGTGCGCGCCCTTCTGGAAAAACGCGAGCCCCGCTTCCGGGGCGTATGACACCCATCACTCATCGAGGAGAAATCATGGCTGCCGAAAAAGACGTGCTGATCTACGAAAAGAAAGACTACATCGCCACGGTGATGCTGAACCGCCCGGAGAGCCGCAACGCTCTCTCGCTGGAGCTGATCAACCGTCTGCACCAAGTGTGGAACACGGTGGACGACGATCCTGAAGTGCGGGTCATCATTCTCACCGGCGCCCCGTGCGGCACCTTCTCCGCGGGCATGGACCTCAAGGAAGCGGCCCGCATTCGCAAGGAAGAAGGCGTGGACGTGCTGAGCAAGATCAAGGACCCGTTTCACGACTGCATGCGGGAGGTGAAAAAACCCATCATCGCCGCCATGAACGGCGACCTGCCGGCCGGCGGCATGATGTTGAGCCTGAATTCCGACCTGCGGGTCGGCCTGCGCGGCACCCGCGTCGCCATCACCGAAACCCAGCGCGGCAGAGGTTCGCCCTGGGCGGTTCCGCTGCTGTGGCAATTACCCCAGTCCATCATCATGGATTTGGTGCTCACCGGCGACTGGATGCCTATAGAGCGTCTCTACGATATCGGTTGGGTCAACTACCTGGAAGACACCGCGGAAGCCGTCCAGGCGCGGGCTCGCCGGCTTGCCGAACGCATTCGCGACAATGCCCCGCTTTCGGTTATGGCGGGCAAGGGGTCCCTGATCAAGGCGCTCTCCTTGGGCTGCGAGGCCGGGCTGGTTGAGGCCAAGCGCCTGTACAAGCATGTCTACGCCAGCGAGGATGCCATCGAAGGGCCGCGGGCGTTCGCAGAGAAGCGCAAGCCGGTGTGGAAGGGCCGTTGATTAGTTGAAAATTCCCGGAAGGAGAAACCCGCAGTGTCCGAGTTCAAACGGCCCGTATCCCCGGTCAGCGCAGCCGCATCTCCTGGGAAATCATGGTGCGCTGGATCTGGGACGTGCCGCCGCCGACGGTGGCCTGCATGCCTTCCCGGAAATAGCGTTCCATGTCGCCCTCCGGCAGCATGCCATGGCCGGCCATGATCTGCATGCAGTTGCGGGAAACGGTTTGCAGGGTCTCCGAAGCGAACAGCTTGGCCATGGCCACCTCCTTGCGGCAGGGTAATCCTTGGCTGGCCATTTCGGCTGCGCGATAGGTGAGCAGCCGAGCGGCGTCCACTTGGGTCTGCATGTCGGCCAGCATGTGGCGCAGCACCTGGAACTCGAAGATCGGTTGGCCGAACTGCACCCGCTGGTGGGCGTAGCGGAGGGCGTCGCTCACCGCGCCTTGGGCGTTGCCGACATAGCCGGCGGCGACGGCGATGCGCTCCAGTTGCAGGTGCTCGCCGCCGATGATTTTCCAGCCGTCGCCGGGCTTGCCCAGCATTTGGGATGCGGGAATCCGCACGTTGTCCAGAAAAATCTCGGTGGTGGTGATGGAGCGGCGGGCCAGGGTGCTGAGGGGGCGGATGTCGAGACCGGGAGTGGTGTTGGGGATGATGAACACCGACAACCCCTTGCGCTTGTCGTTGGTTTTCTCGGTCCGCACCAGCATCAGGATCACCGCGTCTTTGTTGGCGGCGCCGCTGCACCAGAGCTTCTGGCCGTTGATGACGTATTCGTCGCCGGCCAGCTCGGCGCGGGTCTGGGTATTGGCGGCGTCGGAGCCGGCATTGGGCTCGGAGATGGAAATCGGAATGCGGATCTCGCCCCGCATGAACGGCTCCAGGTATTGCTTCTTTTGCTCGGTGGTGCCGTGCAGCACCAAGTTCATGGCGGTGAAAGTCGAGCCGGTGATGGCGGCGGAAAAATCGAAGCCGTACTTGGCCAGGCTTTCGCACATCAGCGCATAGGCGAAGATGTCGGCGCCGTCGCCGCCGTCGGCTTCCGGGATGATCAGCCGGTGCCAGCCCAATTGGGCGGCTTTTTCATAGGCCTCGAAAGGGAAGCGTCGCTCGACGTCGCACTTGCGGATATATTCGCGACCGATCTCCTGGTCGACCCAGCGCTCCACGGTGTCTTTCCAAAGCTGCTGTTCTTCGGTGAGAAAGTTCATGTCGTTTGTCTCTCAAGGTTTGGGGGATAAGTTTGGGGGATAATCAACGGCCGAGCCCTCGGCCGGAGCTTTTCTTGGGGCTTGCGGGGGGTGTGATAACATCTTTGTCCGGACTTTACAAGCCGTACGATAAGGAGGAAAAATCATTCCATGCCGGACATTCTGAATGGGGTCACGGTTCTTGACCTCACGCAAAATATTGCCGGCCCTTTCTGCACTCAATTGCTGGGGGATTTCGGCGCGGAGGTGCTCAAGGTCGAGCGTCCGGGCGGCGGCGACGACGCCCGCAAGTGGACGTCTCTAGCGTGGCAGGGCGTGGCCACCGCTTTTCTGGCGGTGAACCGCAACAAGAAGAGCGTTGGCGTGGATCTCAATGCGCCCGAAGGCCAGGAAATTATCCGCCGTCTCGCCGGCAAGGCCGATGTTCTGGTCCATTCCACCCGTCCGGGCAGCCTGGAATCCCGGGGTTTGGGGTACGATGACTTGAAAGCCGGCAACCCCGGTTTGGTGTATTGCGCCATCAGCGCCTTCGGCGAATCCGGCCCGCTGGCCAGGGATCCCGGCTATGACCCGCTGATCCAGGCGTTTACCGGCATCATGAGTGTCACCGGCCACCCCGACCGCCCGCCGGCGCGGGTGGGCGTATCCGTCATCGACATGGGCACCGGGCTGTGGGCTTTTTCCGGCGTGCTGGCGGCCTTGTACCGGCGCAAGGAAACCGGCCTGGGAGGCAAAGTCGCCGCCAGCCTGATGGAAACGGGGGTCAACTGGATGTCCATCTTTCTGGCCCACTACATGGGAGCGGGGCATATCGGCGCCCGCATGGGGGACGTGACGCCCATGACTTCCCCCTACGAATCGTTCAAGACGCAAGACGGGGCGGTGCTCATCGCCGCCGCCAACGACAACTTGTTCGCCAAACTGTGCCGGGCCTTGGGGGCGCCGGAATTGGCTCAAGATTCCCGTTTCAACAGCAACAGCCAGCGGGTAGCGAACCGGCCCGAACTGCATGCCCTATTGGAGGCCCGCACCGCCCGGTTCACCTCCGACCAATGCGTGGCCTTGATGCGGCAAGCCGGAGCGCCCTGCTCCACCATCAATACGGTGGATGCGGTGTACCGAAACGAACAGGTGAACGCCATGGGCATGATCCGCCCCCTGGCCGCGCCCCATCTGCCGGATTTCAAGACCGTGGACCTGCCGGTGGGCATCGACGGCGAGAAGGCTTCGTTGCGGCGGCCGCCCCCCGTGCTGGGCGCCCATACCGATGAGGTGCTGGCGGGTGCGGGTTATTCGAAAGAGGAGGTCGCCGCGTTGCGGGCGGCCAAGGTGATAGGGTAGTAACCGTCGAGACGAAGGAGGAGGAAGAGAGCATGAAGCATTATTGGAAGCTAGTTGGGTTGTGCGGCGTATTGTTTTCGGTTTGGGGGAATGGGGCTCTGGCCCAAGGCAAGGAGAAGCTGGTCCTGCGGGTGGCGGATTCGTTTCCCACCAGCGGGCACTGGGTGGTGGATAATTCCACTAAGTTCTGGATGGAGGAGGTGACCCGGGCCACGGGAGGGACGGTGACCTTCGAATACTACCCCTCGGAGCAACTGGGCAAGACCAAGGATATGCTGGCCCTGGCCCAGTCGGGGGTGACGGATATCGCCTATGTCGCCCCTGCCTTCATTTCCGACAACAAGATGCCCTTGTCCGGCGTGGCGGAATTGCCCGGTAGTTTTACCACCTCGTGCCAGGGGACGCTGGCTTACTGGAAGCTGGCCACAAAGGATGGCATTCTGGCGGAAAGGGATTTTGCCCCCAACGGTGTCCGCTTGTTGTGGGGCGTGGCGACGCTGCCTTATCAAATCATGAGCGCCAAAAAGAAAATCGAATCCTTGAAAGACATCGAAGGGATGAAACTGCGCACCGCCGGAGCGGCGCTGGATCTCGCGGCGCGCAAGCTGAAGGCGGTGCCGGTGCGGCTGGCGACCCCCGAAATTTATGATGCCTTGTCCCGGGGGACCATCGACGGCATGATTTATTCGTTCCCCAGCCTGGCGCCTTATAAGTTGGACGGGTTAGTGAAATATGCCACCGTCGGCGAAAGCTTCGGAGCCCTAGTGGCCACTTACGTCATCAGCGAAGCCCGCTGGAAGAAACTGCCGGAAAGTGTTCAGAAAGCCATGATGGATGCCGGCGAAGAGGCGACCCGGCGGCTGTGCGCGTCGCAGGATCGGGATCTGGAAATCGATATCGCCAAGTTCAGGCAACAGGGACTGACCATGGTCCAGCTTCCGGCTGCCGACAAGAAAGAGCTGCAAGGATTGCTGGCCGGCGTTCAGGCGGAATGGGCGGATGGGCTGGACAAGCGCGGCAAGCCGGCGAACGAGGTGCTCAAGGCATTTCGCAGTGCCTTGCAGCAGGGTCGTTAGCATTTCCAACAATAAAATCTGGTGATGGCCGGCGGCATGTTTGCGCGGCTGGATGGCGCGGCTCCGGTCGATTCTGCGGCTCATAAACCTGCCGGCGATGATAGAGGGACAAGGTGCCGGCCGGCACGATCCGCCGCCCAAATTGGGCGCCCATACCGATGCGGTACTGGCGGGTGCGGGTTATACGATGCAGGAGGTCGCCGCGTTGCGGGCGGCCAAGCTGATAGAGTAGTAACCGTCGAGACGAAGGAGGAGGGGAGCATGAAGCATTACTTGAAGCTAGTTGGGTTGTGCGGCGTATTGTTCTCGGTTTGGGGGAATGGGGCTCTGGCCCAAGGCAAGGAAAAGCTGGTCCTGCGAGTGGCGGATTCGTTTCCCACCAGCGGGCACTGGATGGTGGAGAACGCTACCAAGCCCTGGATGGAGGAGGTGACCCGGGTCACGGGAGGGGCGGTGACCTTCGAATACTATCCCTCGGAGCAGTTGGGCAAGACCAAGGATATGCTGTCCTTGACCCAATCGGGGGTGACGGATATCGCCTACGTCGCTCCTTCCTTCATCGCCGACAACAAGATGCCCTTGTCCACCGTGGCGGAATTGCCCGGCAGTTCCACCACCTCATGCCAGGGAACGATGGCTTACTGGAAGCTGGCCACCAAGGACGGCATTCTGGCGGAAAAGGATTTTGCCGCCAACGGGGTTCGGTTGCTGTGGAGTGTGGTGATGCCGCCCTATCAAATTGTGACCAGCAAGAAGAAGATCGAATCGCTCAAAGACGTGGAAGGGCTGAAGCTGCGTACCGCCGGCGCGGCGCTGGATATGACAGCCCGCAAGCTCAAGGCGGTGCCGGTGCGGCTGGCCACCCCCGAAATCTACGATGCCCTGTCCCGGGGGACCATCGACGGGATGATTTTTCCGTTTTCCAGCCTGGTACCCTATAAGCTCGACGGGCTGGTGAAATACGCCACCGTCGACGAGAGCCTGGGCGCCATCGCCGCCAATTACGTCATCAGCGAAGCCCGCTGGAAGAAACTGCCGGAGAGCGTCCAGAAAGCGATGACGGATGCCGGCGAGGAAGCGACGCGGCGACTCTGCGCGGCCCTGGATCGGGATCTGCAAATCGATATCGCCAAACTCAAGCAGCAGGGGTTGACCACGGCTCAGCTTCCGGTGGCCGACAAGAAGGAACTACAAGGGTTGTTGGCCGGCGTCCAGGCGGAATGGGCCGAAGGGCTGGACAAGCGCGGTAAGCCAGGAAGCGAGGTGCTCAAGGCTTTTCGCGAAACATTGCAGCAAAGTCGCTAGAATTTCCAACGACACATTAAGGAGTAACAGCATGTCGAATCGCTATCTGGATGATTTCAAAGTGGGCGATGAGTTCAAGAGTTACGGCCGCACTGTTACCGAAGCCGATATCGTCAACTTCACGTGCCTCGCGGGGCTCAAAGTGCCTATCTTCATCGACGACGACTTCGCTAAGAAGTACACCCCCTACGGCGGGCGCATCACCCCGGGATTGCTGACCGCCAGCTTGGCGGCGGGGATGATGGAGGAGATTCTGGGCCCCTCCACCATTGCCGCCCTGGAGCTCAGCAATTTCAAGTTCACCGTGCCGGTCAAGCCGGGAGACACGTTGCGGGCGACGGTTACGGTGGAGGACAAGAAAAACCTTTCCGACGGCGAGCGGGGCGTCTTCTCCGGCCGGGTGCGGGTGTTCAATCAGCGCAAGGAGCAGGTGTTGGAGTTCACCGAGAAGCTGATGATGCGGCGTTTTCCGCCTAAGGACATGGATTATTGAATGGAGGAATCACCATGTATCGAAGCAAAGTACTAAAAAGTTTTGCTCTAGGTATGCTGGCCGCCGCCGCTTTGGCATCCCAGCCGGCTGCGGCCCAGGACAAGAAACTGGTGCTCAGAGTAGCCGACCAGTTTCCCGTTGGCCATTTTTTCCCGCGCTATGGCATCAAGCCGTGGATGGAACAGGTGACCAAGGCCACCAACGGGGAAGTTCAGTTCGAATACTACCCTGCGGAGCAATTGGGCAAAGCCAAGGATCTGCTGTCGCTGGTGCAGTCCGGGGTAGCCGATGTTGTACTGTTTGCGCCGTCTTATGCTTCCGACAAAATGCCGCTGACCGCGGTGATGGAATTGCCCGGCATGTACGCCGATTCCTGCCAGGCAACCCTGGCGCATCGGAAACTGATCGGCGAAGGCGGCATTCTCGCCCAGCGGGAATATGCTCCCAACGGAGTGCGGGTGCTGTTCTCCGGTATTTATCCGCCCTATCAACTAGTCTCGGCGAAGCGCAAGATCGATAGCTCCAAGGACATGGAGGGCATGAAGCTGCGCGTTCTGGGCGGCGCCATGGATCTGACCATACGCAAGCTGAAAGCGATTGGCGTCAAGATGGCTTCCACGGAAGCCTTCGAAGCCATCAGCCGGGGTACGCTGGACGGGGCCATCTTCTCCTATGGCGTGACCGTGAACTACAACATCCCGGCCAAATATGTCACTGCCGGGGAGGGCTTCGGTTCGGCGGCGGCCATTTTTATCATCAGCGAGAACCGCTGGAAGCAGCTTCCCGACAACGTCAAGAAGGCCATGGCCGAAGCGGGCGAAGCAGCCAGCCGCAGCGTGTGCGCCGGGATGGACAAGGAAGAAATCGGTGACCTGGAGAAGCTCAAGCAGAAAGGAGTGACTGTGGTGCGCTGGTCGGCTGCGGACAAGAAGGAAATGGACGCAGTGCTGGCGTCGGTGGCGAGCGAATGGGCCGCGGAATTGGACAAGCGGGGCAAGCCCGGCAGTGAGGCGCTGAAGGCCGCGCTGGAGGCCCGCGACAGCCGCTGAATTATCGGGGATTACCGAGCTGCGTGACACCCCGGCATACATGGCCGCCCGCGGTTTGCCAAGCGCTCAATCGATGACAGCCAGAAGGGGTGATTGCAGCCGTGCATCCTGATTTTTGGTGAGGCTGTCGTCTCTGACATCCCTCCCGCTCGACTCGCGGCGGTGGCTTCCAGCCGCCAACGGCTGCTGAAGAATATCTGTCGGCAAGCTCCTCTCCCGCCCATGGGAGAGGAGCAGTTGCGGCCCGTTAGCGTCGCTGGTCGAAGCGGCGTCCCACCAGTTCCGCCGCAATGTTGATCTTCTGGATGTCGATGGTGCCGCCGCCGATGCCCCAGGCGAAGGAATCCCGCAGCCGCTGCTCCATGCCGTATTCCTTGTTGAAGCCGTAGGCGCCCATGAGCTGCACGCCGTTGGCGCAGACTTCCCGCGCGATTTCGTTGGCATAGCACTTGGCGATCGAAATGTCCCGCAGCGAGGGAATGCCCGCCGCGGCGTTGGCTGCCGCCCGGTAGAGCAGCAGCCGGGCGGCTTCCACCCGGATCGCCATGTCCGCCAGACGCAACTGGACGGCCTGAAATTCCACGATCGGCTTGCCGAACTGCTTGCGGGTCTGGACGTATTCGACGGCGTATTCCAGAGCCGCGGTGGCGCCCGCCACCCCCAGGGTGGTGTTGCCGCAGCGTTCCACGCTGAAGGTTTTCATGAGGTCCTTGAATTTGCCCACCGGCACGACGATGTTCTTCGCCGGCACTTCGGCGTCGTCGAAGAAAATGTCCCGGCTGGGGACGCCCCGCATCCCTAACAAGCGCTCCCGCTTGCCGAAGCTCATGCCCTTTGTGCCCAACTCCAGATAGATGGCGCCAACTCCGGCGGCCCCGCGCGCATCGGACATCCGGCAATAGAGCAGGTAGCCGCCGGAATGGCCGGCTCCGGAACACCAACGTTTTTGTCCGTTGATGATCACTTTGTCGCCTTGGATGACACCCCGTGTGGTCAGGTCGGTCATGGCGCTGCCGGCTTCCGGCTCCGACATGGTGACGGCCACCACCAGTTCGCCCGTACAGACTCGCGGCAGAACCTTTTGTTTGATGTCCTCGCTGGCGCAATGCAAGAGGGTTTGGGTCGGGCCGAAGCAGGATTCGAATACCGGAAAGGCCACGGCGGGGGAAATCTGCGCCAGCTCTTCCAGCACCAGCACCGCCTCGAAGGTGGTGAGTCCCAGCCCGCCGTATTGCTGGGGGATGTTGACGCCGAGGAAGCCCATGGCTCCCAGGCGCTTGCGCCATTCCTCCGACATGGGCTCGTCGGTTTCCTCCATCTGCTTGGCCACCTCCACCAGCTCCTTGCGGGCGAACTTGCGGGCGCTTTCCTTGAGGTGGCGTTGCTCTTCGGCGAGATTGAAATCCATTGAGGCTCTCCTCGAAAAATTTGTCCGGATGGGGGTACAATCCGGTGCATTATAAGCTGTCGTTTTCACCACGTCACAGAGGAGAGCACCCATGGGAGCATTGCGTACATTGTTTGCTGTTTTCTTGTGTACCCTGGCCGGCTCTGCGTCGTCCCAGGACAAGAAAATCGTCCTGCGGGTGGCGGACTCGTTTCCGGCCAATCACTACATTGTTGACTACGCCACCAAGTTCTGGATGGACAGCGTCACCAAGGCCACCGGCGGCGCCATCACCTTCGAGTACTACCCTTCCGAACAGTTGGGCAAGGCCAAGGATTTTCTGGCGTTGACCCAATCCGGAGTGACGGATATCGCTTATGTGGCGCCGGCTTTTGTTTCCGACAAGATGCCTTTGTCGGCGGTGGCGGAATTGCCGGGAGGGTTTTCCGGCTCGTGCGCCGGCGGCTTGCCTTACTGGAAATTGGTGAGGGACGGCATCCTGGCCCAGAAGGAATTCCAACCCAACGGAGTACGGGCGATTTTCGCGGTGGTGCTGCCCCCCTACCAGATCTACACCAAGGGAAAGTTCGAATCGATAAAGAATTTCGAGGGCATGAAGCTTTATACCGCCGGCGGCGCCAAGGAACTGGCGGTGCGCAAGCTGAAAGCCGTGCCCATCAAGATGGCCACCCCCGAGGTGTATGAATCCTTGTCGCGGGGCACTATCGACGGCGTGCTGTTCCCTTGGGCCAGCCTGTTCCCCTACAACATCCATACGCTGGTGAAATACGCGACCGTGGGCGAGAGTTTCGGCAGTTTTGCCGCCACCTACGTCATCAACGAGGCCAAGTACAAGCAATTGCCCGCGAGTGTTCAAAAAGCCATGGCGGAGGTCAGCGAAGCCACTGTCACCCGGACCTGCACCCTCATCGACAAGGATCTCGAAGGCCAGATCGAAAAGGCCAAGCAGTCGGGAGTCGCCCTGGTGCAACTGCCTGCGTCGGACAGGAAGGACATCGATGCCGTCATGGCCTCCATAGGCAAAGAATGGGCCGAGGGCTTGGACAAGCGCGGCAAGCCCGGCAGCGAAGTGCTGAAGGCTTTCCAGGATGCCTTGAAGACCGGCCGCTGAGTTGCAAGCTTCGGGGTCGGGATGTGCTCCCGACCCTGCTCCGGTTTTTTCCGCAAGCGATGATTCAAGAAGATCAGAATCAGTAAGCGAGCGCCATGCAATGCAGCAACGCATCGCCGCGCTGCTTATTCGGATTTTCTTAGACAAGCATAATTTTGGAGGAGTTGACCCATGGCCGGACCGCTTGCTGGCGTGCGCGTGTTGGACATGAGCGCGGTGCTCATGGGGCCGCTGGCCACCCAGGTGCTGGCGGACCTGGGAGCCGACGTGGTCAAGGTGGAATCCAAGGACGGTGATATTACCCGATCCATCGGGCTGGGCCGCCATCCCGATATGTGTTCTTTGTATCTGGCTCTGAACCGCAACAAACGCAGCATTGTGCTGGACCTCAAAAAGCCGGCCGGTCGGCAGGCGCTGCTCAAACTGGCCGAAGGCGCCGACGTGTTCATGTACAACTTGCGGCCCAAGACCATGGCCGGTCTCGGCCTGAGTTACGAGGAGGTGCGGGTAGTGAACCCCCGCATTATCTACTGCGGCGCCTATGGTTTCGGTCAGTTGGGTCCCTATGCCGCCAAGCCGGCTTACGACGATTTGATTCAGGGGATGTCGGGAATTTCCTACCTCATCTCCCGCATGACCGGAAAGCCCGGCTACGCGCCTTTCGCTTTGGCGGATCATCTGGTGGGGATGAGCGCGGTGCATTGCGTGACCGCCGCCCTGTATCACCGAGAGCGCACTGGAGAAGGTCAGTCGGTGGAAGTCCCCATGTTCGAGACTATGGTCCATACCATACTCACCCATCACTTTTATGGCCGGACCTTCGAACCGCCCTTGGGCGAGGCGGGCTACGTGCGGCAGATCGCCCCCAACCGCCGGCCCTATGCAACGGAAGACGGCTATCTGTGCATTTTGATCGTGACCGATCTCCAGTGGCAGCGTTTTTTCGACAGGGTGGGGCAGCCCGAACTGAAAACCGATCCCCGCTTTAAGGACCTGGCGAGCCGCACCCGCCATACCGGGGAACTGTATCAGTTCCTTGAGGAAACCCTCGCTACGAGGACCACCGGGGAGTGGCTGCGAATACTCCACGAGCAGGATATTCCCGCCATGGCCATGCACACTCTCGACAGCCTGCTGGCCGATCCCCATCTCAACGCCGTGGGGTTCTTCGGCAAGGTGGAGCATCCCACCGAAGGCTCCGTGACGACCATGTCGGTTCCCAGCCGCTGGTCCGCATCGGTTCCGGAGGATCACCGCTTGCCTGCCCCGCGTCTGGGGGAGCACACCGTGGCGATCCTGCGCGAAGCGGGTTACACCGAAGCTGACATCAGTGTCCTGATCGCCGAAGGGGCGGCGGTTTCCGTTTGACTCTCCCGGTCTTGCCTATCCGCTTAGGTTCCAATCGTCCTGGAGTTTCAGTGACGATGGATGAGCGTGCTGGGGGACTTCTCAAATAATTCCGCGAGCGGCGAGATCGGCCATATCCCGGTTGCTCAACCCCAATAGGCCTTGCAGGATTTCCCGGTTATGCTGGCCCAGGGTCGGGGGGGCTTGGTGGTCTATCGTGGCATCCGAGAATCGCATGGGGTTGGCGATCAAGGGCGTGGTTCCGGACAGCGGATGGGGCACTTCCATTTGCATCCGGCGATACCGGACCTGGGGATCAGCCAGCGCCTGGGCCAGATCGTTGATGGGGCCGCAGCCCACCCCGACGTTTTCCAGGGCGTTGCTCCAATAAGCTCCGTCCTCGCGACTGAGCAAATCTTCCAGAATCGATACCAGCAGGTCCCGGTTTTCCAGGCGCTTGACGTTCTTACTGAAGCGTTCGTCCTCGGCCAGTTCGGGTTTGCCGAGCACCTTGCAGAAATTGGCGAATTGGCTCTCGTTTCCCACCGAAACCATGATTCTACCCCCCTTGCACGACAATACCTGGTAGGGGACTAAAGTGGGGTTGTCGTTGCCCCAGCGCTGCGGGATTTTGCCGCTCACCAGGTAGTTGAGGTGGAGGTGGGACAGCATGGCGATTTCCACGTCCAGCAAGGCGGCGTCGATGTATTGGCCTGTTCCGGAAACGCGGTCGCGGTGGTAAAGCGCCGCCAAAATCGCCGACGCGGCGTGCATGCCGGTCATGAGATCGACGACGGGCAACCCCACCCGCATCGGACCGCCGCCGGGGCGACCGTCTCGTTCGCCGGTGACGCTCATCAAGCCGCCCATGGCCTGAAAGATCGGGTCGTAGCCGGCCCGGTGGCGGTAGGGACCGTCCTGGCCGAAGCCGGTGATAGAGCAGTACACCAGCCGCGGGTTGATCTTTCTGAGATCTTCATAAGCCAGGCCGTAGCGGGCCAGCACGCCCAGCTTGTAGTTTTCCACCAGCACGTCGGATTGGACGACCAGCTTCCGCACGATATCCTGTCCCTCGGGTTTGGAAATATCGAGTGTGACGGATTTTTTATTGCGGTTGAAAGCCAGATAGGTGACCGACTCGCTGGTCTCTTTCCCATCCCGATTCTTCAGATAGGGGCCGCCCATGGTGCGCGTGTCGTCGCCGCTTCCGGGCCGTTCGATTTTGATGACTTCCGCGCCGTAATCCGCCAGCGTCTGGCAGGCCAAGGGGCCCGCCAGGATGCGGGTGATGTCGATGACGCGGATGCCGGGGAGCAGGGTTTTTGCCATGAATGTACGGTTCCCGATGGGTCCGCGCGGCGCAGCTCGGCGGCCCGGATAAAAATGATTATTTGTGGCTATTCGGGCAGCCGCAAAACGTGCTTGGCCAGGATGTTGCGCTGAATCTCGTTGCTGCCGCCGTAGAAGGTGGCGGGGCGGGCATAGTAAAAAGTGTTCACCGCGTCGACGGTGCGATCCTTGCAAACAATGCCGGTGGCGATGGCGCCTGCGTCCCCCAGGGTTTCCAGGGTGAATTCGGTGATGCGCTGAAAAGTTTCGGAAGCCCAAATTTTCAGCATGGAGACTTCCGGTCCCAGAGTTTCGCTGCCGTTGCGCATGACTTCGGCGAAGCGGGCGAAGGCGGAGGCCAGATCCTCCGCGTCCAGGCGCAGTTGTACAAGGCGGTCGAGGAATAGCGGGTCGTCCATCAGTCCGCGTTCGGCCGCCAGGGCGGCGAGTTGGGCCAGGGTGAATCGGCAGTATTTGGGGCTGCCGATGAAAATGCGCTCGAAGCCCAGCAGCGCCTTGGCCAGGGTCCAGCCCCGATTCGGTTCTCCCACTAGGTTGCCGCGGTGGGTGCGGGCGTTGTCGAAGAAGACTTGGCAAAATTCCTCGTGCCCGGCGATGTTGCGGATGGGCCGCACGGTGATGCCGGGGGAGCGCATGTCCATCATCAGGAAGCTGATGCCTGCTTGCTTCTTGGCCTGCTTGTCGGTGCGCGCCAGCAGAAAGATGTGGGTGGCGTCGTGGGCCATGGTGGTCCAGATTTTCGACCCGTTGATGACGTATTCGTCCCCGTCCAGCACGGCTTCGGTGCGCAGGCTGGCGAGGTCGGAGCCGGCGTTGGGCTCCGAATAACCTTGGCACCACAGGTATTCGCCGGACAGGGTCGGAGGAAGGTATTTCCGTTGCTGTTCCGGGGTGCCGTAGCGGATGAGCAGGGGCCCCAGGTTGATGATGCCCTGGTCCGGGGTGCGGGCCGCGCCGTAGCTTTCCTGCTCGTCGATGAAGATGAGCAATTTGGCGGGGGACAGGCCCATGCCGCCGTGCTCACGCGGCCAGGCCGGCGCGATCCAACCGTGCCGGTAGAGGGTCGCCCACCAGTCCTGCACTTCCCGCCAACGCGGCCTGCGGGAAGCGTAGCGCAAGGATTGCGGATGGTGCTCCCGGAAAAAACGCCGCACTTCACCGCGAAAGGCCTCATCGTCCAGCGCGTTCCAGTCCTGCACGGCCGAATCCCGAACGCTTAGGCCCGCATGGTCCGAGGCAGCCAGAGTATCAGTTGCGGGAATATGCAAAACAAAGCGATGACGATAAGGTGGGCTACCACGTGAGGACCCACGCCTCGAAAAACCTCATCCAGAGGCCGGCCGGTGTAGCGGGAGACCACAAAAACGTTCAGCCCCACCGGCGGAGTGACCATGCCCACTTCGGCGAGGACCACCACCATCACGCCGAACCAGACCGGGTCGAAGCCCAGGGCTTTGATCACCGGCAGCATTATCGGGATGGTGAGGATCAGAATCGCCACCTGATCCATGAAGCACCCCAGGATCAGGTAGATCAGAATGATCATGGCCATGATGACCCAGCGGTCCACCGGCCAGCCGCCGATGGTGGCGACGATTTGCTGGGTGGTCTGGGTCACGGTGAGAAAGTAACCGAAGAAATGGGCCCCCAGAATGATCATGATGATCATGCAAGTGGTTTGGGCGGCCCGCATCAGGGCTTGGCGGGTCGCGGAGAAGTTGGCCTTGCCCTTGAACAGCGCGATCAGGTAGGCGCCAAACGCCCCGATGCTCGCCGCCTCGGTAGGGGTGGCCACGCCGAGGTAAATGATCCCGGTCACCGCCATGAACAGCACCAACATGGGCCATACCACTTTCAGCGAGATGAATTTTTCCTTGAAGGTGTACCTTTGCCCGGGCGGGGCGCGGTTCGGATCCCGCCAGACCAAATAGAGCACGGTGAGGCTGATGGCCAGCGTGACCATGAGGCCGGGGATGACGCCGCCGATGAGCAACTCGCCGATGCTGACGTCGGCGATGATGCCGAACAGCACCAGCGCGATGCTGGGCGGGATGAGCATCGCCAGGGTGCCGGAAATGGCCACCACGCCGCAGGCCAGCTTGGGATCGTAGCCGGCCTTGAGCATGGCGGGAATAGTGGTGGATGACAATGTGGCGGCCCCCGCGGTGCTGGAGCCGGAGATGGCGCCGAACCCGGCGCCGGCAAAGGCGGTGGCGATGCCCAAGCCACCAGGGACGCGGCCGACCCAGGTGGAGGCGGCTTTGAATAGATCATCCGCCACGCCGCTGATGATGACGAACTCCGCCATCAGCAGGAACATGGGCACGGTGATCAATTCGTAGGTGCTGGCGGCGGACAGAGGAGCGGTGTCCATGACCCCGAGCACCATGTTGATGCCGCCGAGGAAATAAAGGCCGGTGGCCCCGGAGATGGCCAGGGCGAAGCCCACCGGCACGCCGATGGTCAACATGGCCAGCATAAACAGAAAAATGGAGAGGGCCAGCATGTCAGATATCCTCTTCGTCGTGGGTTATTTCGGTAATTCCCACGGCGATGGTGGAGCGCGTCGCCAAGGCCGTGGCCAAGGAAAACGTCCCGAACACCAGGCGCAGCAACAGCAATCCCACCCCCAAGGGAATGAACACGACCGTAGCCCAGGTGGGCCAGGGGATGGCCCCCGCCACCACATCCCCGGCTTGGAAATTGCCCCAGAACTTGATGCTGCCCTGGTACACGATGCCGATCATCACCACCGCGGTGAGGATGTAGCCGATCAACTCCATGACATGCCGGGCATGGGGGGCGACGTGACGGAAGATGATGTCCACGCGCACATGGTGGTTGTTGGCCTGGGTGCTCGACAGGGACAGGAAGAACAAGGCCACCATCAGATAGAGGGAGATCAAATCATAGGACCAGGCCAAGGGGGAATTGAAGAAGTAACGCATACCGACGTCGCAGAAGACGATGACCATGACGGCGAACAAGGCCACCGAGGCCACCGCTATCCAGATTGATTCCAAGAACAAGATCAGCCGGTGGGCCAGGTTCAGGGCTTTCATCAGCGGTTTCTCCTCGTTTATTGAACTGGAACAGCTTCATCAGGGGAACCTGGCCGCTGCTTTTTTCGAGTCGGTTTCCGGCCGGCTTTCCATGCCCTTATTTTGAGCGGGAAAATAATAACAGAAAGGAGAACTCTGCGTTGCTAATATAGTCACCAACATCAACTTTCTTTCGCTTGCCTTGCGCGCCGGGGGGATACACTCCTGATCATATCGGTGGTGTCAGGTGATGCCTGCCTGAGCTTTACACGGAGGAAATTGTAGAATTGTTCGGAAATAACGGTGTGCCGTGCAGCCGATATGATGAACGAATTCATCGAGGCAAAGGAGCGCCTCGATCGGCTTATGCAAGCAGGCTGAAGGCTCCCCAATGACTATTAACCCAGGTTTAAGGAACTACAGTGGATTTTGAATTGACGGCGGAGCAGGCGGCGGCACGCGACATGGCGCTGGATTTCGCTCGCAAGGAAATCGCTCCCCATTGGCGGCAACGGGAGGCCGAAGGAGTGTTTCACCGGGACCTCATCGAAAAGATGGCGGCGGCCGGCATGTTCGGCTGCCTGTTCCCGGAGGAGTACGGAGGCACCGGGCTGGGGTTCGTGGCCCAGGTGCTCATCATGGAGGAGATGACGCGGGCCTCCATCGAGAGTGGCATGCCCTTCAACAATCAAGGGGTGAATGTCCCCATGGCCATTTACCGCTGGGGCACCGAAGCGCAAAAACGCAAGTACGTGCCGGGACTGGTGTCGGCTAAATATATCGGCTGCTTCGCGCTGACCGAGCCGGGAGGAGGATCGGACGCAGCCGCCATGAAAACTCGGGCGCTGCGCAAAGGGGATCACTACATCATCAATGGCAGCAAGATGTGGAGCACCTTGGGTTCGGTGGCCGATTTGATTCTGCTGTTCGCCAAGACCGATCCGGATCGGGGGCATGCCGGGGTTTCCGCTTTCCTGGTGGAGACGAAAGGGCTCAAGGGCTTCAGCGCCCGGCCGATTCCCTGCGACATCGGCACCAGTTGCATCCCCACCGCCGAGCTATCCTTCCAGGACGTGGAGATTCCCGCCGACAGCTTGTTGGGCGAAATCGAGGGCCACGGCTTCAAAGCCGCCATGAGCACCTTGCAATATGGCCGGGTGTGCGTCCCGGCGCGGGGGCTGGGCATCGCGCAGGCCTGCCTCGACATGGCGGTGCAGTACGCCAAGGAGCGGGTGGCCTTCGGCAAGAAGATCGGCGAATTCCAGGCTATTCAGCATACCATCGCCGACATGCTCGCCAAGACCGAGGCGTCGCGTTGGCTCATCTATCGGGCGGCGGCCAGGGCCGACCAAGGACTGCCCTTCGGACGGGAAGCTTCCATCGCCAAGTATTTCGCCGGCGAGGCGGTGATGGATGTCACCGAGAAATGCCTGGAGGTTTACGGTGGTTACGGCTTCGCCAAGGAATTTCCGGTATTCCGCTATTTTACCTGCGCCCGGCTGATGCGCACCGGAGAAGGCTCCGCCAATATCCAGAAAAATCTGCTGGGAATGGACGAATTGGGTTGGAAGAAGATCGACCGGCATGGACATTGAGTAACCCGGAGCGCCTGGCCGTGATCGGGGCGCGTTAATATCAACGAAAGAGGAGGGGATCATGATTTATCGTTATGGCAGGGCCGCCGGGCTGATACTGGCCTTAGGGTTGACTCTTTTTAGCGGCGTCGCCGGTTCCCAGGACAAGAAAATCGTCCTGCGGCTCGCCCATAATCTGCCCGTCAATCATTTCCTGGTGGAACCCTTGGTCAAGTATTGGATGGATGCGGTGGCCAAGAATGCGGGTGGGATGGTGCAGTTTGAATACTATCCGGCGGAGCAATTGGGCAAGGCTAAAGATATGTTGTCCTTGGCCTTGTCCGGGGTCACTGATATTGCCCTGGTGGTGCCGGCCTATGTTTCCGACAAGATGCCGCTATCGGTGGTAGCGGAGTTGCCGGGGAGCTTCGGGACGTCTTGTGCCGGAACCTTCGCCCTCTTGCCCTTGACGAGGGAGGGAGGCGTGATTGCGGCCAGGGAATACGCCCCCTTGGGGTTTCGGCCCCTATTCAGCATCGTGCTGCCTCCATATCAGATTTTTTCGCGTCACAAGTTGGAGTCGGTCAAGAGCCTTGAGGGGCTAAAGCTTCAGACCACGGGAGGGCCGAAGGAAAGCATGATTCGCAAACTGAAGGCTGTCCCGATCCGAATGACGGGGCCAGAGATCTATGAGTCCCTGTCCCGGGGAACCATCGACGGCGGCACCCTGGCTACCGGAAGCATCCTGTCTTATAACCTGCCTGGGCAGGCGAAGTTCGTAACTGCGGGAGAAAATTTCGGCAGCGTGGTGGCTATTTTCGGCATCGGCGAAGCGCGTTTCAAGAAATTATCGGACAGTGTCCAGAAGATCATGCTGGAGGCCGGTGAAGCCGCCGGAGGGAATGCGTGCGCGGTGGTGGACAAAGGGGTGGAAGCGGACTATGAAAAGCTGAAGCAGGGAGGCATGACGGTGGTGAGCTTCCCGCCCGCGGATCGTAAGGAAATCGCCGCCCTGGCCGTCACGGTCCGGGCCGAGTGGGCCGATGCCCTGGACAAGCGCGGCAAGCCGGGGAGCGAGGTGCTCAAAGCCTTTACCGAGGCCTTGGTTGCCGGGCGGTAGCTCAGGAGTGAAACAGATCGGGTAGGGAGAATCTCTCGCCCGACCTGACTGAAGCTTCTAAGTGCGCCTGAAACATGCCCGTAAACGCTGCTGCCCCGGCCAATCGAACGCCCAATGAGCTTCCGGGCTACAACCCTAGATCCTTGGCGATAGAGGTTCGCATGACTTCGCTGGAGCCGCCGCCGATGCGCATGATGCGGGAATCCCGGTAGTGGCGCTCCATGGGGAAGTCGGGCATCATGGAATAGCCTCCCAGGATTTGCATGCCTTCGTCGGCGACTCGATGGTAAGCCTCGCAGGTGAACACCTTGGCCATGGAGGCTTCCTTGCGGCATTCGATCTTGGCGTCCAGCCGGCGGGCCAGATCGTAGCTCATGAGGCGGGAGATGTGCACCTGAGTTTGCATGTCGGCCAACTTGTGCTGGATGACCTGGAACTTGCCGATGGGTTGGCCGAACTGCACCCGGTCCTTGGCGTATTGCAGGGCGCAGTCCAGGGCATTCTGGGCGGCCCCGGTGACTTGGGCGGCGATAGCGAAGCGCTCCTTGTTGAGGTTGGTCATCAGGTGCTTCCAGCCGCCGTTGAGTTCCCCCAGCAGATCGTCCTTGTGGACCCGCACGTTGTCGTAGCTGACGCTGTTGGTGCCTACCGAGCGGAAACACAGGGTATCCAGCCGCCGGATGGTGACGCCGGGGCTGTGGGGGTCCACGAAGAACAGGCTCATCCCCTTGTGCTGGGGAAGGTTGGGGTCGGTCCGGGTCACCAGCACGGTGCGGGTGGCGAGGTCCACCTGGGAGTTGAAGATCTTCGAGCCGTTGATGATGTAATAGTCCCCGTCCCGCACCGCCCGGGTTTGAATCCCCGCGGCGTCGGTGCCGGCGTTGGGCTCGGTGAGGCTCATGGAAGACTTGAACTTGCCCGCCGCGATCAAAGGCAGATATTTGCGACGCTGCTCTTCGCTGCCGTAGGTGAGCAGCGACTGGGCGCCGTGCACCGTGGCGCGGTACACCAGCACCGAGAGCTCCAACAGCCCGTAGGACAACTCCTCCAGCACGATGCCCAGCTCCGTGAAACCCAGGCCCGCGCCGCCGTATTCTTCCGGGATGCCGATACCCAGCCAGCCCATTTCGCTGATCTTGTCGAAAGTGTCCAGCGGGGCGATTTTCTCCTGGTCGCACTTCCTCGCGTATTCCTCCGGCACTTGCTCCCGCACGAAGCGCCGCACTGAATCCCGCAGCATCAATTGTTCTTCGGTGAAACCGAAATCCGCTCCTGCTCGCATGACTGTTCTCCTGTCGCTCGCTAATATTTCGTTGAATACCTTCTGTCTCGGCCCCGATTGCCTGGAAAATTACTTGCCTGCCGCGATTCTGGCAAGCGAAAAAAAATTGATTCCCTTGCTGAACTCGAACGCGATCATGGCGTAGCGTGTGAACCATGACAGGCGTCATGGTAATACAAGGCCGGGAACTGAAGCGCCGAGGATATCGGACTGATCCAAGGGCTTTTGGCTGAACAACGGGACTGGGGCAGAACCCGGCAGAGCAAAAAGCTTGGCTGCCGGTGGGACTGGCGCGACGCACGAGGCCGCATCAAGCATATGGCCGCTCGCACGCTGCTTTTGAAGCTGGAGCGCCGGTGATTGCCGCTGCAGGGTTGATCCTCCAATCAACTTGACAACGACCGTTCCAGGGGCAACACTCCCTACACCTCGTCGCATTGGGCGCAGGCGGCGTATCGCAACCCAGGTTCAACGCTGCATTCCGGAAGGCATAGGCATGAGACAAGACAAGACAATCCGCTCCGAAATGGGCTGGAGCACCGTGGACAAGATCGTAGTGCGTGGCATGGATCTCGTGAACGAGCTAATCGGCAAGGTAGCGCTCGGCGACATGGCCTGGCTCGAGATCAACGGGACGCTACCCACGCCGCAGCAGTCGGTACTGTTCAATGCGCTGATGGTCACCCTGGTCGAACACGGCATGACCCCGAACGCCATTGCGACACGCATGACCTACCTCGGCGCGCCGGAAGCGCTGAACGCCGCCGTCGCAGCGGGACTCTGTGGCATGGGCACAGTATTCGTCGGTACGGCTGAGGGCTCGGCGCGCATCATGCAGGAAGCGCTGAAAGACGTCGACAAGCCTGATCTTAAGTCCATCGCAGCACGAATCGTCGCCGACCTGCGCGCCAGAAAATCCAGCGTCCCCGGGATCGGGCATCCGATTCACAAACCGATCGACCCCAGAACGCCGCGGCTGTTCCAGCTCGCAAAGGAAAACGGCTACTACGGCCGCTACTGCGAGTTGATTCAGCTCATCGCCGCCGAGGCTGAGCGCGTATCCGGCAATGTACTGCCGGTGAACGCCACCGGCGCAATAGGCGCCGTGGCAAGCGAGCTAGGCCTCGACTGGCGCATCTGCCGCGGCATTGCGGTCATGGGTCGTGCGATCGGCCTTGTCGGCCATATCGCCGAAGAAATCCGCAATCCAATAGCAAAAAACATTTGGGAGCGCCTAAATGAAGAGACCTCAGCGCATCTGCGCCCCAAGTCGGGCAATCATCCGAAGGAATAATGTGCTGACACGGAATGCAGCGGATCTCAAGCAGCGCTGTGCCGGCATCGGCGTGGAAACCGCACCCATGTCGGCGGGAGAATTCGGCCAGCTCGTACGCAGCGCAGAGGTTGAGCCGAATCATCAAGGCGACCGGCGCCAAACCCGGATAGGCATGCCTCCCCCCGTTTGACCTCGGGAGATATCGAGGTTGGCGCGTGCCGGCGCGGTGATGGGCGTACGCTTACCGTTAACTTGCGATGCGAAAGGGCCAAAGCGCGATGAAACTCTTGAAAGATATCCGCGTCCTGGATCTGGGCGGGTTTATCACTGGCCCCTACGCCTCAATGCTGCTTGCCGAGCTTGGGGCCGATGTCGTAAAAGTGGAAAGACCCGGCGCAGGCGACCCTTTTCGGGCATTTCAAAATGGGCTGTACAGTCCCCATTTTCAGGCCCACAATCGTAACAAGCGGTCTATCGCCCTGGAATACACCAAGCCGGAGGGGCTGGACACGCTGAAATCCTTGGTGCGCACCGCCGATGTCCTGGTGATCAACAACCGACCCGGCGTCGCCGAGAAGCTCGGCATCGGCTATCAGGCTCTGCGTGAGATCAACCCACGCCTGATCTACTGCTCCATCACGGGCTTCGGCGCCGACGGCCCCTACGCCGAGCGTCCCGCTTTCGACAACGTCGGCCAGGCGCTCTCGGGCTGGATGAGCCGCCACCGCAGAGGCGACGACCCACGCGTGGTGGGACCGGCCATTGCCGATCCGGCAACCAGCTACTATGCGGCCCTCGGAATCCTCGGCGCGTTGCATGAGCGGACCCAATCGGACCAAGGCCATCTGGTCGAAGTCAACATGCTGGAGGCGACCATCGCCCTCGGCGCCGAGCCGATCACCAACTATTTCGCCACGGGTGAACCGGTCCCGGTATATCAGCGTGCCGCGATGTCGCAGGCCTACAACCTCAACTGCAAGGATGGCAAACGCATCGGACTGCACATGTCCTCGCCCGACAAGTTTTGGCAGGGCCTGTGCCGCGTGGTTGGTCGCGAGGAATGGATCACCAAGTACGCAACGCGGATGGATCGCGTCAAACACTACGAGGCGCTCGCGTTGGAACTGAACGGGATTTTTCGCACGCGCAACCGCAACGATTGGATACTACTGCTGGATCGCGAGGACGTTCCATTCGCACCCGAGCATGAAGTACAGGATGTGGAAACCGATCCGCAGGTTCGCCACCTGGGGGTATTTTACGAAATCGATCACCCCAAGTACGGCAAGCTCAAGGCACCGCACGGACCGGTACGTGTGGACTCGGACAGAACCGTCGAACTTCGTCCGCCGCCGGATCTAGGCGAGCATACCGACGAGGTCTTGCGCGAGGCAGGGTTTGCCCCTGAGCGCATCGCGCTCCTGCGGCAGCATGGGATTATCTAATTTGAGCGACGGGCGGGGATTACAAACCTGTCTGAGCGGTCGGCGCCGAGGGACTTTCCCTCGACACGAGCGTACCCGGGCACCTCGATCATACGCTGGTCGGACCGCTGTCCGCGCCCGCACCAGAACGCAGCCGTCGAAGATAACGGAGCACCTCCTCGACGTCCACAACGTCGGCGTACTTGGCGTCCATGTCGAACAGGCTTTGCTGATGTGCGTTTACAGAGCGATCTCCCACCGCCTCGCGCGCGACGATGGGCCGAAAACCGAATTGCACCGCGTCCACCACCGTGGCCCTGACGCATCCGCTGGTGGTGCACCCGGTGACGATCACGGTGTCGATGCGTCCCGCCGTTAGCCTGGAAACCAGGTCAGTGCCGAAGAAGAACGATGCGAACTTCTTCAGCACTACCGAGTCTTTCGGCAAGCGCCGCACGCGCGGATCGAGTTCAACGCCCGGGGAGCCTGCCTTCAGTGTCGAAAGCCCCGCCATTTTTAAACGCCAGATACCTGCGTCCTCGAACCCCGGCTCCTCGTAGGCAACGACGGAGAGGAACACCGGCACCGTGGCAGCGTGCGCGGCGTCGAGAACGCGATTGGTTTGGGCGATCACGTCATCGAGCGGCGCTCCAAGGGATATGGCCGGATCGGCGAATGCGCGCGTCAGGTCGATCACCAAGACGGCCGGATGCTCGCCAAAGCCGATGCGCTGGCCGAAGCCCCGGGACTGAAAAAATGCCTGGTCGCTTTGTCCGGTTTCGTCATGATTCATGGTCGATACCCTCCGCTCAAATTGTCGCCGGACCCGCGGAACTCAGGCCGACGATGAAGTTTCCGTAGCGATCTATCTTGAGCAGCCAATTCGGCGCGATTGCGTAGCTCGTGTCCGGCCCTTCGACGATCGCGGGTCCGCGGATTACCTGGTCCTTCGTCAGTGCATCACGATCGTAGATGGGCGTGGGACGCGTGTGCCCACGCTCCCAGTAGACCGGTCGCGTCGCCCGTGGCGCGGCTACCGGCGTGCGCCGCTGCAACCTGTTCGCAATGGGGGTCCAATGGGCGACGGCGGCCGTCGCCACCAGGCGCACGCTTTCGATAGTCGCCCCTTTCGCCTCCGCGGCGATGACCCGGGCGGCCGTATGCTTGCGGCCCCCGGCCGGAAGCTCCACCACGCGCCGATGGTCTCCCCGGCGCGCGACGCACTGGCCGGAAAACGTAATCTCCGCCGGTGAAAATCCTTCGCCCTGCATGTCCAGCAGCGCTTGCTGGCGCAGGGCGGGGAGGATGGCCTCGACCTGTTGGGCCATTGCGGCGCGAATCGAAACCGTGCGCAAGTAAATGTGCTGCACGTTGGTGGTCGATCCGCCGAATGCGCTGAACACCGAGCCGAACGGAAACGCGACGATCCGCTCGATGCCCGCGCGTTCGGCGATCGCGCATGCATGCACCGCGCCGCCGCCCCCGACCGGGAAAAAGGCGATGTCCGCCGGCGCCAAGCCCTTGCGCCGCAGCCGCTTACGCGTTTCCTCGGCCATGGATCCGTCTATGCATTCGCGGATATCGAAGGCGGCCTGTTCGACCGAAAGACCCAGCGGCCGGCAGATCCGCCTTTCGATGACACGCCTCGCCGCGGCGACATCGAGCCGCATGCGCCCGCCGAGGAAGCGTTCCGGATCCAGATAGCCCAGAACCAGATTCGCGTCCGTAACGGTGGGTTCCATGCCGCCCTTGCCGTAGCAGGCCGGACCGGGGGCCGAGCCTGCGCTACGCGGGCCGACGCGCAGCACGCCGCCATCCACGCGCGCGATGCTGCCGCCGCCGGCGCCCAGGGACTCGGTCTCGATCATCGGCACGGCGACGCTGATATCGTCGAGCATCGGCGCATCATTGAACGCGGCCCGGCCATCGACGATGATAGCCAGGTCGAAACTCGTACCCCCCATGTCGGCCTCGACCACTCTGCGCTCGCCGAGGAGCGTGGCCAGGTAGGCCGCGCCTTGGGCGGCGACCGCGGGGCCGGATTGCAGCGTCTGCAGCGCCACGGTCTTTGCGACGCGGGCGGTGCCGCCGCTCGCGTGCACCACGAGCAATGGTCGCTCATAACCAGCCTCGCGCAGCTTGTCCTCGGCGCGATAGAGCGCGCGCGCAAGATCGCCGTGGATGTAGGCGTTCAGTACCGCCGAATTCGTGCGTGCATGATCGTCGGCCACATGCGCGATCTCGGTGCCGAGTTGCAGCGGGACGGAGCGCAGATAGTGGACCGGGTAGCGCGCAAGAATGATTTCCCGTATGCGCCGTTCATTGTGAGGGTTGCGCCAGGCATTACGCAAGCTCGTCACGATCATTCGGGCCCCTGAGCGGATCAGTTCGCGCACTTTGTCGAGCACGGCGGCCTCGTCCACTTCGCGCAGGACTGCGCCCCCATCGTCCACCTGTTCGTCGACGCCGGCCACCATTTCAGCCGGAATGTAGCGATCCAGGATCGCGGCGCGAACCGCGCCGTACAGGGAGTCCTCGCAACCGGCCGTGACCAGAAGGCCGAGTTTGGGCCCGGCGCGCTGGACCAAGAGATTCGTTCCCACCGTGGTCGACACCCGCACCACCGCGGTGCGGCGCAGGAACTCCGCCCGATCGACCCCGAACGCGGCGCATCCCGCAGCCACGCAGTTCATAAAGCACTCGGTGATGTCGTGCGGGGTCGTGATCACCTTCTCGGTGCGCACTTCCCCGCCGTCGGTGAAGAACCCGTCCGTAAACGTGCCGCCGATGTCGATATCGATGCTGTACACCGCTTTCTCCGCCATGTTCGCTCCTACCGTTTCAATCTGGCGCCAAAGTCCGCGAGGCTCTCGGGCGCGGTATCGGCCGGCACCTCCCAGGTGGTAGCGACGAGGCGCCCCGCTCCCTTGGGATGGGGCATAGACGCTTTCATCTCCGATAAGGTTCCGGGTGCAATGGCCTCGACCCGGCTGTCCTGCGATCCCGGCGCCACAATGTAGCCGGCGCCGAGCTTAGCGTACATATCACAAACTGCAGAGGACATCGACGCGCGCGAAACAACGACGATCGGAACGCCGTAATACGAGGCCAGGTTGAACAGTGAATCAAATGCGCCGGCAAGCGCCGGCGACTGCGGCACCGCTTCCTCTAGAAGAGCCAAACCGCCTACGCCGAGCTCGCAATAGGCGCGCGCCAAGGCCATGGAAAGCGACGCTACCTTGTCCAACTGCCGCCCGTCGGTCGTTCCCAGCTTGCCCGCGTCGAGCCCCGTGACCAGCCGCTTCGCGCTTGGTGAGCCGAAAAATCTGCGGAGCAGCGTTGCCGGACCGGTAAGGCATCCAAGGACGCAGGCGTGCTCGCCGATCGTCTCGCACAACTGCCGGGTAACCGCAAGCACATGGGCAATCGCCGGCGTCGCGATAAATGCGCCCGGATCGGGAAGGTCTACCTGCGCCACGGCCCCGGCGGAGATTTCACCCAGAGAGTCGCGCGCGAGATCTGCACCTGCGGCCTCCGCCTCGAGCCCGGTATCGAACCAGTTGACGCAAGCGTCGGTGCCGAACAGCTTCTGCGCAGAAGCGAGGGCGTGAGCGGCGAGCGGCGCGTCCTCGAGCGCTTCATCCCAGTTCACCTGCTCCAGGCGCAACGCGAGACGGAAGATCAGGGGAACGAACAGGTCCCCGCCTCGCTTGGCCGCAAGCGCTTGAAGGCTGACACCCATCAGCGATAGAGTCCCCAGAACGGCTTGTCATAGCCCGGCACGCGCGGTTCAGGCCATGCTCCGTAATACTTCAGAATTGCCGCGGGCGGCTTCTTGCGCTGCCAGCCGAGCATGAACTCCGAGTAGGGTTTTCCCTTGCGCAAGCGTTCGCGCCGCATCGCCCCGCGCCGACGCTGTGTTGCCGCGGCGTCGGCCAAACCGGTCACCGGATCGATGACCACGCCGTAGATCTTCAACGCAACTTCTGCGGTGATAAGACTCTCCTTGAGATCGGCGAGCACCCCATCGGGCTCGCGCTCTAGAACATCGCCGTAGCCGCCGCCGCCTCCCATACCGAAACACATCAAGTCGCCCTGGTCGAACGACTGCACCGACTGTCCGGAGGCTTCCACGCGATATTCCCCCTTCAGCTTTCTCTCGGTCAGCAGCTCATACTGGCTGATGTCTACGTCCTCTCCCCGCTTGATGCGCTCGAACAGGTCAGTTCCCTTGATCACTACCCGCGGGTTGGGCGGGCCGGAATAGCCTCCCATGAGACCCGGATTTTGGCTGAGCTTGTCCGCGCTGCCCCAGGAGGTCATGGAGCAGCCAGCGTGCCCGCAGGTGGAAATCTCGACCAGCGGAGAGCCTCCGCGGTATTTCCCGAATCCGTGATAGTTCTTCTCAAGCTGCCGGGAGAGGACAAAGTGCGGAAGCCGGGCGTCAATGTCTTCGGTTTCGCCTGAGTCCGTGAACGGGCCCCAATAGAAGCCAACGGCGCTTTCTCCGTCGCCATCGATTCGCCCTCCCTGTCCCGCTGCGTTGGCGCTCCCGGTAAAATTCGCCGTCTGATAACCCATCCGGTTCTCCCCCGCGAAGATCATGATCATGACATTGCGCGAATGCGGTGCCTGAACCGCCTCGCGATACTGGCTGCTAAACAGCAGCTTCGAACCGAGCACGTGCAGTCCGTTCACGACGCAGGCAGCGATCGACGTGCCCATGCCGTGCGCTAACTCGGCGCCAGAATTTGCAATCGAGGGACCCTCGACCAGGTAGCGAATCGGCTGGAGGAGGCCGGCGTTCGGCGCGAGCCCGCGGAAGAAATAGGAGAACATATAAACTGCCGTTGCCGCGCGCACCAAGTGCCAAGTCGCGTGCATCGGCCCGAGTCCGTTTTCGGGCGAGACGCCCTGTACCAGCACGGTCATCCCGTCGCCTTCCTTGAACAGCGTAACGGGAATGCGCGTCAACCCCAGCTCGCCGCCGATGTCGTCGTCGTTGAACATCACCGCCCGGAAGACGCCGTCGTTGAGTTGGCGCAGGCGCGCGCGCGCTGCCTCCTCCGATTTGATCAGAATGCGCCGCATGCCGCCCACCACCGGTTCGACGCCGCGCCGTTCGATTTCCCGCAGCAGCCGCTTGCGCAGCACGTCGAGCGTTGCGACGCGCGACTTGAGATCGGCGGCGAACACGAACGGATTTCGCACCGAACCTGCGAGGAAATCCAAAATGTCCTGGCGCAGCCGAAATTTCTCGCCGATGCGCATCATTGGAACGTGGATGCCTTCCTCGTAACGCGTGCGCGCCTTGGGGTTGAAGCCGCCAGGTGAGGGCGAGCCGGAATCTCCCTGATGCCCGCCGCAGGTGGCCCAGGCCACCAGCTCTCCCTCCCAGAAGACCGGCATGGCGGTGAACATGTCGAAGGCATGTACGCCCCCGCCCAGCTCATCGTTGAAAAAGTAGATGTCGCCATCGGCAAGTCCAACTGTGGGGTCGTCGCGGTAGTACTTGTTGACGTGCTTGAGCTGCGCGTTGTTGAGCAGCGTGTGGAAATAGATGCCGGTTGCCACGGCCACCGGATCACCCGAAGCCGTGAACAGGGCGCAGTTCATGTCGCCGGTGATCACGCTCTCGGTGATCGACAGCGCCATGTACACATCGCGCGCCTCCTCGACGATCGCCGTGAGTTTGTGAGTTAGCACCTCGGTATCGACGTCGGAGAGCTGCGTCATGCCGCGACGCTCGCGCTCGGTCACCGGCTCGAGACCGTGCGAGATCAGTTCCGGGTCGCAGCCCGCCCGCCTGGCATAGGCATCGGTCTCGTAGATCAGCCCCTCGAACAACTGGGCGTGCGCATCAAACAGTGTACCCATTACAGCTCGCTCCCCTGCCGCTAAATTGATGTCTAGGCTTTGACTCCACGCTCGATCCAACCGACGCCCCATTCGTCGGCCCTGAAACGCCAGCCCGGCGGCGTCACGATTACGGTGTCATCGGATTCGCACAGGACCGGCCCCTCGAGCGTCACGCCGGGGCCGAGGCTGGCGAGCGGATGAACCGGCGTTTCAAGGAAGCCGTGATCCGGTCCCCAGTAGGCATTGCGCGTCCCACCGGGCACCGGGTCGCCGCCCGTGCCGACCGGCATACGGCGCATCGCGTATTTGTCCACCGGCCCGACCGCGTTGAGGCGGATCTGTACCATTTCAATCCCAGCCTCCGGATAGACGGCACCGACCCCATATTTTTCGCCGTAGGCAGTATTGAAACGATCACAGATATCGCGCAGATCATCGGCGGATTGCAGGTGCAGCTTGGGCGAGCGCACCGGCAGGGTCTGGCGCTGCTGGCCATAGCATAAGTAGAGGTCAAGCTGCAGTTCGACCGCGTCCATATCGAACCCCTCCTCTTCCATGTCGCGCCGGCCGAAGGACACAAGCGCTTCCACGGCCTCGTTTAGCCGCGCAATCGAGTCGACGGCGTAGGCGCCGCTCCCGTGGGAGTAAAAATTAAGCGCGAGCGTACGTTCGTAGCTCTGCACAATGTCCAGACTGAGCGTGCTGAACGCCCCGAACACGCTGGAGAACGGAAACGTCGCGACGCGACTCACGTCGGCCGCGTTCGCGTAGCCCGCGGCGTGCACCGGCCCGGCGCCTCCCAAAGCGAATAGCACGAATTCGCGCGGATCCTGTCCCGAGTTCAAAGCGCAGATGCGGTAGATCTCCTGACCCATGATGCCGTCGATCAGGCTCTTCGTCCTCCAGGCGGCATCGATAATCGACAGGCCCAGCGGATCCGCGATCTTGGCCGCGATCGCCCGTTCAGCCCGTTTTGCATCGAGGCGCAGCTTGCCGCCGAGAAAATTGCGCGGATCGATGTAGCCGAGAAGCACATCCGCGTCCGTGACAGTCGGTTCCTCGCCGCCGCGGCCGTAGCAAGCCGGACCGGGGTTCGACCCGGCGCTGTCCGGACCCACCCGCAACTCGCCGTTAACGACGCGCGCAATCGAGCCGCCTCCCGCCCCGATTGACCAGTGCGCTACGTAGGGTACCTGTACCCGGAAGCGGTCGACGATCGGGTCGTACTCGTATACATGGTCGCGCCCTTCCACGACCAAACCTACGTCGAAGCTGGTGCCGCCAACATCGGACACGATGATGTTGCCTGCCCCCAATTGCCGGCCGATATGATCGGCCCCCATGACCGTCGCAGACGGGCTGCTGCCCAAGAGATGCAGCGCCTGGGAGCGCGAAAGCGACGACAGGCCACCGGTGTTCTTGGCCACGAATATTGGCCTCTTGTAGCCGATTTCGCGCAGATCGTCGCTCAAGCGGACGAGGTGGCCCTCGGTAATCTCCCGAAGATAGGCGTCGATGATCACCGTCATGGAACGCCGGTATTCCCCCGCCTTCGGCGAGATCAGGTGCGAAAGGTAGACGGGCATATGACCGAGATAACACTCCGGATACTGTTCCGCGATGATCTCGGCGATGCGCCGCTCGTGGGCTGGATTCACGAACGAATTGAGCAGCACCACGACGAAGCCGCGCACTCCTTGGTCGACCAGGTACTGCACCCGCGCGCGAACGTCGTCGTCCCGCAGCGGAATAACCACGTTGCCGAGATTGTCCAAGCGCTCCTGCAAGCCGACGATGTGGTCCTGCGGGATGATCTGCTCCGGCCGGACTGCGCGCCCGCGGTCATATTTTTTCTCGGGCGACAGGCCATCGGCCCAATTGCGTGCCCGGCCCACCATGACCGTATGCTCGAATCCCTTGGTGGTGATGAGACCGAGTTTGCTGCCGCGGCGTTCGATGAGCGCGTTGGTGCCCACCGTGGTCGAGTAGGCAATCCCATCCGCCGAGCGCAGGGCTTCCTCGAGACCCAGCCCCGCGCGCTCGGCGGCCACCCTCGCGGCGTTCATGAAACCGACCTTCAGGTCATAGTGCGTGGTATCGGCCTTGCCGCGATGGATCTCGGCGGACTTCATTACGACGACATCGGTGAAGGTGCCACCGACGTCGACGCCGATTCTGATACTCATCCCAATCTCCGCGTCGAACGCACTTTTGTGCCGGGGGTTTGTCCCTGCTTCAAATTCTTTTTCGAAGCAACGCTTCGCGCAGGACGTTTCGGGACCAGGGCCGCGCCGTGCCTGGCCTTGAGCTGGTCTATATCCAGTTGAATGTCCCAGGTGAGGGGATGGCCGGGCGGCAAGTACTCGTTATCGATCATCACCGCGCATTGCGGGCAATAGAATTCCACGATGCGCATCCAGTTCGGATCGAAGGAGAAATTGAATTCCTTGCTCGGACCGATCGGGAAGTGAATCTCCCGCGGGTCGCGATCGCGTATCAAAGTGCCCAATTTCCACGGTTCGCGTGCCGACCCCAGATCCGCACCGCAGCGATTGCAGCGCCAGCGCTCGTGCTCAAGCTCGATATCCAGAGTTTCGGTAATACGGATTAGCGTCACCTTGATCACCTCATCGCGTTTATGGCAAGAATTCAGGCACAGGCCGCCGCAAGCGGCGCCTTTCCCCGGATCAGATCCGCTGCCTTCTCTGCAACCATGACTACCGGAGCGTTGATGTTCCCGCCGACGAGATCCGGCATAACGGACGCGTCGACCACCCGCAGATCCCTGACCCCGCGTATCCGCAGCTCCGAATCGACCACCGCCATGGGATCGGCATCGATACCCATTTTGCAGGTTCCGAGCGGATGGTGCGCGGTCGCCGCGACCTCGCGCATGTAGGCATCCAGTTCCGCATCGGATCGGGTCGCCGCGCCGGGGCCCAGTTCGTCGGCGATGAACGGCGCCAGTGCCCGTTCGCGCCCGAGTGCCTGCACCAGCCGCACGCCGGCGCGTATGGTCCTCCAGTCGCGCTCGGTGGCGAGCATGTTCTGACGGATACGGGCGGGCGCCGCGGCGTCGGCCGAGGACAGTTCCACCGTGCCGCGGCTCTCGGGTCGCAGCAGCACCGCGCGGCACGAAAAGCCGTCCGCGAACGCGGGCTTGAACGGCGGCAGGTACGGCCCGCCCGTTGGCGGCACCGCGCGAAACAGCAGTTGGATGTCGGCAAGCGCGGCGTGCGGCCCGCTCCTGAGAAAAGCCATGAAGCCGCTCGGCAGATCGGTCGCGAATCCGGTGCCGAGGAAATACGCGCGTCCCAGCTCGAGCGCGATCCGATCCAGCCGCATGTTCTTCACGAACGGCCCGGCCCCGCTGCGGCGGTACTCCACGCCCACCGACAGATGATCCTGCAGGTTCTTGCCGACGCCCTTGAGCGGCGCCGTGACCGCGATCCCGTGCGCGCAGAGTTGGTCCGGATCCCCGATTCCCGACAGCATCAGCAACTGCGGTGAATTGATCGTGCCGCCACACAGGAGCACCTCGCGCGCGGCGCGTGCAGTGCATCTACGGCCGCGCTGCAGGTACTCCACCCCGGCGGCACGATCGCCCTCGAAGACGATGCGCGTGGCGAGCGCGTCGGTCTCGATCGCGAGGTTGTCCCGTCCGAGCGCCGGCCGCAGGTACGCGTCCGCCGCGCTCACCCGCCGTCCGTGGTGAATCGTGGATTGCATCAGGGCGAAACCTTCCTGCTGCGCGCCGTTGTAATCCCGCGTGAAAGGGTAACCCGCCGCGCGACCAGCCTCGATGTAGGCGTTGACGATCGGGTCGTGCTCGGCATAGCGCGACATGCGCGTGCGCAGCGGACCGTCGCCGCCACGGTAGGAATCCGCCCCGCCCTCCCAGGTCTCCTGCTTGCGAAAGTACGGCAGCACATGGGCATAGGACCATTGCGTGAGCCCCGCCGCCGCCCAGCGATCATAGTCGTCGCGATGACCGCGCACATAGGCCATCGCGTTGATCGTCGAAGATCCGCCGATGACCTTGCCGCGCGCGCACTCGATGCTGCGGCCGCCGAGCTGCGGCTCCGCCTCGGCGCAATACATCCAGTCGTGCAGGCGGCGCTGCATAATCCTGCCCCATCCCAGTGGAATCCTGATCCAGAAACCGCGGTCCCAGCCTCCGGCCTCGATTACGAGCACCTTTGCCCCGCGATCCTCCGTAAGGCGGTTCGCCAGCGTGCAGCCGGCAGAACCGGCGCCGACGACGACGTAATCGAACTCCCGCCGTCCCTGGGCGCTCACGTGCGTGCCGTCAAGCCGGGGGCGGCGAGTATGCAACCCTTTTTTTAGCATCCGGTGCGCGTGGCGCGCAGGCGATTCGGGCGCCACGCACCGGAGGCGGCGCCCGACCGCGCTATTTCTCCAGCCACTTCGCGCAGTCCGTCATCTTCCCCTTGAGCTGGCTGTCCTCGTACTTGAACGCCATGTACTCCTTGGCCGTGTACGGCCAGAACTGGTCGATCTTCGTGTAGGAGGCGATCGGCACGTTGAGGTAATCGCCGCCGACCTTCTCCACCTTGCGGATGTACATGCTCTGGATCACCTGGTGGTACTGGTCGAGCGCGATGTCGCCTTTAGGCGACGGGAACCGGACGCGCGCCAGCGCCTCCATGAACTTTTCGGTGTCCTCGACATTGCCGCCCACCGCCTTGGCGGCTTCGACGATGGCGCGCGCCCCGGCGTAGCCGTCGGGGCCGTTGTCGGTCGGCAGCCGGCCGGTCTTGGCGCGGAACGCCTTCACGAAGCGCTCGTTCTCGGGCGTCTTCAGCGCCGCGGTGTAGTGCAGGCTGGACAGGATGCCGAGGCCCGAGTCGCCGAGCTGGGGCAGGTTCGGCTCGAAGCTCGTCTGGCCGAAGACATCCATGTACGGGATTTTCTCCTTCAGGCCGGCTTCGATGTACTGGCGCGCGAGGCGCAGCCCGTCCGCGCCGGGCGTGAATATCACCACGCCGTCGACGTTCTTCTGCAGGTTGGCGATATACGGGCTGAAGTCGGGATTGCCCAAAGGCGGGTATTGATCCTGCGTCACCTGGCCCCCGCGCGCGCAAAACACCCGGACGAACCCGCCCGCCACTTCCATCCCGCCGGCGTAATCCGAAGTGATCATGGACACTTTCCGCCACCCCTGCTTGTAAGCCCAGTCAGCCGCGACGGCCCCCGGCGTCCGGCTGTTCTGCGACACCCGGAAGATGTAGGGGTTAAGAAGCTTGCCCGGCATCGTAATCTGGTTGGCGCCGGCGTCGGCGGAGAGGACAAGCGGTATCTTCTTCTCGCGCACGTAGCCCTGCACGGCCAGCGCCACTCCCGTCGAAACGATGCCCGTCAACACGTGGACCCGGTCCGCTTCCACGAGCTTGCGCGCCTTGGTGAGTCCGACGTCCGGCTTTCCCTGGGCATCCTCGACGATCAATTCGATTTTCCTGCCCTCCACCTGTCCTCCGATCTCGTCGATGTAGAGCTGGAAGCCGTCGAGCGCATCCTGCCCGTTCGGGGCGAACACACCGGTGAGCGGCAGGATGACTCCGATCTTGACCGGACCTTTCTGGGCTATGGCGCCCGCAGGGGTCAATGTCAGTACCGCAGTGGCGGCAAGCGCCGCTCCCAGCCAGATCGTTCGAAGTT
>JACRAS010000197.1 GCA_016234705.1 Betaproteobacteria bacterium | reverse complement strand
TCACTTTCGATCTGTCCAACCCGGCCGTCATCATCGGCCTGTTCGTGGGCGGCCTGATTCCCTATCTGTTCGGCGCGATGGCCATGGAAGCCGTGGGCCGCGCCGCCGGTGCAGTGGTGGTGGAAGTGCGCCGCCAGTTCAAGGAAATCACGGGCATCATGGAAGGCACGGCCAAGCCCGACTATTCCAAGGCCGTGGGCATGCTCACCGCGGCCGCGATCAAGGAAATGATGGTGCCTTCGCTCTTGCCGGTGCTGGTGCCGATCATCGTCGGCATCGTGCTCGGACCGCAGGCCCTCGGCGGCGTGCTCATGGGCTCCATCGTCACCGGCCTGTTCGTGGCGATCTCCATGACCACCGGCGGCGGCGCCTGGGACAACGCCAAGAAATATATCGAGGATGGCCACCACGGCGGCAAAGGATCGGAGGCGCACAAGGCGGCCGTGACTGGGGATACCGTCGGCGATCCGTACAAGGACACGGCGGGTCCGGCGGTGAACCCGCTGATCAAGATCATCAACATCGTGGCTCTGTTGGTGGTGCCGCTGCTGTAGCGCATCGATGATGAGCCGTCGAAAGGGCAGCCATTACGCTGCCCTTTTTTGTTTCCTGAAAGCGCTATGCGGGCTGGCGCTTGCGCTGGCCGCGGGACACGCGCTGGCGCAGCCCGCGCCCGAGCCTGCCTCAGGCCACAGCGCTAAACAGGTCGTCACCGCGCAGCGCTTCATGCTCGCCGCCGCGCATCCGCTGGCAGTCGAGGCGGGTTACGGCGTCTTGCGCCGCGGCGGCGCGGCGATCGACGCCGCTATCGCGATGCAGATAGTGCTCAACCTGGTGGAGCCGCAGTCCTCGGGCATAGGCGGCGGCGCTTTCATCTTGCATTACTCGGCCACCGAAGCGAAACTCGCCGCCTACGACGGTCGCGAGACCGCGCCGGCCGCGGCGCGCGCGGATCGCTTCATCGGCGCCGACGGCCAGCCGCAGAAATTTCTGGACGCGGTGGTCGGCGGAAAATCGGTCGGCACGCCCGGTGTGCTGCGCGCATTGGAGCTCGCGCACGCCAAGTACGGCAAGCTGCCTTGGGCCGAATTGTTTGCGCCCGCCATCCGCCTGGCGACGGAAGGCTTTCCTTTGTCTCCGCGTCTACACAACCTGCTCGCATGGGTGCGCCTGCCGGGTCGCGATGCCGACATGCGGCACATGTACTACCGGGACGACGACACGCCCAAGCCCGTCGGCACACTGCTCAAGAACCCCGCGCTCGCCGACACGCTGCGAATAATCGCCGCACAGGGCGCGAATGCGTTCTACACCGGTGAGATTGCACGCGACATCGCGGGCAAAGTAAGAAACGCGCCCAACCCCGGCGACTTGAGCGAAGACGATCTGAAGCAGTACCGGGCGAAACAGCGCGAACCGGTATGCGCACCCTATCGGCAATGGAAAGTCTGCGGCATGCCGCCGCCCAGCTCCGGTGGCGTCGCCGTGCTGCAGGTGCTGGGCATGCTGCAACAACTGGCGCCGGGCAAGCTAGCCTCCGATCCGATACCAGCCGCGCATCTCATCGCCGAGGCAGAACGGCTTGCCTACGCCGACCGCGAGCGCTATCTCGCCGACAGCGATTTCGTGTCGGTCCCTGTAGCAGGGCTGTTGGCGCCGGAATATCTAGCTCAGCGCGCCACCCTCGTCCAGCCGAATCGGTCGCTGGGCCGCGCCCTGCCTGGCTCTCCGCCCGGCGCAGCACTCGCAGAACTTGCCGACGACGCTTCGCCAGAACTGCCTTCCACAAGCCATCTTTCCATCGTTGACGCCGACGGCAACGCCGTTGCCATGACCACTTCGATCGAGTTCGCCTTCGGCAGCCGGCAAATGGTGCGCGGTTTCCTGCTGAACAATCAGCTCACCGACTTTTCCTTCGTCGCCGAACAGCAAGGAAAACCGGTGGCCAACCGCATCGAGCCGGGCAAACGCCCCCGCAGCGCCATGGCGCCCACCATGGTGTTCGACCGCAACGGCCAACTGGTATTGGCCCTGGGTTCCGCCGGCGGCAGCGCCATCATCAACCACGTGGTCAAAACCCTGGTCGCCGTGCTCGACAGGAACATGGACATACAGCAGGCGATAGCGCTGCCCAACTTCGGCAGCCGCAACGGCCCCACCGAACTGGAACAAGGCACCGCAGCTGCAAATTGGGCCGATCCGCTAAGGGCACTCGGCCACGAGGTGCGCGTGATCGACATGACCAGCGGCATGCACGGCATCATGCGCACGCGCAATGGCTGGAGCGGCGGCGCCGACCCGCGCCGCGAGGGTGTGGCGAAGGGCGATTAACAAGACCGCCCACTCTCGTACGGAATCTCGACGCCTTCTGCTCAGGACCGATGCTGCAGGAGCGTGTCTCGATAAAGCCGACACGCAGGCGAGAGCACGTCGACCTCTATCTATCGTGGCGCGGCCTCCAAATGAAAAACCCCCGTGGGGACGGGGGCGAGGTTTTGCGCGGGCCGGTTGACCGGCCGCATATCCTGCATAGCTTTTATTATGAAAAGCAGAGCAGGCTTCGGTCAGCTACACTGTATTTGCATGGTAATCCGCCTGACATAAGAAATCAAGGAGGGTGCATGAATTACATTCTTGGACTTGATCTTGGACCTACCTCGATCGGCTGGGCTGTGATGGAATGCGACGCCAACGAAAAGCCTATCCGGCTCGTCGACGCAAACTCTCGTATCTTCCTCGCTATGATCGAGGCTGATACGAAGGTTCCCAAGAACAAGAATCGACGTGAAAAGCGGTCCATGCGTCGGCAGGTTAGACGCTACAAGGAACGGCGCGGCGACCTCCTTGATCTCCTTGTACGTCACGGGATGTTCGACGCTAGCGACAATGATCCGCTAACTTGGGAGAAGGCACTCAACGACCTCGGACACCCATTCGCGCTCAGGGCCGAAGCGCTTACGCGCCCGCTCGCACCAGCTGAATTGGGTCGCGTGTTTCTCCACTTGTTGCGGCGGCGCGGCTACAAGAGCAACCGTGGAGCAAAGTATCAGGTACTCCTCGATGAACTCCGAATGCGAGGTCTGGCACTTGATCTCGAAGAGGAGCAGGCAGGGCCGCGCGATGAAGAAGTCGATGAGGCCGCAAAGGAAACCGGCGCGATGTTAAGCGGCATTAAGCTATTGCGCGCAGCAATGGAAGAAATGAAGTGCCAGACAATTGCCCAACTCGTTGTAGAACTTGCCACCAAGGCGGGCGACGGACGGCCCCGCCGACCCCACACTGTGACTCGCCAGGAGCAAAACAAAAAAGGCAAAGCAATTCAGTATCACCTATATGCCTCACGCGAACTGTGCGAAGAAGAATTCGCGAAAATCTGGGAGGCGCAAACAAGACACAACCCGCAGCTGCTTACCGTAGAACTGAAGATCGCCATCCACCGGGCAATATTTTTCCAGCGACCACTCCAATCGCAGCGAGGGCGCGTCGGCAAGTGTTCGCTGGAACTGAAGAAACCGCGCGCTGCCAAAGCGCTGCTTGAAGCGCAGGAGTACCGGCTACTCGAAGATATGAACAATCTCGAATATCAGCTTCCAAGGCAGCACGGCGCCTTCCGGTTATCCGAGATGGAACGAGAGACGCTTCTCCGCACATTGGGAGATCCTTCCAAGGTTAACCAACGAGGGCAGGTCACCTGGGGTGAAATCAGGAAGCTCATTGGGCGACCGAAGGCGAAATTCAACCTGGAGCGCACGAGCAAGTACGGCTTGACCGGCAATCGGACGGCACTCGCCTTGGCGCGGATTATGCCTGCCGCCTGGGAAGCGCTGAGTGCTAACAAGGGAGTGCATGAAACCTATTCGAGCTTGCAACGGCTCTTAGTGCATGACCTGATCAATATTGAAGACAAGCTTGCGCTTTTCAACCGCCTGACCAATCGGTACGGTTTACCGCCCGAACGTTGCCCTTGGCGATTTCCTGAACGGGACGCGTTTGCGCTCGTTACCCTCGAACTGGCGGAAGGATATGCAAAGCATTGCCGTTCGGTAATCGAAGCGCTCTTATCCCATTTGCGCGATGGCATGATCTATACCGATGCTTTAGCTGCGGCTGGATATTTGCGCCGCGACCAGCGGGAGCACAGAGGACTGGCCCAATTACCGGAACCTCCGAACATCGCTAATCCAATCGTGCAAAAAGCGTTGTTCGAAACGCGCCGCGTCGTCAATGACTTGATTGTCCGCTACGGACGCAAGCCACGGGTTATCCGCATCGAGATGGCGCGCGAGATGAAGGCTTCAAAAGTGCATCGAGCTGACATGGAGAAGCAGCAGCGCGCCAATCAGAAGGCAAATGATGACGCGGCGAAGGCAATCCGCGAACTTGCCGGGACATATCCTGACTTGGGCATTCGGGTTTCGCGCGAAGCCATTCTGAAATACAAATTACTCCTGGAACAAGGAAGGCGCTGCGCCTATTCGAGTCCCGAGCGCACGATCACAGAACGGCACCTGTTCGACGGGTCGGTCGAAATCGACCACATCTATCCACTCAGCGTTTCTCTTGACGATTCATACATGAACAAAGTGCTGTGCTTTTGCGCGGCAAATCGTGACAAGGGGCAACGCACCCCGTGGCAGGCGTGGAACGGTACGAAGAAATATGAAGAGATCCTCAAACGCCTGGAGGGCCTTCCCGATTTTCCGAAGGGAAAGTTGAAGCGGATCAAAAACGACAAATTCGATGCCACCATTGATTTCGTGGCGGCGCAACTCAACGATACGCGATACATTTGTGTGGCGGTACGCAATTACCTCGTGACACTTGGCTACGACGATCAACATCTACAGGTTACGCGTGGACAGATCACTGCCGAATTACGCAGGTTGTGGGGATTGGTGAATGTCTTGCCGAAAAGCCCGGAGGGCGGTAGCGGCACCAATATGGAAGACGGATCAACACCCTCTACTGAAGCAGTGGTGAAGAACGAGAGCGGCAAGAAAAAGGATCGCGGCGATCACCGACATCACGCGGTGGATGCCATCGTTACCGCGTTGGTGGACCGCGGCGTATTCGCAGACTTGATGCGCCGATACCGCCATCGCGAGGAGCATGGGATATGGCCAGACCAACCTCTGCAAGCGCCTATTCCCAACCTACGCCTCGATGCTGAGCGGATTTTGCTCGCCAATGTCGTAAGTCATGCTGCCAATCGCAAGGTCTCCGGCGGATTGCATGACGAGTTACCGTTTGGGCTCGGCTTCTGGATCGAAGAAAACGTACCACTCAAGAAGCTTTTGCGCAATCCGGAATTGATCCGCACATCTCCCGATGGAATACTGGGCAAGGGATTGGAGCGAGGTGAAAAATGGATTGCGAACCAGCTCGAGCGCGAAACACTTCAGCAGTGGCTGGACGGGTATGAACGCGGGGGAAAGGCGAAAGATTATCCACCACCCTTTTTGCCTGATGGCGCCGAGGTCAAAGCGGTTGCGGTCGCGAACCGCTGCTTTGTCAAACGATTTTCCGTCCAAGATGCCTTACTGCGAGTTGATAATAAACCGGGACAAAAGACTTGGATCGTAGATCAGGGAACCCGAGCAGCGCTCAAGGCATGGCGCCAGGATCATAAGGACAAGGACGCCGAGTCCTCACCGCCGCTAATGCCTTGCAGGGATATGGCGAAGGCGCCTCCAATTCGAAGCGTCAGGATGGCAACTCATGCCTCAGGGCTCGTCCGGTTTGGGAACAGGCCGCAAATCTTTGCCAAAGGCAGCAATCATCACATCGCCATTTTCAGGCGCGTACTGGGTGATGGAACAATTGAACGCAAAGGCATCTTCGTGGATATGCTGGAAGCGGCACGCCGCGTGCGCGAGCCCCCGATTATCCGCAAGGATCCAGCACAACTAATAGCGCACAACGCGGGCATCAATGCGGCAGACTGGCAATTCGAACTTGCCCTTTGCAGCCAAGACATGGTGCTCTGGGACGAAAGCGCTGTACCGGAAGATCAGAAACAGTTGGGGAAACCCATATATCGGCTCCAGAAAATGTCTGGCGCCAACAATACCCTCATCTTTCGGCACTTTAGCGTAACGTCGACGAGCGATACAGACCGCCGAGGATTGATCCAACGCACGCCGGAAACGCTTCCGGGCGATCTGCATAAGATACGGGTAAATGCGCTTGGCGAATGGGAATCTGTGTCGCGTGATTAAGCGTATTGTGGAGATCGGCAACCCGGCGCGCTTGCGCATGGAACATCGCCAACTGCTCATTGAGCGCGACAATTCGGAGACAGGGTTCGTGCCAATTGAAGACTTGGGCGTACTTATTATTGATCACCCCGCCGTAAACTACACCCAGGCGCTTCTGGCTACGTGCTTCGAGAACAACGTCGTCGTGGTTCTCTGCGACTCCAAACACCTGCCATGCGCCGTGCTGTTACCGCTTGCCGGCCATAGCTTGCACGCAAGAACGCTGCGTTCCCAAATCGCGGCTTCCGTTCCCGTTCAGAAGAGGCTATGGCAAACCGTCGTTCAAGCAAAGATACGCGAACAAGCGGGGGTATTGCGCTCACTTATATTAGATGATCATCCGCTTCCACTATACGTTGCAAAGGTTAAGAGTGGCGACCCGGAAAACGTAGAAGCACAAGCCGCGCGGATCTATTGGCAGCGGCTGTTCGGCGCGGAATTCAGACGCGACCGGGACATGAATGACGCGAACGCGCTGCTCAACTACGGATACGCAGTGCTCCGCGCCGCAGTGGCTCGCGCGATTGTCGGTGCCGGGTTATCACCCGCACTCGGCATTCATCACCGCAATCAATATGACGACTTAAGTCTGGCCGACGACCTAATGGAACCCCTTCGGCCGCTGGTGGATCTCAAGGTGCATGAGATTATGCAGAACAGACCCGACGCGCAGGTTGACAAAGAGTCCAAGGCAATTATGCTTCAGATCCTGTCGTGGGATTGTCTTTGGGACGGTCGGCGGGTTCCGTTACTCACCGCGCTTTCATACTACGCCGCAGGTGTGCGAGCAGTGTTGTGCGAGGGCGTGAGGGCGTCGCCCATTCCTGGAATCTAGACGTTTATCGCCGCTACTACGCACTAATTCAGCGATGACTTTCGGGGGGTACCGAAGCATGTGGGTTGTCGCAATGTTCGATTTGCCCACCGATACCAAGACAGCTCGGCGCGACTATCGCGAATTCCGAGATGCCCTGCTCAACGACGGCTTTTGCATGTTGCAATATTCGGTCTATGCTAGGCATTGCCCGAGCGAAGAAAACGCGGATGTGCACGAAGAACGGATAAAATCGTTTTTGCCGTCTGATGGCGAAGTACGCGTAATCACAATCACCGACAAACAGTTCGAACGAATGCGAGTGTTCTATGGGAAAACCAGGGTCGACTTTGAGAAAGCGCCCGAACAGATCAGTTTTTTCTGATCTGCCCAGGGCTTTTTTATTTTCCAATCAAGCATTTGCGGCCAAGGCAGTGTAGCTGACCGAAGCCCGCCCGCAAGTCACAACTTTGGGGCCATCTAACTGAAGGTGATCAAAAGTGTAGCTGACCGAAGCCCGCCCGCAAGTCACAACTTCGCGCCTGAGACAACCGCAGGTGGTGGTAGTGTAGCTGACCGAAGCCCGCCCGCAAGTCACAACCATCAGTCCGGCGGGCGCGAGCACGTTGTAAGTGTAGCTGACCGAAGCCCGCCCGCAAGTCACAACCAATAACGCCGCGCCCGGGCGCGCACATCAAGTGTAGCTGACCGAAGCCCGCCCGCAAGTCACAACACATAGGTACATGATAACACCGCGCCACGTAGTGTAGCTGACCGAAGCCCGCCCGCAAGTCACAACTCACCCGGCAATATGGCGGTCCGGTGTCCGAGTGTAGCTGACCGAAGCCCGCCCGCAAGTCACAACGATTTCGAAGGGGGACGGGAAAACCCGCCCGCCCCCCTTCGAAATCGGCGCGCTCACGCGCGCGCCTATAGACAAACGACAAGCGGAAGGTGGGTCGCCGATCGGCGGTCGCGACCGAAATGTCCAAGGTTTGTCCGTCCGAACCCCCGCCTTACTCCTATACCCCATACGCTCGCGGAAATCGAACAACAAGCGCGCGACCTGGCCGTCCAGGAACGTCCTGGTCTGGCGCTCGCGCTGATCCGGTCTCTGGAGCCAGCCGACGAGGGCGACGTTGAAGAAGCTTGGCGCGTTAAAGTCGAGGCCCGCTGGACTTCGATCGAGCGCGACACCGCGGAGACTATCGCTGCTCCTGAAGTCTTTGCCGAAATTCGCCGTGCGTTGCGGTGAATCAACTGCGGTTTCACTCCGGAGCACGCGCGGACTTCCGCGAGTCGGCCTTGTTCCATGAAAGCGAGCTTCCCGGTCTTATTATGCGCGCCTGTCCCTTTTGGCTTTGATCTCCGACGTAATCTGCTCCAGAGACAAATTGCCAAGCCACTGATCGCGTTCACTCGTGTAGTCACCCGAACCGCTGCCGAACTGGCTCAGGAATCGCAGCGCATCGGCTATGCCCATTTCCCGAGCGAGAATCGCCGTGGCTTGTTGATTAATTTCCGACAGGGGACGAATTGCTACGCTCATGGTGCAACCTCCGCAACTAATTGAAGCGGTGACACGACCTCGGTCGCGATTCCTTTCAGTATATTATGCTTCTTCAGTAGCTTATCATCACAGGTACAAAAATAATCCGCTTTCGCCCATGAGGCTGAAGCGAGGTGCAAGGCATCCAACGGCTTAACGCCCGTCTTGACGAGTTTGTCTGCCTGAACCTCAATCTCATCATTGAGCTCGATCAAATGGGCTGCCAGTTTCAGCATTTCAGTGGCCTGTTCCTTTCGGTACTGATTGGGAATACGGTCAATCTCAAATCGAAGCACTTCCGATGACAACAGTTCCAAGTGACCCGATTCAATCAATTGCAGGATCGTGAGCACTGCCTCCGCTTCGATGTTGATCCGCGGCTGTGATCGATCGTCGAGTGGCCGCTGAAAGCTGCAGGCATCCAAATAGATACGCATGCAGCGACTTTAATCCATCGGCCTGACGGCAGCAAGGCCTGCTCGAACGTGCCAGGAAGAAGCTGCCGTTCCAGATCCACGGCCAGAAAGCGCGGGCTCGTGTCGATGTGTTCGTAACGCTCCAAGCTCTGCTCCCCAAAGTCCAATAATTGTTCGAATCTTGATATTTCATATGGTTCACGGCAGGATGCGCGGATGGAAAGACTTTTTCTACACCTTCGTTAAGCGGTAGAGAGACCACCGGTGGAAAAACGCTACACGGGTTACGCGCTTCGCCGCTGTTCCGCCCTCTGCATGAAAAGCGGACAATTCATTTGCTATAAACCAGGACATTTCTATTTGCTCCAGACAGCCGCGCGGCGCCCAAGTTCTGAAACGCATTCTTTTGTCTTACAATAGGCTTCAGGAACTTCCCGGGGCTCGATAACGGCTGTCGGCCAAGGGAAATAATCGCGATAAAGGGAGTCCGACATGGCGCTTACTCTTCCCAAGCTTGCTCTTCCCAAACTTGCTCTTGGCAAAAAGCAGATTCCGACCATTGTCGGTGGGGTGGTCGTGCTCGCAGCCCTGGGGTGGTTCGGCTGGCAATACTTCGAGGATGCCGGACCGGCGCCGGCCGCGCCAAGCAGACCTCAACCCGTGACAGCGGCGAAACCGGCCGCAGCGGGCAAAGCCGCCGCGCCGGCGGATGCGGGTCCGGCCCGCGACAAACTGATCGAAGACCTGCTGGTCGCTTCGGGGTTGAAACAACAACTGAGCCAGTTGCCCGAGAAGTTGATGGCCGGCGTCAGGCAATCCGGCAAGCAACAACCGAAGACATCACCCGGCGACCTCAAGGCAATCGAAACTGCCGTGACGGAGGCGTTTTCAGCACAGGGATTTCATGGCCGGGTAAGCGCCGGTCTGAAGACGAATTTCGAAGAGAAGCGCCTACAGGCGCTGCTCAAGGATTATTCGACGCCGGCGGCGAAGCGCATGATCGAACTGGAGCAGGCTTCGCCGTCGCAGGAGGAACTCGCTCAATTCGCCCGCAGCGCGGCCGCGACTCGGCCTTCGCCCCAGCGCACGAGTCTCGTCAAGCGCATCGATAGCGCAACCAGGGCAAGCGACCTGGCCATCGACGTCGCATTCTCTTCCATGAAAGTGGTTGCATTGGGTGCCGTTGGCGGAGGAGCGGAAAAGGCCGCCGCGGTGGACAGAGCGATCGAAAAACAGCGCACCTCCGCGACCAACAACATTCGCAATGCAACCATGCTCAACCTCGCGTTCAGCTACAGGAACGCAAGCGACGCCGACCTGGACGAGTACGCCAAGTTCTACGAGACGGAAAACAGCAAATGGTTTTCCGGCATCGTGTACACCTCGGTCCTGGAGCAGGTCCAGAGCGCTTTGGCGCAGGCCGCAGAGCGCACCGGCGCGCCGGCGAGCAAGCCTGCGTCGACGGTAGCGCAGCCGGTCCGGTCAAAGGCGGGCGCGGACGCAAGAACCTGTCTTGGCCTAGCCACGAACGCCGCGATCATCAAGTGCGCCGAGGAGTACCGCTGAGCTTGGCCTGATCGAGGCAGCGCGCCAATAGCCTCTTACATTACTCTGTGGGTGAGCGCCGGCAGACTTTGGCGCACGCGGGCGATTTCGGCGTGATCGATCTCGGCGCTAACCACGCCCGGCCCGCTTGCAACAACCGCAAGCACCTTGCCCCATGGATCGATGATCATGCTGTGGCCGTAGGTGTCGCGGCCGTTCTGGTGATGGCCGCCCTGCGCCGGGGCAAGCACATAGGCCTGGTTCTCGACCGCGCGGGCGCGCAGCAACATCTCCCAGTGCGCCTTGCCCGTGGTGGCGGTGAAAGCAGAGGGCACGAGGATGAGGTCCACGACGCCCATCTTGCGGTACATTTCGGGAAAGCGCAGGTCATAACAGATCGATAGTCCCAGCCTGGCAAAAGGCGCATCGACCGTCACCACCTCGCTGCCCGGCTCGATGCTGCGCGACTCCTGGAAGCGCTCCGTCCCGGAGTCGAAGCCGAACAGGTGAATCTTGTCGTAGCGCGCGACGCGCCGGCCGGCATGGTCGAACACGAGGCAGCTGTTCTTCACTTTGTTCGGGTCGGCGCATTCCAGCGGCGCCGAGCCGCCGACCAGCCAGACTTTGTTCTTCGCCGCGGTCTCGGCGAGGAAGTCCTGTATCGGCCCGTGCCCGTCGGCTTCGCGCACGCTCACCTTGTCGCCATCGTGCAGGCCGAGGATGCAAAAATACTCGGGCAGTGCCACCAGTTGCGCGCCCTCGCCTGCCGCTTGCGCGATCAGTTTGCCGGCAACGGCCAGGTTCGCCTGCACCTCGGGCCCGGACACCATCTGCACTGCCGCTACCTTGAACCTGCCTTCAGCCATGAATGCTCTTCCTGTCGTTCGGTCGATGATGGATGATGCCGGCCGGTGTTCCGGCGGGCCCCGCGCTCACTTCGTTTCCCCCGCGGCGCCGTCTTGCTGCCCGCGCGACACTTTCTCCACCTTGGGATCGGCCCAGGTGCCGCTCACCGCATATTCGAAGGCGAAGGCCTGGCCCAGCGGGTCCTTGAACAGGCGCTGCGCCAGAAATGACGCAACCCCTGCGATCGGGTGGGCGAGCATCAGCCCCGCCACCGACAGGCTGTCGCCCACGCTCGGCACCACGCGCACCTTGAGCGCCTGCGTTTCCTGGGCGAGATCGATGTTTCCGGACATCGCCACCTGCGCCGACGGTCCGCGCATGAGGAAGTCCTGCGTGCGCAATACTCCCTTCGCGACCACGGCGGTGCCGGTGATGGCATCGAAAGCGAAGCCCTCGCTGAAAATGTCGCGGAAGTCGAGCGTGATGCGGCGCGGCAGCGCCTGCAGGCTGAGAATGCCCAGGAGTTTGCCTATGCCCGGCTCGATCTTGAGAAACTGCCCTTTTTCCGCAATCAGCGACAGGTCTCCGGCAAGACTCGGGTAATCGATGGTCTGCGGGTTGCCGGCCCAGGCGAGTTTGCCCAGCAGTTTCGCGCTGCCGCGCTGCATGCTGCCCGGATAGCCAAAGCGCTCCAGGTATTTGCCCACGTCGCTTATTTCGAGCTTGAGGTTCACGCTGGTGCGCTGTTGCGCCGCGACGCCCTGCCACTGGCCATCGGCGCTCAACTGGCTTTCGGGCGTGGTCAGCGTCAGCTTCTCGATGCGCCAGTCGCGCCCCTCGTTTGCCGCCGCCAGTTCCAGCCGCCCGAGTTTCTTGTCGCGCACCACCAGGTTGTCCGCGACGATGTCGAGTCCGGGCAATTCCTTCGGCGGCGTATCGTCCGCCAATTTGCCGGGAGTGGGCTCGGGAAAAGTGAAATGCGAAAGCCGCGCGCTCACCCGCCCCTTGCCCAGGGAGCGCCAGCGCACGTCGCCCGAGAGTTCGCGCGCATTGATATTGGCGAGCCAGTCGCTGCCCTGGAAACCGGCGCGCAGGGTGACATCGTTGATGCGCTTGCCGTACACATCCAGCGCGCCGACCTTGAGATTGAGCGTAGACAGCTCTGCCGGAGCGCTGCCCAAACCGCTGAACGCGTGGAGCCATTGGTCCAGATCGAGCTCAGGCGCGTTGCCGCCTATGACGACACCTTTTTCGGGCAGCCTGGGAGCCTCGTTGATGCCGATGGCGCCGCGCTCGATCACCATTTTTCCGTCGTCGCGGCGGCGCTGCATTTCCATGCGCACGACCTTGCCCAGATCCAGGGTGCTGCGATCCGCCGTCGGCGGCCCGGTCCAGCCGCTGCCCTGCTCCTCGGCGACGACGCTGCGCTCGAAACGCAGCGGCAGCACATCGGCGCTCGCTTTGTTGAGCGGCGCCGGCAGCGTCGAAGTTATCCCCTGCAGCCCGGATTCCACCAAAATGGTGGCGCCGCGCTTGCGAAAATTCACGCTCGAGTTCCAGGCGCTCGTACCGCTCACCTGCCGCAGCAGCGGCTGCTCCAGCGCCGATTGCAGGAGCGCCGCATTGAGCGTGCCGCGGGCATTCACGCTGATACTGCCGTCGCGCTGGTTGGCGATGGCCAGCGTGACCGGACCGCCCAGAAACTGCGCGTTGACCGCGCGCATGCTCACGCCGCTGTCGGTGAATTCGAGGCGCCCGCTCGCCTGCGTTACCGGCGGCCAGCGCGCATCGAGGCTCACCTGATTGGCGCTGAACTGGTAGCTGCCCGCCACCTTGGTCTCGGCCAGGCGCGCAAGCGGCAGGTCGAGCTTGAGTTGCAGCCTGCCGCTCCCCGTCGCGCCCATGTTCGCGGTGAATCCGCCGGTCAGGTTGTTCACCGGGCTTTGCGCGATGAATTTCAGGAATTCGGCGGTCGGTCCTTCGGCCTGGCCGGTTACCGCGAGCACCCGGTCGGGCGTAAACAGGTCCGGCAAGACGACGTGCGCATTGGTCACCCTCGCGCCGAGCACGCTCGCCTTGCTGCTCGTCACCTCCATGCGCTTGCCGTCGAAATGCAGTCGCGCATTGATGCCCTCGATCGCCGGCCAGCCCGCGGCGTACTGCAGTCTGCCATCGACCACCTTCGCCGCTATCTGGAACACGCCGCCTCGCGCGCTCTGGAACGGGAAGTCCTTGAGGTCGCCTTTCAGGCGCAGGCTGACTTCGTTCGCGCGCCCGCCGATCAGCGCGCGGTCGAGCCAATCGAGCGCGACCTTGTTCATGAAAGGAATGTAGCGCGCCACATGACGCGCGTCGGTGCGGTTTAGCCGCGCCGTGAGATCGATGACGCCGGCGCCGCCGGCCGCGGTGGTGTAGCTGCCGAAGGCCGTTCCGGCCAGGTCGGCGTTGGCAAAGGCTATATTGGACAGCTTGAGCTGCAACTCGCCTTGCACATGGCTCCAGGCGAGTTGCGCGGTGAGCGTGTCGAAATTGCGCGCCGGGTCGGCAAATGCCCGCGGCAGATCCACGCTCGACTTACCCGCATTGAGCAACACGCTGCCGCCCTTTTCGTTGCCATCGATGTTGCCGCTGATGCCGGAGAATCCGGGCAAACCGGCGTAAGCGCGCATGCCGAGACGGTCGAAACGCCCGCGCAGGTTGTAGCGCTGCGGATTCGGCAAGGGTCCGTGCCAATCGAAGTTCACGTCGGCAACGCCGCCCTGAGGCGCAGCGTCGGCCAGTAGCTTGCGCACCGACGGCGGCAGGGCCAGGTACTCGCCCAACAGCGCCAGCGGCTGCAGCTCGAGCGCATCGATGCGCACCTCGCCCTGCTCGGCACGCTTGTCGTCGCCGGGCCGCCATCGCACGGCAAAGCGCGCCGGCGGCAGCCTCACTCCGGATTGCAGTTCCAGCGCCACTTGTTGGCCGGCAATCTGGTAACCGCCCTGCGAGCGCTTCGCCGACAGGCGCCCTTGCAGCGAGCGCATTTCCAGCAGAGGCAGCTCGGGCGCGAGGCGTGCGCCGATATTGCCGAGTGCCACGTCGGCGGTGGCTTCCTCCAGGCGCTTGTCGGCAAAACCCAGCCACAGCCTCAAGCCTCCTTGTCCGCGCTGGATCTCCAGCGGATATTCGATCCACGCGCGCCAGGCCGCGAGGTCGGCGTAGGCGAGCTCGGCATAGAGCTTGCCGTTCCAGGCCTGCAACTGCTCGAAGGTCCTGCCCTCCAGATCGCCGCGAATATCGAGCGCGGCGGCGAGCTCGCGTGAGGGCTGCGCGCGCAGCGCGAACCGATGATGGCTGCCGCGGTTGCGCATGATGAAATTCAGGTCGGCGAGAGACAACAGCGGCGCCTGGCGCAACTGGTCCTCCCAGCTAACCTGGGCGTCGCGGATGATGATTTCGCGCTGCGCCAGCAGCCAGTTCGCGAAACCGCCGCCCGCCGCTTCCGGGTCGAGCCTGACGCCGGCGACGTAGAGCGTCCCCGCGTTGTCGCGGCGGATATTCAGATCGGGTTTGTCCAGCGAAACCGAATCGAAGCGCAATGCGCCGAAAGCAAGCGAGTCCCACGACAGGGTGCAGGACACCGAGGGCAGCGACAGCGCGACGCGGCCTTGCCCGTCGTACAAGCGCACATCGGCCAGCGCGAGGTAGGGGCGCAGGCGCTGCCAGCCCGAATCGACGCTGCCGATGCTGACGCGCTGGCCGATGCCGCGCGAAATGACTTCGGCGACAGCCTGCGGATGTTCCTCGATCTGCGGCAGAATCCAGAAACGCAGCGCCAGCACCACCGCGGCGAAGCCGAAATAGACCACCAGCGCGGCGATGCCGGCGATGCGCAACAGCCGGCGTACCAGGCTGCGCCGCGCCGGCGCGACCCCCAGCTCCGCCAGCGGCGAGAAATCCTCCTCTGCCGGCGGCGCAGCGCTAGTTTCTGTTTGGTCTGGTTGCACCATCCGGAGGCGAATTTCCCCATCCTAGTTGAGCGCGTCTTGGCGAAAGCCCTACAATGAAGGCGCGAGCCAAAAAAAAGAGACAGTGTAACCGGTCATTTTACCTGCAAAACATACATAGATGCCTCCAGATCAGGGGTTTCCACCAGGCGTGCCGGATTGTTCGCGCTACGCCCAACGCTTGGCGCAAGCGCGGCCGGAATTGTTCCAGGCCGCGCTCGCGGCCATCGACCAGCCGTTCGACGCCGGCGCCATGCGCGCATTTCTCGCGGCACAACCGGCCGGCGACGAGGCGGAGCTGAAACGCACGCTGCGGCGGCTGCGCCAGCAGGTCATGCTGCGCGTGCTGTTGCGCGATTTGAGCGGCCGCGCGGCGCTCGCCGAAGTGGTCGTGAGCATGAGCGACCTGGCCGAACTGAGCCTCGGCTACGCACTCGAGCGCCTGGGCGTCTGGCTGCAGGCGCAGCACGGCACGCCGATGTCGAACGGCAAGCGGCAGGAGTTGATCGTCGTCGGCATGGGTAAGCTGGGCGGGCGCGAACTCAATGTGTCCTCCGACATCGACCTGATTTTCGTTTATCCCGAGGAAGGCGAGACCGTATGCCGAGGCGCGGGCTCGCGGCCGCTGTCCAATCACGAATATTTCACCCGACTCGGGCGCAAACTCATCAACGCGCTTGCCGACATCACCGAGGATGGCCAGGTATTCCGGGTCGATATGCGCCTGCGTCCCAACGGCGATTCCGGAGCGCTCGCCTGCAGCTTCGATGCGCTGGAGAACTACTTCATCGCCGAGGGGCGTGAATGGGAGCGCTACGCCTGGATCAAGGCGCGAGTTGTTGCCACGAGCGGCAACGCGAGCGTTGCCGCGGTCTGCGGCGATCATGCGCGGGAACTCGCCGCGGCCGCCCGGCCGTTCGTGTTCCGCAAGTACCTCGACTTCGGCGCGTTCGCGGCAATGCGCTCCTTGCATGCGCAGATCCGCGCCGAGGTCGCGCGGCGCGACCTCGCCGGGCACATCAAGCTCGGCCCGGGCGGCATACGCGAAATAGAATTCATCGCCCAGGCATTCCAGTTGATACGCGGCGGGCGCGACGCAGAGCTGCAGACCCGTCCGACCCTGGAAGTGCTGACCCTACTGCAGAAAAAAGGGCTGCTTCCGGCGCAGGCGGTGGCCGAACTGCGCGCGGCCTACGATTTCCTGCGCCGGCTGGAACATCGCCTGCAGTACCTGGACGACGCCCAGACCCATGAACTGCCCGCGGGGAGAGAAGACCAGGCGCTGATCGCGAAGGCTATGGGCTTCGAAGATTACGCCGCATTCATGAGCCGGCTCGATGCGCATCGCGAGCAGGTGTCGCGCCAGTTCGACGGCGTGTTCGCCGGCCCCGTGCAAGCCGAGCACTCCTGCACGCCGCTTTGGCTGGGGCAGCTCGATGCGGAAGCGGCGCACGAGCGGCTTTCCGTCCTCGGCTTCAGCGATACCGACGCCGCGCTCGCGCGGCTCGCCGGGGCACGCACGTCGCCGCGCTATCTGCAACTGCCGCAGGCGAGCCTCGAGCGCTACGACGCCCTGGTTCCGCATGTCATCGAGCTCGCGGCCAAGGCCGGCGCACCCGAAGCCGCGCTGGCGCGCGCGCTCGATCTGCTCGACGCCATCAGCCGGCGCGGCGCGTATCTGGCGCTGCTGCATGAATACCCGCAGGCGCTGGAGAAGGTGGTGCAGCTCCTGGCCGCTTCGGGTTGGGCCGCCGCCTATGTCACGCGCCATCCGCTGCTGCTCGATGAGCTGCTGGATGCGCGCACGCTCTACGCGGCGCCGGACTGGGAGGAATTCGCCGCTAACCTGCGCGCGCAGCTCTCGCGCCACGAAGGCGACGCGGAGCGGCTGATGAACGTACTGCGCGAAGCGCATCACGCCCAGGTGTTCCGCCTGCTGGCGCAGGACCTCGCGGGTCAGCTCACCGTGGAAGTGCTGGCCGACCATCTTTCGGCGCTCGCCGACCTGATGCTCGCGATCACGCTGGAACTGTGCTGGGAACAGATGCGCAAGCGCCACCGCGAGGTGCCGCGTTTCGCCATCGCCGCCTACGGCAAACTCGGCGGCAAGGAACTGGGCTACGCCTCGGACCTGGACATCATTTTCCTGTACGACGATGCAGATGCGCGCGCGCCCGAGCTGTACTCGCGTCTGGCGCAGCGCATCAATACCTGGCTCACCAGCGCAACCTCCTCGGGCGTGCTGTTCGAGACCGACCTGCGCCTGCGGCCGAACGGGGCGAGTGGCCTGATGGTGAGCTCGGTGGACGCGTTTCGCGAGTACCAGGAAAAGCACGCCTGGGTGTGGGAGCACCAGGCGTTGACGCGGGCGCGCTACTGCGCCGGCGACGCCACCGTGGGCGCCGCGTTCGAGGCCGAGCGCAGCGCCATCCTGCGCCGCAGCCGCGATCCGGACGCGCTGCGGCGCGAGGTCGTCTCGATGCGGCAGCAGATGGCGGACGCCCACCCCAACCGCAGCGAGCTGTTCGACCTGAAGCACGACCGCGGCGGTATGATAGACATAGAGTTCATGGTGCAGTACCTGGTGCTAGCGCATGCGCAGCGCTATCCGCGACTGACCGGCAATCTGGGTAATATCGCGTTGCTGAAAATGGCGGGGGAGCTTGGGCTGATCCCGCTCGCGACAGCCATGAGCGTGCGCGACGGCTACCGCGTATACCGCAAGTTGCAGCACGCCGAGAGGCTGAACGGCGCGCAGTACGCGCGCGTCGAGCAGGGGTCGCTGCAGCCATACATCGATGCGACGCTGGAGCTGTGGCAAGAGGTGTTCGCCTCCGGCGCTACCAGTCCTGCGGGCGCGAGCAATAGGTAAATCAATCCGCCGGGGTCATGCCGCACGTGAAATCAGGCAAGCTGAGAGATTAGGCCGTGACCAGCGCACAGCCGTCGGAACTGCTTCCCTTGACTAAGTCTATGGACTAAGTCAGAATAAGAATCATCGATTCGAAGGGGCTATTCCATGCTGGTTAACGTACACGAAGCAAAAACACAATTTTCCAAACTACTGGAACGGGCGCACGCGGGCCAGGAAATCATTCTGGCCAAAGCGGGCAAGCCGTATGCGCGCATGCTGCCGCTCGCCCCCGCAGCGCCGAAACGCCAGCGGGGGCGCGTAAAGGGCATCGTCGACGACGCCTTCTTTGATCCGCTACCCGATGCAGAGCTCAACGCCTGGGAAGGCCGTTGAAGCTTCTGCTCGATACGCACGCGCTGCTGTGGTGGTGGAAAGACGATCCGCGCCTTTCAAAACGCGCCGCAACTGCCATCACCGATGAGGCCAATACCGTGCTCGTCAGCGCGGCAAGCGCTTGGGAAATCGCGACTAAACATCGTATAGGCAAGCTGCCTGGCGCCGAGAGCGCGGTTCGTAAATTCAACGAACTCATCAGCGCCGACGGCTTCAGCCACCTCGCCATCTCATTCCAGCATGCGCTCAAAGCAGGCGGGTTCGACATCGAGCATCGTGACCCATTCGATCGGATGCTCGCTGCGCAAGCGATCATCGAGGGTGCAACACTCGTCACCGACGACGCCACGCTGAAATTGTTCCGCGTAAAGTGTCTTTGGTAGCGAAACCGGCTGCATGGTGGGTACTGCGCAACATGCGCCCGCAGCGGCGCGACGAGCCGCCCGATCCCGAGCGCGGCATTGATGGACACAGTATGTTTGAATTAATTTACGACCGTTGCACGAATTTTGATGCTCCGGTCCTCTCTGCCGAGGCCTCGCGCTTGACGACCTCCAGGACCGATGCTATGGTTTGCCGAACGCTCGTTCAATTAGCGGAGCACGGTACGTAGCTCCCGCTGTGGTGAGGGATGGAAACGATGACTGAGGCGGTGCAGTTTGCCTGGACAGAACACATGGCGGGCCGGCGCGTGGTCTATTACCCGGCCGAAGAGGGGAACCGCGTCCGGCCGCATTCGCCCGAACACTGGTCGCCCGTGGAAAGGCTGCCTCGGCGGCGACTCGAAGAGATTCAGCTCGAGCGGCTGAAAACTCTCGTTCGCTATGTGAACAAGAGCAGCCCCTTCTACGCCAGGCTATGGGCTGAGGCGGGCGTAACCCCGGACACCGTCAAAACCCTGGACGACCTGCGGAAGTTCCCTATCGTCAAAAAAGAAGACTTTGAGCGGGACCAGCGCGCCACGCCTCCTTTCGGCACGGCGTTCACGGTGCCGCCCCACGAGCAGATGAAGCTCTGGCAGACATCCGGGACCGCGGGCGCGCCGAGGTTGTGGGCGGAGACAAAGGAGGACTGGGAGAACGGCATGTACCTTTATGCGCGTTCCCTATATGGCCACGGCATCCGGCCGGGCTGGCGCGCATATTTTGCCTTTGGCTATCCCCCCTTCATTGGGTTCTGGTTGTGTCACTACGCCGCCGAGATGATGGGATGCCAAGTCGTGCCCAAGGGACCGCTCCCCACGCAGCCCTGGCTGGGCATGATGAAGCGTCTGGCGGGAACGGCGCCGGCGTTCTTGTGCGCTACGCCCACCTACGCTCAGCGGCAGATCGAAGTCGCCGGACAGATCGCGATCGACGCCAAGGCGCTCGGCGTCAAGATAATCTCTCTGGCTGGCGAGCCGGGCGCCTGTGTGCCCGCCACCAAGTCGGCGCTGGAGCAAGCCTGGGGAGCGAAAGTCCACGACATCATGGGCTCCACCGAAACCAGCGGACCGCTGTTCTTCACCTGCAAGACCCAGTCGGACCTGGTGCAGCCCTCCGACCACGCCAACGTGGACTATTTCATCATGGAAGTGCTGAACAAGGAGACACGCGAACCCGTCCCGGAGGGGGAGTCCGGCACCCTCTGCGTTACTGCGCTTGGACGAACCGGCATTCCAGCCGTGCGCTTCCTGCTCAACGACTACGTGCGGTTGAGCTGGGAAAACTGCGACTGCGGCCGCACGCTCCCGCTCCTGCGCGGCGGCATGAGTGCGCGTACGGACGACATGCTCATAGTCAAGGGCGTCAACGTGTATCCCTCTCTCATCGAGAACCTCGTTCGCGCAGTTCCGGGGCTGGACACGGAGTACTTGCTGGTTCGCCAGAATGGTGAGGTGCTAGTGAAGATCGAGGCGCAACCGCAGGTTGCCGCAGGCGACTACCCGGGGCTCGCGAAGCGCGTCCAGCAGGACATCCGCTCGGCCACCACGCTGACGCTCCCGGTTGAGATTCTTCCCCCGGGCTCCCTGCCGCGCTCCGAGACCAAGTCCAAACGCGTAGAGTAGGCGCATGGCCTACGAGAGCGGGTCTTCAAGACCGCGTCTTCCGCCTGTGCTTGGGGGATGTCCTCGACAGCGATAAGAGAATCAATCCGCTGGGCATCCCTAAATTCGCGGGCCGATGCACGCGCAATGAACCTGTGTTGGTTCCCAAAGTGCACATATCGCGCTTATGTTCACTCCAGACTCCTCCTTTACGGCAAACGGCCGGGATTTTGAGCGGTATTTGAGCGGTATTATTGGTTAAACGAGCTGTTTGATGCGGATCAGCTTGCCGGCCCGTTCCAGGGTTTCGAGGTACTCGTTGAGATCGCGGTAATACCGACCGGTGGCCAGCTCGGCGGCGGCGGTGGACACGGCGGTTACTCCTTCATCGGTGATTGCGACAGTGTTCATTTCAGTAATCCCACTTCCCGATAAAACCGCGCGGCACCGGGATGCAGCTGGTAATTGCCCTTATCCACCAGCATCTCCTTCTGATAGCGCTTGAACACCGGGTGCACGCTTTGATAATAATTGAAGTGATTATAGATGGCCTTGGCGACTTTGTAGGTGAGCGCGTCGGGAGCGGACTTGCCGGCGGAGAGATAACACCCGGTAGAAGTGGCGTAATAATCTTTCGGCCAGAAAGAGTAGGTGTTTGCCTTGATTACTCCGGTTTTGGTGCCCAATTTCGCCGCGATGCGATCGATGGCCTCCGGTTCCAGCGGAATTAAGGACATTTTTGTGCTCGTGGCCATCTCAACGAAGCGACGGTCCGGCGGAAACGATGAAGTGACGATCATGTCCAGCTTGGCGTCTTTCATTAAATCCATGGCGGTATTGTCGGGGATGTAAAAAATATTGCCGCCCCAGGCGAGAATGTCCTTCTCGGCGGCGCCATAGTGGTCGAAGATCGCGCGCGCCTGATTATAAACGGTCAGATTGCCCTTTTGATTAACCGAGACCCGGACCGGAACACGCTTCTTCACCAGGTCCACGAACGTATCGATCTTATACTTTTCCAAAAAATCGGCGCGCGCGAACACATGCAGCAACAAGCCGTCGGTGACGCGCGCCACCACGCCGAAATCGTCCTTGGAATAGGCGCGCGTATAAGGCGCCTCGCCCGAAAGCGCAGCTTGTACTTCCAGATCGCAATGCCCGGTGGACAACGGCACCTCGCCTCTTAACATACGTGTAAACGAGCCGGCGTTGTTGCCCGGTTCATAGGTGATCGATGAACCGGGATATTCGCGCCGCACCATCTCGTTGATGGATTCCCCGACTAAAGAAAACATCCCTTGCGCGGACGCGCCCGCCACTGTGGCTTTTACCGGCGATCGGTCGTCATCCGCCGCGGGCAAGTCGGCGGTTCCCGCGCACAACAAAAGGCCGATCACTGTCAGTTTCATAAAATGGTAACGCATGTTCTTGTCTCCTCTAAGAACTTCGCTCAGACCTGCTCATTTCATGGTCCCGTTTCTCCTGGCCCAGGCGGGGAGCGGCAAGCCGGCGCCATGCCGGGTTAAAATCAAACCGCCGCCGAGAATAATTCCGGCGATATTGAAAAGCCACCCCGGATAGACCGAGAATAATCCGGCGGCCAGCAATAATACCCGATGCCACCAAGCCAGGGCGCCTTTATACCAACCCTCCACGCCGAGGGCGAAAAAATAGACGCCGATAAAAGCGGTGGCGGCGGTCAAGAGAATTTGGCGCCAGTCGCCTTTGAGCAACAGCGCCGGCTCGTAGACGAAAATAAAAGGAATAATAAAAATGACGGAGGCGAGGCGCACCGCCTGCCAGCCGATCGCCATGGGGGATGCCTCGGCGATACTGCTGGCCACATACGCCGCGATCGCCACGGGAGGGGTAATCGCGGACAGCACCGAATAATAAACCAAAAACAGGTGAACCTCGAACACGGGCAGGCCCATTTCCACCAGCATCGGCGCGATCAATACCGCCACCATGGCGTACACGGCGATCACCGGCATGCCCATACCCAGCAAGACCGTGATCATCATCGCGATAATCAAAGCGAAGAACGGATTCCCGCCGGTAATGGCGAGCATCACCGACGACACCTTGCCGGTGACGCCGGTCAAGTTTAATACTCCCATGACGACGCCGGCCGCGGCCACGGCCGCGATCAGCGGCCCCAACGCGCAGCAGGCATTCACGCACACGGCGACAAAGCGCCGGGGCGTGATTTGGGTCTCGCGCCGCAGCCAACTGACGGCGATCATGCTCAATACCGCCAGCGCGCCGGCGTAACCTGGCGTATAACCCGCCAGTAACAGCCAAATCAGCAAGGCGAACGGGATCGCATACAACCAGCCATCGCGACACACCCGCCCGATGCTCGGAATCTGTTCCTTGGGCAACCCTAAGATACCTAACCGCGCCGAGCGATGGTGCACCTGGAAATAAATCGAGGCGTAATAGAGCAGGCAGACGATCACCACCGATTTGGCGATGTCCACGTACTTAATGCCGGTAAACTCCGCCATCATGAATACCACCGCGCCCATCACCGGCGGCACCAGGCTGCCGCCGGTGGACGCCACGGCCTCGACCGCGCCGGCGAAAACCGCGGAATACCCCATTTTCTTCATGATCGGGATATTCACCGAGCCGGTCACCATGACATCGGCCGCGGGGCTGCCCGAGATCATGCCGAACAACCCGCTCGACACCACCGCCACTTTCGATACGCCGCCCACGCGGCGGCCGGCGAACAGCGCCGCGAGGTTAAAAAAGAAACGCCCGCCCCCGGTTTCCGCGAGAAAGTTGCCGAATAAGATAAACAAAAACACGTATGCCGCCACCACCTGAATGGGGCCGCTGAAAATGCCGCCGTTGATGCTGATGATCATCTGTTCGATGAAAAACGCCGGCGTGAATTCCCGGTGGGCCAGCACGCCGGACAGTTGATGGCCGAAAAACAGGTAGGCCAGCAGTGCGTACACCACGACGGACAAGCCGAAGCCGACGCAACGGCGCGTCAACTCCAAGGTCAATAAAAAAAAGGCGGCGCCCGAGGTCAGATCGAGGGCGGTGAATTCGCTGATGCCCGCCACCCATTCCACGTAGCGCGGCGTCTGAAAAATAAAATAGACACTGCAAGCGAAGCTCAACACCGCCAATGCATGATCGAGAAGAGTTAAATGACGGTTCTTTTGCGTCGAGGAGACGGTCAAGAAAGTGGTGGTATACAAAACACCGACGAACACCACCGCCAGCGTCAAAGGCTGCATTGAGCCGAGGAGCGCGAACCAGATCTCGAATAGCGTCAGCGGTACGCCGAGCAGGGCGATGACGAGATACAGCTTCCCGGCCGGCTTGACGCGGCATCCTTCATCGAATATAGCGAGAGCCGCTTTGATCATGGTGCTCCCGCCCTTACCCCATCGCGGCGCCGCGTCTTTACGTTCATGATCTGCCTACAAGATCGGGGGCGCGACCGACCCCAGCGCCAAGACGAGCCCCAACGCATCGGGGGCAAACCCCACCTCAATAGCCCACAACGGCAGCACCAGCCCGATGATCTGCTCGATAGCCAGCGCCGACCCCCCCACCGTGTATGCGGGCAAACGGCGCGGCAAACGTCCATCCGCAAGCGTCACAGCTCGAGCAAGGAACAGGGGAAGTAGGGCATCAACGGCTTCCCGTCATCTGCTCGAACTGCGGCGAAACCTTGGTCTGAGTGAGCTCGCTCGCGACGTGATCGAACATGGGGCGGTAGATAAATGCGAGCCACATGGCAGGCGTATCTCCGCGGTTGAAATGCACGTGCTCCACCCCTTCCGGACTAAGCGGCAATAAAATGCAATCACCCTCTTCCCATTCAACGATCTCGCCGTTGACTTCGGTTGCCCCTTTTCCGGAAACCACGAAAAGGACCAGTCCCCCTTGATGACGATGCTTTCCCGTTTCTTTTCGGACATCGTGAACGAATACATACCAGTTGTGGAGCACGGTCTCCGGATAGGCCCAGGGCAGGAGATAAAACTTCAGATGCCCTTGGCGCGCAATCTCCCAATCGCGATCAGACTCCTTGATGACGACAACGCCGTTTTTGCCAAGCTCAATGAACGCGGCCCGACGAGAATATACCCGCTCATAGTCGGCGCCCGGCATTGTCTCCCGTTCATGCACACGCACACGCTCCATTTCGGTCATATCGTCCTCCCTAGCCGCCGTATTTGGATTGAAAATCGGGAGATACCTGGGATTGCGTCAACTCACTCGCCAGATGATCGAAATCCGGCTCGTAGATGAGCGCCAGCCACCTGGCGGGAGTATCTCCCCGGTTGAAATGCACATGCTCTACCCCTTGCGGACTGAGCGGCAATAAAATGCAATCCCCCTCCTCCCATTCGACCATCTCGCCATTCACCTCGGTGGCGCCCCTGCCTTCAATCACGTAGAGCACGAGACCCCCCTGATGGCGGTGCTTCCCCGACTGCTTCTTGATGTCGTGCACGAATACATACCAGTCCTGCAGCGCCGTCTCCGGAAATATTCCGGCAAGAAGGTAGAACTTGATATGCCCCTGTCGGGACACGTCCCAGTCGCGTGCCGATTCCTTGATGACGATGTCGCCGGAAATCCCCTTCTGCAGGAACTCTTGGCGCTGCGCTACGCATTTCTCGTACTCTGAACCGGGCATCGCCTCCCGCTCCCGCATGCGATTACCGACCTCTTCCGCCATATCAATCTCCTAGTGCCGAGCCGACGCCGCAGCCTGAAACCACAAACTAACCCTTGTATTCCGGCGCAACCTCCAATTGCTCCCAGCCGCTTCCCCGATCGACGCCCACCGACATCGTCGTGTTAGGTTCGCAGCATACAAATCGTGCCGGTTTGTCCAAATCGGTATTGAAATGCTGGATGACCACGCCCTTTACCCGCAACGGGATCTGCACGACGTCGCCCTTCGCCCAATGATGTTTTTGACCATCCATCATCGTATATCCGTGCCCCTCCAGGATATACATCACCGCGTTGCCCGGATGTTGCAGGCGCCCGCTGCGGCTTCCTGGTGGGATCTCCTGCGCAAAAATCATCAAGGTATTGATGCACGGAGCCTTTAGGAGTGGATGCATATACCAGCGCATCATCCCTTGCCGGTTAACCTCCACCGGCAACTCTTTACCTTTGATGAGCCAAACGGCTTTTTCTTTTGTCTTGCGCTGCTCATCGCGCAAATTCAAAAGCTCTTGATAGAGGTCACGATCCCCGATCTCGTTCAGCATGCGCTCCATCCGCTCATGCCCGGTATGCGATTCAGCCATATCGACTCCTATTAGATTTAATGAGACTTCCTGCCCACCCCATCGACCGTTGCCTGGTGCCCTTGCCCAGGAGTCTGCCGGATTACTGAGCAGTCGGCAACTAAACGGCCTGCTGCACCTCGGCGAGATAGTCGGCCAGGTCGAACCCATCGGGGATCACCGCCTGGATCTCCATCTCCCCCATGACGTTCTTGAGAAAAAGCGATAGGCGATAATAGAATCGATCCGCTGGGCACCCCTAAATTCGCGGGCCGATGCATGCGCAGTGAACCTGTTTTGGCTGCATGAGTGTGCATATGGCGGTTATGTTCACTCCAGACTCCTCCTTTACAGCAAATGGCCGGGAATTCGAACGGTATTATTGGTTAAAGATAGGTCAGGCGCGTGGCGATCGCCATCGGCGTCATGCCGTGCTTGACCAGAGTCACCAGCATGGCGTTGAAGATAGCCGACTGCTGTGGGCTAGGTAGCGACCCCTTGATTTCCAGCCACGCCATATCGCCCAGGCTCACCTTGCCCAGGATTTCGTTGGGCAGATCCAGACCGCACACGACGATGCGGTCTAATGTGCTCCATCCCATGTCGGAGCGGATTGGTTTCCTTTTTCTCATTGTGTCCTCTTCCAAAATTAGCTCAGCGCAAATGCGCTGCTCAACGTCCGTACGACCCGTCACGCCTGCCCTGAAGCGTTAGTGACATTGCGCCTTTTTGGACCTGGATGTAATTAAACTTCGTCCGCTTGGTCAGCTCCTCGATCAAACTCACCAGGCTGTGTCCCGTGCCGTCATGTTTCTTCGACGGACCCGCCGCCCGCATGGCGGCCACCTGATCTTCGCCCGCGAAATAGCGCAACAGCATTTCGTCGTCGGAAACACCCGCTCCTCCGTATTCCCGCCGCACCTCGTTCAAATTAGGCTGCGGAGGCTGCCACTGCGCAAGTTCCCTGGCTCGGTGCCTGTCGAGTATCCGATCCCTGACATTGGGAACTATCGAGGAACATTCTTCTTCTCCCCAAAATCCGAGGGCGTACTGGATGACTTCGTCCGAGACTAGCTTGTAACGCTCGCCCGAGATGACGTTCATGGTCGCCTGCACGCCCACAAACTGGGAATAAGGAGTAACCATTATGGGATAGCCAAAATCCGCGCGCACCTTGCCGATCTCCTCCAGGACAGCGTCGATCTTTCCGGCGAGCCCGGAGGTCGATAGCTGGTGTCGCAGGTTCGACACCATTCCACCGGGCACCTGGTGAACATATAGACTGCAGTCGTATTGCGCTGGCGCGCCGATGGGTAGGCCTTCCCGCTTGGCAATGGAAGTGAAATGCTGCTCGACTGGTTTGAGGAACTCGTCATCGACCGTCGAGGTGTAGCCAAAGGCGCGCGCGTTCTTGATGACGTTGAACAGGGATGGATTCGACGATGAATCCGACAACGGCGGGATGGCAGCGTTGACGTACCTGATCCCCAGCTTGATAGCCTCCAGGGTACTCAGTGGGCCGAGTCCTGTGTTGCAATGCGTGTGTAGCTCGACGGGAATGCTCTTGGTGTTTCCGAGAACTACCGGTACCAGTGTCTTGATGCGTTCAGGTGTGAGCAACCCGCCAGGATCTTTCAGGCAGATCCGGTAAACGTCCAGCTTAGCGGCGTCGCGTGCCTTCTGAGCATAGTATTCGTCCGTATGTTTGGGAGAAATCGAGAAAATCAGATTGACTATGGGGTCGATTCCCACACTGCGGGCATAGCGCACCTGTTCACGCCAGCCGGCGGCAGTATTCGAGGAATCGGATATCCGGACTTGACGAATCCCATGAGCCACGAGTCTCTCGTACCAGAGATCCTCGATCGAACGGGGAGTTATGTGAAAGGCGGCCATATACCGACCTCGGATCATGCGCAGCGGCGTTTTTTGAATGCGCCGTCGAACCAGATCGATTCGTTCCCAGGGATCCTCTCGCAGTTCGCGAACCATCTTCTTCTCGAAACCCGTAGCCATAATCTCGATTGCGGCAAACCCCGCCTGGTCCATCGTCGCGGCGATGGGCAATATCATGTCGGTTCTCATTCCCGTCGCCCAGAGGCTCATCTGGCCATCGCGGAGCGTCGTATCGATATAGTTGACTTCGTTCATGTCGTCTTTCCTTCGACTCAAGCGAGAGCCTCTTAAAGTCATTGTGTGCGGGAGGTAGCCTGTACGCCTGCCTCGGCAATATGGTACCGCCACATATAAGAACTAGAAAGAACTAGATGCCAAGCGATAGGAAAATCAATCCGCTGAGCACCCCTGATTACTCGGGCCGATGCATGCGCAATGAACCTGTTATGGTTCCCGGATTGCGCATAGGGCGGTTATGTTCACTCCAGACCCCTCCTTTACAGCAAATGGCCGGGATTTTGAGCGGTATTATTGGTTAACTACAAGGCAATCTACGACAAGCAGAGGGGCGGCGCAACTGCTGTTCCCTCGCCCCCCGGCTCGGGGGCGTTTCGCAGTGCAGCATTGATACAGCGCACTTCCGCGTGCGTTGCGCGGCCGGTAGACCCCGCCGCGTGGCGCCCGGTCTGGATTGCAGCCCACAAACTACCTCGTAGAGGCGTAAAGGCTTCGTCCCCCGAGATAGCATCGAGGAAGGGCGATCCGTCTGGAGATTGGCGCTATCATGTGACCAGTAACGCCGCGAAGCACCGTCTCGCACAGCGTTTCTGTAACCGACCGTAACCCAGTCCCTATTCGGAAATTTTTTGTACAAACTTTTTTTGCTACCTGTGTTGCAGCTGGCGGTAAGTGAAATTCACTAGACATCACGAGCACGACCATCGATACGCCTGACCTGCCTCCCGTCCAAACACCGGCCATGAATGTAGGCTTGTCCGGCCGACGTTTGGAGGCCACGGCGCTGCTTGCCATCCTCCTGCTCGCGCTGACGCTGCGAATGTGGGGTCTCGAGCAAAACGGATGGGGCGCCGAGTACTACACCGCCGCCGTCCGCAGCATGGCGGCCAACTGGCACAACTTCTTCTACACCGCCTTCGACCCGGACGGATTTATCTCCGTCGACAAGCCCCCGATCGCACTTTGGATTCAGGTCGCCAGCGTCAAATTATTCGGCTTCCATCCCCTGAGCGTCCTGCTGCCCCAAGTCTTGGAAGGCGTGGCCTCGGTGTGGATCATGTTTCATCTCGTGCGGCGCCGTTTCAGCGTATCGGCGGCCCTGCTGGCAGCGCTGTTTCTCGCCCTCATGCCGGTGTGCGTTGCAGTCAATCGCACGAACAATATCGATAGCTGCCTGCTGCTGGCCCTCCTCCTTGCGGCTTGGGCACTGATGAAGGCGGCTGAAGAGGGCAGTCGGCGCGCGCTGACGCTATCCATGGCCCTGATCGGCCTTGCATTCAACATCAAGATGCTGGCGGCTTTCATCGTGCTCCCGACCATGGTTTTGGTCTATTTCGTGAGCGCGCCCAAGCGCTGGCAGCAGCGTCTGGTCGACTTGATGTTGGCGGCTGTTGTTCTGATGGTAACCGCCCTACCCTGGGTGCTCGCTTACGAACTGACTCCGGCGGACCACCGGCCGTTCGTCGGCGGCAGCAGTCAGAACTCCATGCTGGAACTCTTGGTCGGCCATAATGGCATCGGGCGGTTTGTTTCGCGGGTAAAACCGCCTGCGACTGCGCAGAATGAACCGACGGGCGCACAGTCTCTGACTGCGGCAGCGCCAGCCGCTGCCGGCCCAGGTGGAGTCGCACGGCCTCCCAGCGCGGTGCTGCGACTCTTCGTGCACGCCCCGGCGGGGCCGCTTCGATTTGCCGACGGTCAACTGCTTGCCCAAGTGGGTTGGCCGTTACCGTTCGCGGTCATGGCGATCGTGCTCGGCGCACCCAAAAACAGGTTCCGCAGACCGCTTGCGCCAACGCATCTGGCTTTGCTTTTCTGGTTGTGCTGGATCGTCAACTACGCATTGGTTTACAGCTATGCGGGTGGCATCATGCATTTCTACTACCTTTCGACCATGGCGCCCGCGCTGGCCGCCCTTGCCGGTATCGGCGTGGTGAGCTTGTGGGGTCATTACCGCCAGAAAGGTTCACGCGCCATCCTGCTTCCCGCAACGCTGCTGCTGACTGCCGCATGGCAGCTCTATATCGAGGTCAACGCCCTCGGTTGGACCTTCGATGACCTGCAAAAACCGCCGGGCGATTGGCTGAGCTGGCTGCATGTCGCGCTCGTCGTCGGAACCCTCGTTGCCATCGCCGGCTTGCTCCCCAATTTGTATAGACAGGTTTCAAGCTGGAGCACTCATGTACTTGTCCCGGCCGCCCTTGGATTGGGTCTCCTGGCGCTGCTCGCAGTTCCGCTGGCGTGGGCGCTGAGCAGTGTGCTCGTCGCGGGTCACGGCGTGCTTCCTTCCGCCGACTTGTATCGGCTCGATCCCGTTGTCCGCAACGCCGGCGCGCGCGTCCGCGGCAGGTTTGGCCAGTCGATAGACACATCGAAGCTTGTTGGATTCCTGCAAGCCAACCGCAGGGGCGAACACTACCTGCTCGCGACCTCGACCACGCAGCTCGCCGCCCCGATCATCATCCACACAGGCGAGAACGTGATGGCGAGAGGCGGGTATCATGGACTCGATCCCGCCGTGACCCCAGAGAAGCTCGCCCGGATGGTCAAGGCGGGGCAGATCCGGTTTGCGATGCTCGGCGACGTAAACGCGATTGGCCGGAGAATGGGCGCTGACGCGGTTGGAGAAGCGACCGCCGACTGGATAGGGGCGAACGGCAAGCTCGTGCCTCAGAACCTATGGCGTGCACGCCGCAGCGCGAGCGGCCCGGAACTCTATGACCTGCTGCCTGAGGCCGGCCTGGTACCGGCCTCAGCCGGATCAGCCGAGCGCGAAGGCAGCCGTTAATCGAAGGCAAGTCCCCAGGCGAGGCGGAAATATAATTGCACATGCATATCTTTTTCGCGCGGGATTTGCGTAGTACTAAAATGTCGGCGTAGAGTCCGGGTCGGGGGAGTGGAATCCATGCAAATCAATTCAGAAACGGTCCGCGACATCGTCGAGCACCGGCTGCACCAGGCCGACATCGAAAAACTTCTGCACCGGCTTTCGGAAGGCGAGAGGGCGCAGCTTTTTTTTCGGGTCACCGAATTCGTTCGACGCGCCTCCGCGCTGATCGACATCGGCAATCGGGTCTATGACACGCTTTCGCTGGACGTGCTGTTCCCGCGGCTGATGGAAGTGGTGAGCGAAACGCTCAACGCCGAGCGCAGTTCGCTGTTTCTGTACGATCCGGACACGCAAGAATTGTTTTCGCGCGTGATGCAGGACAGTGTCGTGGGCGAAGTGCGCTTCCCCAGCCGACTGGGCGTGGCCGGCGCGGTGTTCGCGTCCGGGAAGGCCGAAATCATCGTAGACGCCTACGCGGACGCGCGCTTCAACCGCGACATCGACGAGAAGACCGGCTACGTCACCCGAAACATGCTGTGCGTGCCAATCAAGAACAAGGGCGGCGATGTGATCGGCATTACCCAGGCGCTGAACAAGCGCGCCGGCGCTTTCGATCTGGACGACCAGAGGCTGCTCGAGGCGCTGTCGCTGCAGGCGTCCGCCGCGCTGGGAAACGCGCAGTTGCATGAGAACTTCGAGCGCGCGCAGCGCGAGGAGGCGCTGCTCCTGGAAGTCGGCAGCGCGATCGCCTCGGAAATTCACATCAATCCGTTGCTGGAGATGATCGTCGACGCGTCGACGCGCCTGCTCGACGCGGAACGGGGATCGCTGTTCCTGTATGACCCGCGCCGGCGTGAACTCTACTCGCGCGTCGCCGGCGGCGTCGTCGGAGGCGCGATCCGCATTGCGGTGGATTCGGGACTCTCGGGAGAGTGCTTCAGGCGCAACGTTCCGATCAGCATCGCCGATGCCCAAACCGATGCGCGCTTCAACCCGGAGGTGGACCGGCGCACCGGCTTTCGCACGCATAACATGCTGCTCGTGCCTTTGACCACCAAGAACGGCAACAAGGTCGGCGTCATCGAAGTCCTGAACAAGCGGCGCGGGCCCTTCACGCAGACGGACGCGCGGCGGCTCGCGGCGCTCGGGGCGCAGGCCGCCGTGTCGATCGAAAACGCCATGTTGTTCGAACAGGTAAGCGAGGCGCGCAGCTACAACGAGGACATCCTGCGCAGCATGAGCAACGGCGTGCTGACCCTGGACACGGCCGGCACCATCCTCAAGGCGAACGAGTCGGCGTCAAGGATCCTGCGCTGCCCGGAGGACCGATTGATCGGAAAATCGGCGGGCGAAACCCTGGGAAGCAGGAATCCATGGCTCTTGGGCGCGCTGCGCCAGGTCGGCGGCAGCGGCAAGACCGTCATCGCGATGGATACGGAGCTGGTCCTGGATCACGGCCCTGCCGTGTCGGTCAATGTCACCACGCTGTCCTTGCGCAACGCGCACAACCAGCCGATTGGATTTCTCGTGGTGATCGAGGACGTGACCAGGGAGAAGCGGCTGAGAAGCACGATGTCGCGCTACCTGAGCCATGCGGTGGTGGAAAAAGTCCTGGAAAACGACGGCGAGATGCTCGATGGCGTCGACCGCGAAGTCAGCGTGCTGTTTTCCGATATCCGCGGCTTCAGCGCGATGACGGAGAAGCTGGGAGCGCGCGAAACCGTGTCCATGCTGAACCAGTATTTCGGTTGCATGGTCGACGTGGTGTACGCGCACAACGGCATACTGGACAAGTTCATCGGCGACATGATCATGGCGGTGTTCGGCTCGGTGTTTCCGGGCGAAGACGACGTGGACAGCGCAGTCGCGGTCGGCACCAAAATGATGAGCGCCCTGGGCGAGCTGAACGCGCGCAGGGTGGCGGCGAAGCATGCGCCGATCCGCATAGGCGTGGGCATCGGCACCGGCCGGGTGGTCGCGGGAAACATCGGTTCGCCGCGGCGCCTCGATTACACCGTGATCGGCGAAAAGGTGAACCTGGCGGAGAGACTGGAGGCGGCGACCAAGTTCTACGGTGCCGGTATCCTCATCTGCGACACCACGGCAAGCCGGCTCCGGCGCAGTGTGCGGCTGCGCGAAATCGACATCGTCAGGATGCCGGGTATGAACCATCCGGTCACGGTCTACGAGGTACTGGACCATCATACGGAGGAAAGCTTTCCGCGCGGCGAGATCGTGCTGCCGGCGTTCGCCGAGGGCATCAGGCAGTATCGGCTGCGGCAGTGGTCACGCGCAGCCAAGTCATTTCGCGAAGCGCTGGACGCGAATTCCGCGGACCAGCCGTCGCGGATCTATGTCGAACGCTGCGAGCGCTTTGGCCACCAGCCTCCCGGAGCCGATTGGGACGGCGTGGCGAGCCTGCGGGCTGGTTGAACCAACTCGTTTCCCGCATCGCCGAAGCTGTTTCACCAGAACCCGCGATGTTCGACTCGGATGCACGGTCAGTTACCGGCGCGCCGTGAACTCGATTATTGACACCACTTGTCAACGGCGGCGGCGACCCGGCGACGGCATCGACATTAAGGCGACTTGACAAGGGTGGTAATGTACATATACTGTCCATGTACATAATGAACTTTTTTGGAGATCCAATCATGGCTGCCGCAATCAAGCGAATCGTCGTCCAGGCTACGCCCCAGGAGAAAAAGGCGATAACTGCCAAGGCTAAGAAGCTTGGCTTACCGATATCGGAGTTAATGCGGCGCGGCGCCACAGCCTACCAGTCGGCCGAAGCCAACGAAGAACTCGGCGCATTGGCGGATGCAGCGAAGGCGGCGGCCAACCGGGCGTCCAATTCCATTGACGATGCCTTGGCGTTCATTGATGCCAGTAATAAACGTATCACTGCAATGGAAGCCAAGGCCGCGGCAAACAGCCGAAAGGGTAACTGATGGGCGTTACGGAGCGCGTGTGGGCTGCTTTGACCGCGATGATCAAGCTTGAGGACAAGGTAACTCGACAGAACGAAGCGATCAAGCTGCAACAGGCCAAGATTGAGAATTTGACTGAGCGGATCATTAGACTTGAAGCGCAATTTGAGCTTCTGGCCGGCACAGCGTTGGTCAAAAGGCTCACGGGCAAGTGACTGGAAAGGGTCGCTAGCAGGCGTTGAGCGACGATTCCCCAATCCGAAGTTTGTTTTCCCGAATAGCCGTACCTAGCTTTCTTCCTCGATGGCACCGCCGTCGCGATTCCTGAACTGGAAGTAGAGCCGCGCCGCGCCACAGACGTAGGCGGCGAGCATCGCAGCCAGGCCCGGCTTGTGCGCAATGCCTGCGATCAGATGCGCCTGCTTGATCAGCCCCAGGTCGCCGAGGATGTTCTGCCAGTCGTGGCCGTCGGACTCGGCGCCGGTTTTGCCGCCGAGCAGCATCATCTTCGCGTCGAAAGCGTCCCAGATGTAGGGCACGATGTCGATGATGGACACGGCGGCCCACCACAGCATGAGCGAGGCGGCGAAGTTGTCGCGCCGGCTGCCGCCGAACCCGAACATGAACGAGGCCATCAGGACGAGCGGCAGCAACACCTGGAGCAGGCTCCCACCGAGTACGGTCATGAAGCGGCCTAAGGGAATGAACAGCAGGTGCCCCGCCTCGTGGATGGGAAGCACGGTCAAGCCGGCTGCTTTCCGTTAAAATAGCATTTTCCGACTTGCTTTGAAGGAGCTGGCAATAATGTCGATGGCCGACCGCAACGGATACATTTGGTACGACGGCAAGCTGGTGCCCTGGCGCTCGGCTACCACCCACGTGCTCACCCACTCGCTGCACTACGGGCTGGCGATGTTCGAGGGCCTGCGCGCCTACAACACCGTCGATGGCACCGCCGTGTTCCGCCTGAAAGAGCATATCGACCGCCTGTACAACTCGGCGCACATCTACATGATGAAAATCCCCTACAGCAAGCAGACGCTCATCGAAGCGCACAAGGAAGTGGTGCGCGCGAACAAGCTTGCGGAATGCTACCTGCGCCCGATCGTCTTCTACGGTTCGGAGAAAATGGGGGTTTCCCCCAAAGGGGCGTCGGTTCACGTCGCCATCGCCGCCTGGCCCTGGGGCGCGTACCTCGGCGCCGAAGCCCTGGAGAAGGGCATCCGCGTCAAGACCTCGTCGTTCGCGCGCCACCATGTGAACGTGTCGATGTGCCGCGCCAAGTATTCGGGCACCTACGCCAACTCCATCCTGGCAAGCCAGGAAGCGCTCGACCACGGCTACGACGAGGGCCTGCTGCTCGACGTCGACGGTTTCGTCGCCGAAGGCGCGGGCGAGAACCTGTTCATGGTCAAGAATGGCTGCATTTACGAACCGGAGCTGACCTCGGCGCTGATGGGCATCACCCGCGACAGCGTGATCGCGCTCGCCGCCGACCTGGGCTACACGGTCACGCCGCGGCGCATCACCCGCGACGACCTGTACATCGCCGACGAGGCCTTCTTCACCGGCACCGCGGCCGAAATCACGCCTATCCGCGAAGTCGACGGGCGCAAGATCGGCGCCGGCCGCTGCGGCCCGGTTACGCGCAAGCTGCAAAAGGCATTCTTCGAAGTGGTCAACGGCCGGGACAAGCGTCACAGCGACTGGCTTGCACCCGTTGCCGCAGGCAAGCCTAAAACGGCCGCAGGCAAGTCTAAGATGGCCGCAGGCAAACCTAAAGCGGCCAAGTCCACAGCCGCAGCAGGCAAGGCCAAACCTGTCGCGGCCAAGCCCGCAAGAAAAGGGAAACGCTGATGTCCGCCACTGCACAGCAACAACAGCGCACCGTCGAGGTCACGGAGCGGGACCTGCCGCTGCATTGCCCCACGCCCTCCACCCCGGTATGGAACATGCATCCGCGCGTGTTCCTCGACGTGGCAAAAGCGGGCGAACTGCTCTGTCCTTACTGCGGCACGCGCTACGTGTACCTAGGCGCGCCGCCAAAAGGGCACTGAACCGCGTTCGGAATGAGCCGTGAGGGGCCGGGAGAACAAGGCGCCCTCTCCCGCCCTCCTTGCTTCTCGCGTCTCACCCCATGCCGCGCATTCTTATCGTCGCCCCATCCTGGATCGGCGACACGCTGCTTGCCCAACCGCTGTTGCGACGCCTGCATGACAAGCTTGGCCGCGTCAGCATCGATGCGCTGGCGCCGCCCTGGTGCGGCCCGCTGCTAGCGCGCATGCCCGAAATAAGCGAGGTCATCGCGTCGCCGTTCGCGCACCGCGAGCTGAAGCTGCGCGCGCGCTGGAAGCTAGCACGCGAACTGGCGCAGCGACGCTACGACCAGGCCGTTGTCCTACCCAACAGCTTCAAGTCGGCGCTGATACCCTTTTTCGCCGACGTTCCGCTGCGCGCCGGCTACGTCGGCGAGTCGCGCTACGGCCTGTTAAACCTGGTGCATAAGCTCGACCAGGGGACGCTGCCGCTGATGGCCGAGCGCTACGCCCAGCTCGCGGAAAAGCCGGGCGCGGAATTGCAGCGTCCGCTGCCCGCGGTGCGGCTCGAAGTCGATCCGGTCAACACCGCGCGCACCACCTCGCGCCTGAACCTGGACCGCTCGCGCACGATTGCCGCGTTCTGCCCCGGGGCGGAGTACGGCCCGGCCAAGCGCTGGCCGGCGCGGCATTTCGCCGCGCTCGCACGCGAGTTGGCCAAACGCAACTACGCCGTCTGGCTGATCGGTTCGGCCAAGGACGCGGAACTGGGCGAGGCAATCCGCGCGCAGTCGGGCGGCGCCTGCGAGAACCTGTGCGGCAAGACCGACCTCGCCGCCGCGATCGACCTCATCGCCTGCGCCAAGCTGGTGGTAAGCAACGACTCCGGTCTGATGCACGTCGCCGCCGCGCTGGGAAAGCCGCTCGTCGCGCTGTATGGATCTTCCAGTCCCGAGCACACCCCGCCGCTATCGCTGTCGTCGCAACCTGGATTGGCGCGCATCGTCAACCTCGAGATCGAGTGCAGCCCCTGTTTCGCGCGCGAGTGCCCGCTCTCGCATTTCAAGTGCATGAACGATCTTCTGCCTGCGCGCGTGCTCGCCGAGATCGACGCGATAGGCGAACCGGCCGTCGGCGGTTGAAGCCATCGACAATTCGCAAGATTTAGTTTGCCTTTATCCGCACAGATGCTGGTTTAGCGGCCGATCGTCTTGCCTATTTTGACAATGGAATGGTGGCGCTGGAAACCTTTAGGCTCAAATCTGTAGCAACACTTCCCCTGCCTCGACTTTCATCGGGTAGCGCCTGGCACAACCGACATCGGGCGCCACAGCCGATTGCACTGTGTAGATCTTCCGGGTCGGGCAGATCAACGCGATCGAGTTGGTCGCGACGAACGGCAACGCATGGAGCCAGCTGAGCGCGGCAACGCAGCACATCGACCACGATGCGGGGCGTTCCGCCGACGCGCGCGTCAAGTCAGCGTGGTTCGGGTAACGGCGCGGCAGTCAAGCGGCGCCGTCTGGGGCGGCTACTACAGCTCCGGGGCACCGCTGTGGGGTAGTTGCGGGGTAGGCGGATTCCGGCGGCCCTTTCCTGGGCAGGTGCTGGAGCTGAATCCCGCGGCCACTCGACCGGGCAGCCGATTCAATGACCATGCGCTAATCTCGGTCTTTAAGCTCAAAGTCGGAAGGCACGTCGCTTAACCAAGCTTCCAACCCACCTTTATCTTTGCAAGCAGCGCATTGACTTGGTCAAGGACGCCCTGTGGCACCGTAGCGTTGTCACCAAGTTCGACTGATACTTTGAATCGCAACTGCTGGCCAGCGGCCGCTTTTTTAATGTCGGCAACACAGTCGGCCAGATCTTGTATCTCGTTAGTCTCGAGTTCTGCGGCAGCAACCTTCGTGCCATAGGTAGAGCTTGTGCTTTCTATTCCCTTCTCATGCTTGCTAGGCACGATCTCCACGCCGGATGCACCGCCAAGATCTGTTGGCCATTCTTTTGAGAGCAGAGTACGTTCAAGAAGCCCAAGTCGAAATCCATTGTCTAACGCGCTCTTAACCGTTGTCCACGGAAGTGGTTTGCCTAGCTTTGTGGACAGTGCGGCATGAATTAAATGCGCAGTCGTTGGCGACTTTGCCCATGCGGCCGGGAGGGTGTCGGGCAGCAAATCCGTTGCGGAAATCGGCGCGGGCGGCGGATACAAGATGGCGCCGTCCGTCAGCAGACTCACCGGCACGTCTTCACCCATTACGCTCATTGCCGGCGTGACCAGCCATACCCGTCCCGCCTTTACTACCGCGCTCACAGATTGTTTGACGGTTTCTCGCGACGCACCGGGAATCGACATCGGTTCTTTATATCCGCCTTTGTCTATCTGGATGTAATGCTTGCCGGAGAAGTACGAGCACAAGACGCCAAGCACTAGCGCTTCCGCCTTCCAGAGTTCCGGCAAGACATTTGGCGCAAGCAGTCCCGGCTCAATTTCCACCAGCATTGCCGCTTCGGGCAATACCACTTCTAGACTGGGCTCGCCGAGAGCGTGATCATCGGGCCGCATTCTCCAGAACGTGCGCTGCGACTTGTCCGCGCGGGTGACCTGGAGGACAAAATCGCCGGCCTCGCAGCCGCGCAACAGGGTGTCGAGGATCGCCTGGCGGTTGAGCATTTTTGGAAGACGTGCGGTCGACGCAAACGCACCGACCAGATCTTTCACATAGCGTGACTTCTCGCCCGCTTGCCATAAATTGAATGGACCGCCCGGCAAGAGCGCCTCGGCATTGATCGCGGCGCTCTCAACGCGTGCGCGCTTGTCGCCAACAATCTTGACGAAAAACGGTTCGTTATCGACGTTGAGCCGAAATGCCGCCACGTCGTTAGCATCATTCACGGTTACTACGATGCAATAAGCCATGACAATGTGCGACGCCATCTCGCTACGCGCCGCCTTGAGGTTCATTTCCAGTTGCGCGAGCCGTACCGTGTCCACATCTTCACGGCTTTTCAGCATCTCGCGTACCTGCTCCCAGGCAAGCATGTCACGCACGCGCTCGCGCGCAAGGTCGATGCCATCCTTCGACGGCACCGCCAGCACCACGGCATTCCGGTTCAACGCGCGCGGACGATCCGCGGCCGTGGTCTCGTCAATGTAACGCTTCGCTTCGGCGCTTGGTTTCCCGGATTCCGATGCGGTCTTAGGCCCCAGTACCGCGTAGTGGAACTCACCGTCATCCTCGATATCTGCAGGTCGCGAGGGCAACATATGTACGGCGGCGCCCATGGTGCGCGCGCCTTCGGAAAGCTTCTTGGTCGCGCCGATTTCCTTTTCCAGTACTTCCTCGATCACGGTTTCGGTGATGTGGGTCCGTGCGTCATAGTGCATTTGGCGTAGATTGGGCTTCGATCCCAGGCGCCAAATCTTGGGCAGGCCACCATCTTTTTCTGCCGTAAACGTGTCGTCGAGATACCAGGACACATCGGCCCAGCGCGAAAGCCCCTTGCCAAGTTCGATCTTGTCGGGCGCGACCTGCCCGAGCATCACCATCAATTCACGCGTCTGGGCGCGCTGACCGATCGGTTGAGAGTGCATGAACGTCGCAATAACGGCCTGCTCGACCTCGCGCTTGTTCAGCATCGTATCCTGCTGAATCTCACGCGCCTTTTTCAGTTCTCCCTGCAAAATAGCTTGCCAGTCTTGCCTCTTGCCGTCGTACTGCTCAGTGCGCGCAATAGTTGCAAGCTCTCGCGCGGCATCGGTCAAATTGTCATCCCCCAGCGCCGGGAGAAATACAGCGGGACCGGCCAACGGCGATGGATCGCCCCACTTCTCGGCGTCGCGCAGCGCCGAGGCGAATGTACGCAGGACGCCGCGCGTACGCTGGAAGCCCTCGAGCTGCGTCCATTTCTCGAACAGTACATCGGTCAGGTCAGGGTGGAATGGAAAAGACTCCAGGCATCGCGTTTCCTCCTGGGAGCGTAGGCGCTTGGTCTGATCGTCCAGGTCGCAGATGCCGTTCAGCGCGGTTACCACCTGTGCCTTCCAGCCGGACTTGTCTGTATAGCTTTCGGGAGTAAACAACCGTCGCCGCAGCACCTCGGCAACGTCCTGGCGTTCCACCGGCTGTATGCCGGTGTCGGCGACGCGCTGGAATATGTCATATAGCGCCTTCTCAACTTGCTTTCCGAGATCGTCGCTTTTGGAGGGATCGGACGCGAGTAAGGAGGCGACGAGCGAACAACGTTTCACACGGCCCGCCGCCTGCGTCAGACATTGAAAAAACGTCTCCAGCTTCTTAATCCAGGCCCTGTCGGTGCTCACAATGGTGTGCGCCCACATCAGCACTTCGTCCAGAAGGACCAGGGTTCCCAGCCCGTCCTTCTCAGGCAGCGACAACACATCCTCCATTACGTTAGTGGCGGGCGGCGTTTCCCGTTCCTTTTCGGTACTGCCGAGCAATTTGAGTCCCGTTTCTCCGCCCAACTGCCAGGCAAGTGCGCTCCAAGGCATTTTGAAGCGCCGCACCTTGCCGTCGGGCGCTTTCACGTCCATGCCGGTTTCGACGTCGAGACGGTCAAACACCAACGCTGCGACTCTGGCTTTAGCGGGTGTGATCCCGATGTGATTGACGAATTCCTCGATCGCCGGCAGCTTGGGTAGCTTGGCCGGATCGGACACTAGGTGCACCAGAGTGATCAGTGCGTGGGTCTTGCCCCCACCGTAAGTAAGCTGAAGTTGTCGCACTGCCTTCTCGGATTGTCCGGCCAGCCTCAGCACTACATCTCGCGCCAGCTCGCGCAATCGGGTGGTGGGATAGGTGAGCGCGAAGAATTCCTTGGGGTCGTGGTAGACGGAGCGGTTCTTGTCCATCATCACGTCGTACAAGTCCGCCGCGAACTCCTTTTGCGACAGCTCGCCGCTGCGGATGTCGGACCGCAGCGCGATGACCTGATGCCAGGGTTTTGTCTTTGCCATATTGTTGTTCCTTGCAGCGGCTACTGCCGCACGTTCATGCGTCGAGCGACAATGCACTCTGCGCTGTCGCACCTATCTTGCGTAAATGGTTGGAGAGCATTTCCAGAATCGAGCATTCCTCACTTTGGCCTTCAGCACGGCTTTTTTCGATTAACGCTTGTAGCAGTTGCAGAAATATCGCGCTCTGGCGTAGGCCCTGCTTGTCGAGATAGTCGTTGACCTTGTTTTCGTCACCTGTTTTCCAAAGATGCATAAGCTTGTGAACCCGATCGATAAGCGGGACCGCCTTGCCATTGCTGGACTCCGCGCCGAGACTACGGTGTTTTCGCTGATTCCAGGGCCTTAGCTTGAAATGACCGCCACTGGCACTACTTTCGCTTTCATCAACATCCGAATCCGTAGCGCCTTCGTCTTCGTCGTCATCAGCATCCTTGCTCTTGCCACGCGACAGAATCTCGTACTGGTCCGCCAACAGCCGCTCCGAGAGTCCACAGGACACCGCGTACAGGATGCACGCGCCAGCCGGCGCATCCTTTAGGCCGAAGTCATTGCGATGCAACAGATAATAGGTGGTGATGTCGTCCAGCGACACCGATCCGGGCTCGGTCGTTGCTTCGCCGCCCGACAACACCCGGCCAACGACGAAGTCGACTACTATACGGCGGACGTGACGCAGAAACTCGGAAACACTCATTAAGGCACCGGCCTCGGTCGCCTTCTTAACTGCCGGATACCGGCTGTATGCCTCTAGTGCGGGCCCAGTCGCGGACCACACGAAGTCCGGACCGCGGATGCCAGAGTCCCAGAACTCGCGCAAACGGTCGCGGATGATTTCCTCCATCTCCTTTAGTACCGCAGTGTCCCAACCAGCGCGCTGGCTAGGTTCGCGTTTCCGGCAGACCAACCAGATCGATGAAGCAAGCGACGCACTCGTTAGCGCGTTCTGTCTTGCAGCGCGCTCGGTTTGAATCGGCCAAGACGAATCCACCGTGAAGCCCGCCCGAATCAAAGCAGATACCAGAGCCTCCCAGGCTAGAGGGTTCTTATTTGCGAACACTACGACAAGGCGTCCTGCGTCAACCAAGGCAAGATGACATTGCTGGAAAACCATCTGCATTCCGTCTTCATATGCGCGCTTGGACTTGTCTCCGTCGTCTCCGAATCTTCCGGGTTGGTCGACGAGCTCACCATCATTCCGAGTCTCTGACCATTTCGGCCCAAGGGGTTCCTTGAACGCTTCGTCGAACCCGTCGCTTAGGCCTGAGAGCGCCCTTCTAAGCCATATGTGAAAGAAATCCATCAGGTCAGAGTAGGGAATCGCATCGTAATAGGGGGGGTCGGTCACGATTTGATCGAAGCGACCGTCGATAGCCGCGACTGACGAACCATGCACTACGGCAGGGGCCGGTGCCCCCTTGCTTGCCTCCAAGAGATGCTCTGCGACCTGCGCGATCCATTCAATGGCTTGCAAATATCCCCCGGAGGAGTCTGCAAAGGGGTTTGACTCGGCGTAGTCCCATGGAAGTTGTAGTACATAACGAGCAAATGTGTGATTTATCTGCTCTGCGTTTGTTTGCCATGTCGTGATTACGCTACAACGATCAGCAAATCGACTGATGCTGGCCGCGAGGTAGGCAACAATGGCTTCGCGTAAGGTGGAGTCATAACCGCACTCTTTCAACATCTCCGTGCATGCCCGAGTTGCCATGACAATCGAGGCAAGCGCCAGTCGTTGGCGTGCCGCGAACAGGTCTTGCCATGTCGCGACTCCATATCGCGCTAAGCCAGAAACCCCGCGAGTATTTGGTGACGGTCTGTTCGGTGAGATCGGTTCCACAAGTTCACCGAAGGGCATGGCTTGCATCGCACCTGAAACCTGAAGCACCGCATTAGCGATCGCAGCGTTCTCTGCAGCTTGCGGCAATCGATATTCCTTTCCCTCGGGGCTGTCCACTAGCACAGCCGTGAGTACTTCATGTATTTTTCCAAACCGCGCCTCAAGCTGGAGGTCTCCCATCGTCATAATGGTCTCGCAGCAAGGACATTGCACGCCCGAGCGACTTATCGTGCCCGCGCCCACTCGCTTGTCGTTCTCGCGTCTCTGCGCCGGATTGCCACCTTGCTGCGGAACGCCATGCTCGATGCCAAACTCCACGCCCGTCTTGTCCCTATTCGGATTCATGGTAAGCAACACGCGCTTGTTGTCTTTTTTGCACAACCAGCGCGTCTTGAGCAATGGCACGATTGCACGGCACGCCTTGCACGCGACCGTACGCGCCCATAAATAGGCTACTGTCGGTTTGGCGATCCAACGCGGGTTCCCGTCATTCCCAAGATATGACGCATCGAAGCCGGTATTGAGGAGTTCGGTTTGCAGTTCTCCGAACTCGTTCAAAGGCACGAGCTTCAGCTGGTCTTCGTCCGAGCGGGCAAGCGCGACATGACCGTACGGCTTCACCGTGCAGAACTCAGCGTAGGTCGGGTAGAAGCGTGAGAGTTCGTGCCTAGCCTCGCGCAGCACCCGGTGCCCCCAGGCGCGCACGTGCCAGGCTAGGTCGGCTTCGAGAAAGGCACCGTCCGAGGTGATAGTGGAAAGAAATTCTGCCTGCGCCGGATCAAGCGTCGCCCTCGCGAATTTGGCGACTGTCTTTTTTATGTCGCTCTCCTTCACGCCCTTGGCACGCAGATACTCGGGTAGCCGGCTCTTGATGTAGCTTTTCATGAAAGCAGGCTCATTCAATACAAACTCAGGCAGCTTGCGCATCTGCCCAGCAAGTTTCTGTGGGTACTCCAATGTACACTTCAATATGAACCAGGCGACCGGATTAATATCTACTGCCGTCACCTCGCATCCCAAGCGCATTGCCTCCAATGGAATCGCGCCACCGCCTGCAAATGGATCGAGAACCTTGGGAGCGCGGCCGCCGTAAGCTTTGCGAATCTCCTTTCGAAACCAATCCAGGTCTGGCCCGGACTCGCGACCCCAATGCAGGATTCCGCCCTGCGTCTCTCTCGACTCAATTTCCTCGACCTTGCCCGAAGGAAGCTTTTTCTTCTTGAGGCTCTTGCTTACTGTTCCACCCAGACGCATGAGGATTTCGTCGCGCTTGGCCTTGTCGCCCGGATCGGGCAGAAGCGTGGCAATCAACGCCGCCCGACAAGCCGCCAGCGGCCGCCGTGCGGGCCAGATATGCAGTGTGGAGATATGTCCGTGGCGCACGTTCTTTTCGTGTACAGAGTCGAGCGAAGTCTGTTCCAATGGAAAAGCTACTTCAATTAGACGCTTCTCAGTCTTCACTACTTTTTCTCCTTGGCCGCATTGCCCGCTGGCAGTTGTAGGAATTGGGCAAATAGCTCACGAGCATAGTGCTTACCAAATAAGTGCATTCTCGATGTTCCTACTGCAGCGACAATGACCAATATCACCGTTGAGGCCAATGTCGTCACGTCGGACATCGGCGAGACAAGCAAGAGCAGTAACGCAGCGGCTACAAGACCACGGTGCAAACCATAGTTTCCGTTAAAGGTGTCTACACGAGCCGCGCGTTTCGCGGCTGCCACCGCGGCATATACTTGGCGAACTACGCCAACCCACTCGCCCGCAGAAAGCTTATTGACATTTTCTGGAAGGCTAAGCCCCAATTGATGTTGTAGATCGATACGCAGCTTCTGCATCTGAGCCGGTGCGAGTAACGTTCTTTTTCCTGAACGTATCCAGTCCGTTGGCATGCCGCCACACGCCAGCCACCAACCTTTCTCGATCCAGTTCCCTATTGCCTGTATCAGGTGCCCAGAGACGTACGCCAAAAGCGTAAATAAGCCCAAGCCACCAATAGAAATCTTGTCCAGGCTATCCGATGCAATTACGCCTGGCCAAAAATATACAAGCCCCGCCAAGAATAGTGTGCCGGGTACAAGGATTCCGGCAAACTCATAAAAGTCGAACTTTCTCATATGGTCCCTTTACTTCGCGCCAATCCAGACGAAACCGGGACCAACGCCTTGCTTCCACATCCGAATGTATCCATTGTTCCTGGTACTCAAGACGTATCTGGTCACGCCGTCGAAGAACCGAACCCCTCTAGCGTGCTGGCGATAAACCTGCGCTGTTTTTTGCGTCTCGTGCTCGATCGACTTGTCGGAAAAGATGATCAGTTCGGGCGAACAATAGTTGAATAGTTCGGGCAAATACCCAGAGTCACGTCCGTGATGCGATGCGACAAGCACGCTAACTCCGGCAAGCGCCACCCGGAAATCGCTTCGGGTCAGTAGTTGCGTCCAACCGGCCTTCATCATGTCTCCAGGGAAAATAATCCCGAAGTCGTGATATTTGAGAACCGTTACCAAGCTCAGATTGTTTTCATCATCGAAGCTCGGGTACACATTCCAGAAATACGACACGTTTATTCCACCCAGGTCTAACGGACCTGCTGCCGGCGCCACATAATAGTTCCCTGCCATATGCGCAAGTGTGCCAATCCCAGGCCCCATACCGGACTCCGACTTCAGGGAATAGAGGTCACAAGGCCGGACTGAAGGATTCCTAACCAAAGTCGGTACGGTGACCCGCTGCATAAGGTTTGGGAAATCGCTGACGTGATCCTCGTCATAGTTCGATACCACCAACGCAGCGACTCGATTGATGCCACGAGCCGGGAGAGAGGTAGATGGACGCCAATTTGTAGTGGAGTTGTGTCCACAATCAATCAGTATCCTTGAACCGTTATCACCGGTGATCAGGGAACATGCACCATGCTCGACGTCAAAGATTTCGATTTCCATAGCCTTCGCTCCTGTAGCTAAGCCTCACACGCACGGAGGATATCAGTTGCGCTTACGACAAAACCGGTCCGCGTGCGCGCGACAAGTTTGCCATCGAGTCAATGGAGCCCATATCGTTCATGCGCTTATCTCATCCAAAGCAGCGCCGACAGCGAAATGGGGATAATCCTCGGGTCCGGTACCTGCACCCCGTCCTCGAGCGTCACCAACAATCCGAACGGGGCGTTGTAGACCGCCTTTTCGATGAAAGCGCGCAAACCGCGCGTGTCGTCGTGAGGATCGATACGCCTGCGATACTTGACCTCGATCGGGATACGTCTGGTTCCGAGCGTGAGTACGAAGTCCACCTCGGGCTCCGCTCCTCGCGCGGGGAAATGCGCGAGTTCAACGTTCGGAATGGACGCGAGGAAGTAGCCAAGCACGCTCTCGGCAAGGTGTCCGGCAAGATCGGTAAGATGAGGATTGGCGTTCAGCCCTTGCGCATCCAGCGGCACGATCTCCTGCAGCCAGCTTGCGCGCAAGCTGTGATCGCTAAGGCAAATCTTCGCCGGCGCCTTGCGCTTCTTCAGCCGCAGTTCCATCGCCGGAATGAGCCGGACGAGCAGCGTTCCGTCGAGAAATTTCATGTAGGTCAAAATCCGGCTCCAACCGATGTTGCCGGCGAGAGCCTGGCGAATCTCCGGGACAAAAGCGCTCTGACCTGCCGTCTGGCCGGCATAGCGGCAGCAGAGCCGAAACACTTCTTCGAGCAGTTTCTCATCGCGCTTGGCGCCGCGCGGTCCCATGCGCAAATCGTGCTGGATCGCTCGCTTGACGATGGTTTCGTTGAGATAGGCCGCAATTCCCTGCCACGCCGCGTCACTGCGTTCATGGGCGATTGGATATCCGCCTCGCGCCGAGAAGGCCGCAAATGCGCGCAGCCGAAGATCCGCTTCGTCGCGGGCTTTCGCCGCGCCATCTACCCAGAATTCACGTTCACTTAGACGCTCGCCGCCGTTATCCACCCAATGCGCTTGCGCGCGAGCATTCAGGGCGAGCTCGGCGATCTCGCGCAACAATAGCGGCCCAAGATCAATAGTGGTGATTCTCCCCGCAAGGCTGTCCCTGCCGGCTTCGATGCGCAGCGAGGAGCTTCCCGTGAGCAACACGCGCACGGTGTTGTTGTCCACCAGGTGCTTGATCTGCGGGGCCCACGCGTCGAGATTTTGTACCTCGTCGAATAGCAAATAGGCGGGGCCGGTCGAGCGCGCGGATTGGTTGAACGTGTGCTTCACAACCCTCGACTCGTACCAGCGCGCGATGGTCAGGATCGGGTCGCTGAGCTTGCGCAGGCTGCCGATTTCGTCGAACGGGACGTAAAGGATGCGATGTGCCTCAACTCCCTCCGAGAGCATTTTCTCGATAATCTGCCGCAGAAGAATGGTCTTGCCGACACGGCGCGTTCCCCGCAGTACGGTCGCCGGAGTAAGTCCCGTTTGCAGACTGTGATATGTCCGTGGAAAGATGTGGCGGTGAAAGCGGGGAATCTCGGGGCCGGGCAATCCAGCCCAATGCGGATTGAGCCGGCGCAGGTCGTCAGCGAGTTCGGGGGCGAGCAGATCAGTGAAAATATCGGGTTGCGTCGTCATCGTTCCTCCCTTAGCGCAGCGTCCATTAGTTCACGCGCATTGATGATCATCGTCGCTTTCGATTTTGCGAGCAACTTTCCGAATGGGTCTGCGATGCGAAAAAGCCTGGGCTGGGGCGTGCCGCAGTCGAACACGACATATAGCCAATACCGTTCACGGAGATTGATCGCCTTCGCCCACTCGTTCTCGGTTAGCTCCACGTCACCGGTCCCAACTCGCCCCTTGACCTCGATCGCGCGCTCGTCCTGCGCGCTGCGATTCGAAAGCACATCGAATCCGGGGTAATCGGTCAGCCCGGCGACGCGAGCCTTATTCGGCGTCGAGACATCACGCACATCGGCTCCTAAACTAGCCTCATGCGCAATGGCAATCTCCATTGCAATTCGCTCGACTTCTGCATCGCGCGCCTTGACGTCCTCGATATCGTTGGACGGTTGAACTAATGCCGTGGCAATAATTTCCACCTTGCCCGCAGCGATAAGCTCCGCCTCGCGGCGCACCTGCGCTACGGCAAGGTCACGCCGCTCGGAAAGACTGCGCTGCTGGGTCTTGATGCGTTCGAGTTCGGCGCCCGCACGCTTGTCGCCTTCGCGCGCCTTCTCGGTAAAGCGCTTTCTGGCGGACGCAAGCTCGGACTCCTGATAGTCATATGCACGCCGCAAGTACTCTTCGGTATGGGTGAGACGTTCTCGTGCAGTCAGGTGCTGGATTTCCGTCAATCGCGCCAGTAGGATTTCGCGTACGAACTGATCCGCGGCGGCACGGTACGTGGCCCCCTGCGCGAGAAAAGGCACCGCTGCAGGGTCAACCTTGGCGCCAGGCTTGAGCAGCAGCAGGTGCTCAACGGGGGCTTCGTCCAAGCTGTTGTCGGCGAATTGCCGCACTCCGACCAAGCGCTGCTCCAGCACTTCCTCCTGATGCAGAGACGGAAACCCCTGGTCGATGCCGCGCACGACGTTGACCCGCGCGACGTGATACAGGTAGGGCTTGATCGCAGACGGATCGATAAAGATCGCGCCTTGCTGTCCCGCAGCCTTGCAACGCTCGATAGCAAGCGCGGACAGCCGCTCGAATACAGGCTCTCCGGGATGGAGAAAGACGGCGTCGTGCTTGTCGTCGGGGCGATAGACGGTCAAGCGGTTACGTGCCGAGTCGGGGTAACCTTCCAGCAGCGGCACCACGGTGTCGATTGCGCCGCGGGTTCGAGCGCGCAGAAAGAAGGTTGCGCCCAAGTCGCCAATGAGATCCACCCCAATTACAGGAGCGGCGTGTTCAAGGTAGCGCCGTACGTAGCCCGGCAGGAGCCTGCGTAACTCTTCGATGTGCAGCGCTTCCTGCAGCTTGGGCAGTGCCTGTGTCACTTCGCCACCCTTGCCGTAGATGGCTTCCTCGCGCGCCGCGATCGCGCGAACCTGCTCCACTGTGAGTTGACCCGCCAGACCGATGGCCTCACGATCAGCCGCATCGTCGGAGAGGATGGCCTTCTGCAAATAGTCGCTGAGCGAAACGCCTTCGAAGATCCGTCCGATTACGTCGAACACCTTGTCCGAGCCAAGGGCAGTACGAATTTCTTCGAGCTTGTCGAGGAGCGTCTTGACAACCCGGCCTTCGCGGGTCTTGCCTGCGACGAGGTTGAGAATGGCAACACGATCCTTCTTCTGTCCGTATCGATGTACGCGGCCCATGCGCTGCTCCAACCGAGCTGGATTCCAGGGCACGTCGTAGTTGATGAGTACCCAACAAAACTGCAAGTTGATGCCCTCGGCCGCCGCATCGGTACCGACGAAGAAGCGGGCACCGGCCTCCTCGCCTGAGGCAGCACCATGAGGACGCCGGAAACGTTCGACCTGGGCGTCGCGCTGCCGGAAGTCCAAACCGCCGTGGATGAACGCCACTTGCCCGGTAAAGCCCATGGCATCGAGGCGTCTAGTCAGAAACTCAAGCGTGTCCTTGTGCTCGGTGTAGATGATGACTTTCTGGTTCTCGAACTGCGGCTCGCGCAGCAGCTCGCGCATTTTCTCGAATTTCGATTCCTGCCCGCGCTCGTACACGCGCTCGGCGAGACGAATCAGCTCGCGCACTTTCTCGCGCTCGGCAATGAGCTCAGCCACTGAAATTGCGACGAATGCGCCGAGCGCTTCGGCCTCGTCTTTTTCGTGCTCTTCGATACCGCCTTCGGTGGTCTCCTCGTCTGCGGATTTCTCGGCAAGGGAGTCGTGAGTCTGCCGATCGAGCTTCCTTTGCTGCTCGCGCAATTGTTCTTCCGGGATGCGCCCCGTCTGGATGTCGTCGATCAACGTTTCGAGTCGTTCGAATCGTCGCCGGAAGGAGCACAACAATGCCCAGGTACTGCTTGCAAGCCGGCGCTGGAACACCATCATCGCGAAGCGCGCCGCGGATCGGTTCAGCAAACGTGCCTGGTTGTAGTAATACCGGATGTACTTGGTGGTTTCGTCGTAAAGGGTCTGTTCGCTGATGGCGCCCGTGGTGAGGTCATAACTATGCGTATCGCAGATGCGCCTGGGAAACAGCGCGCGGCCGCGCAGATCGACCATCTCTTCCTTGACGCGGCGGATGAAGTACCGGTGGCGCGCGTCCGCGGGAAAGAGCTTGAACGAGGTTTCGGTACTGAACACTTCAGGTTCGAGCAAGCGCCAGAGACAATAATACGGGTACTCCTTGCCCATATGAGGCGTGGCAGTCAGCAGCAACATATGATGTGCGCTCCAAGGCAGGCGCCAGTCGTCCGGGATGTCGCGGACCCCTGCGAGCGACTCGGCAAGGCGGTAGCGATCAGTGGGACGGAAGGTGCCATCATTGTCCCGATTGGCAGACAGTTTGTGGGCCTCGTCGAAGACAACCAAGTCATAAGGCAACACGGAAGGATCGCCAAGATCCTTGAAAAGCGTTGCACTTCGCAGGGAATCCACACTGACGATAACCAGATCACCCTCCAGTCCTGTGAACGGATTGCCTCTACGGGCGTCGGCGCTGGTCACGATTTTGAACCGCAATTGAAACAGCGTACGCAGTTCTCGCGCCCAGTTTCCGATCAGACCGGCAGGCGAGACGATGAGTACGCGACGAATCGTCCGCCGCGTAAGGCTTTCGCGCACGTAGAGACCGGTCATGATTGTTTTGCCCGCGCCGGCATCATCCGCTAGTAGGAAGCGCAAGCGAGGTTGAGGCAACATGTGCTGGTAGACAGCGATGCGCTGATGGGGCAGCGGATCGATCTGGCTGATCTCGGCCGCGAACGCGGGATTGAACAAGTGGCCGTAACTCAGGCGCTCGCCCTCAACTAGAACCCGAATTTGGTTGGGATCGCCGAGGAAATTGAGCTTAGCATCAACAGAGGCAGCCAAAGCGCCCAAATGCTCAGACGTGCTCGGCGGCAAAATGCCCCCTGCGGTTTGGAGGCTTTGCAGCTTTTCTAGCGCCAATCGGGAAGGGCGCACTTGGCCGTTTTCCCAACGATTTAGCGTCGCGAAGGAGACCCCAAGTAAGGTCGCTAAGCGTTGTTGGGTAAGACCAAGAGACTTGCGGATGGTCTTAATTTCTTGTGGCTTCATTTATAATGTTGCATGATAATATTTTGTGCAATATAGCATATGTTATACGTTATTTCAAGTGGGTAAGCGCATATCTATGGACTTAGATGCAATTAAAGTGTCCTTAGAACTGTCCTATAATGCTCATAGAGACACATATAGTATCTGTTTGTCAAATACCTGCAGTGCGATTAAACTGTCCATTATTGTGTCCAAAGAACTGCCCATAAATGACCGATATTAGCCAATTTCAGCCGCTGTTCCCTGAGGAACGGGTCCTAGGACCATTACATGAGCTGGCCGCACAACTCATCGCCGAGTGCCACACCCTTCAAGGTCAGGCAGGGGCATCGATGGCTCGCGCGCTTAGCCCAAAGTTGCGAGAGATGAACTCGTATTACACAAACAAGATCGAGGGGCAACATACCAAGCCCGCAGAAATCGAGCGCGCCATTAAAAAGGATTTCAACGTGGATGCGGCGCTGGCTAGAAAGCAGCGCGTAGCTATCGCGCATATGGAAGTTGAGCAACAGCTAGAACTGAATCTCGCAGACACTGCTCCGGGAAATGCCTTCTCGCCACTGTTAGTTTGTAAGATTCATGGCTTGCTCTATAGCAAGTTACCCGAGGCGGACCGAGTTGCCGACGAGGGCGAAACCATCATTCCAGGCGAATACCGGAAAAAAGGTGTGAAGGCTGGACTGCATGTCGCTCCGCCGCCGGAGGACATTGAGGGGCTGATGGAGGCATGGGCGGAACGCTATCACAAACTGGCCGGCACGGAAGCGCTTCTGATTGGGGCGGCCTGCTCGCATCATCGACTAGCCTGGATCCACCCCTTCATCGATGGCAATGGGCGCGCCGCGCGTCTTCATACGCATCTTGTGTTGCACGCTATGGGACTCACGCAGGGTTTGTGGTCACCCATGCGTGGTCTCGCACGCACGCAAGAGCAGTACTACGCCCGTCTCAATAACGCAGACTTGTCGCGCCGAAACGATTTTGACGGGCGCGGTCCACTTTCACAAGAAGAGCTAGTCGCTTTCGCCAGCTATTTTCTCGGAGCATGTTTGGACCAGGTCGGTTTCATGCGCGAAAGACTTGATTTTGCTTCGCTGCGAGATCGACTTAAATCGCTGCTTCTTCATCTGCAACAGCAACCTTGGGCAATTGGTAGCGAAAAATCCGTCGTCAAGATCGACGCACTGGAAGCATTGCACTACGTTGCTATGGCTGGTCCGATCGAGCGCTCAAGGTTCGTCGCAATGACGGGCCTAGGTGAGCGTACCGGCCGGAGAGTTCTGGCAAGCCTGCTTGATTTTGGTGTGTTGACGGAGGAGTCAACGCGCTCGCCAGTCGCTTTTGGAGTGCCGCTTGATTCGCTACGGTTTCTGTTCCCGAATCTTTGGCCAGAAGCAGAAGTCAATAGCAACTAATACGACCCTGTTAGGGCCGGGAAATATGCGGACGGCGCCTGGTATGTCCTCCTGTGCTTAGCCGGATCATCTGCCCGCAAATCGTCTTGCCGGTTTTTTGGCACACAACGGTGGCGCTGGAAACCTTTAGGCTCAAATTTGTAGCAACACTTCCCCTGCCTCGACTTTCACCGGGTAGCGCCTGGCGCAGCCCTTGTCCGGCGCGACGGCGCAGCCGTCCTCGAGCTGGATGTTCCAGTTGTGCAGCGGGCAGGCGACTTTGCGCCCATGGACGATGCCCTGCGACAGTGGCCCGCCCTTGTGCGGGCATTTGTCGGCGAGCGCGAACACTTCGTCCTCGGCGTTGCGGAACACCGCGATGTCGCCCCGCGCGCTTTTCACCACGCGCGCGCCCAGCCGCGGAATGTCTTCGACGCGGCAGGCCCTGACCCACTTCACTGCGACTAGCGGCTCCGCGAGCGCTCCCATCGCTATACCTCCAGCAATTCGAATTCGTGTTTCGCCGCGCCCGCGGCACGCTCCTGCCACGGGTCCTTCTCGCCGGAGAGCGCGTACTGCAGCCGCGCGTAGAGCGCCTTGCGGTTGTTCCCGTCATCGACGACGCGCCGCTTGATGTAGTCCAGACCGGCGCGCGCCACGTAGTGCACGGTGCGGTCGAGGTAGCGCCCCTCCTCGCGGTAGAGCTGGAGGAAGGCGCCGGCGTATTCGAGCACCTCGGCTGCGGTTGACACTTTGCACAGGAACTGCGCCACCTCGGCCTTGATGCCGCCGTTGCCGGCGACGTAGATCTCCCAGCCCGAATCCACCCCGATCACGCCCACGTCCTTGATGGTGGCCTCGGCGCAGTTGCGCGGGCAGCCCGACACCGCCAGCTTGACCTTGTGCGGCGCGTACATGCGCCAAAGATCCTTTTCCATGGCGATGCCCATGTTGGTCGAGTCCTGCACGCCGAAGCGGCACCATTCGGAGCCGACGCAGGTCTTCACCGTGCGCAGCGCCTTGGCATAGGCATGGCCGGAAGGCATGCCGAGGTCGCGCCACACCGCGGGCAAGTCCTGTTTTTTTACGCCGAGCAGGTCGACGCGCTGGCCGCCGGTGAGTTTCACCGTCGGAATCTGGTATTTGTCCACTACGTCGGCGATGCGACGCAATTCTGCGGCGCTGGTGCTGCCGCCCCACATGCGCGGCACCACCGAGTAAGTGCCGTCCTTCTGGATGTTGGCGTGCGCGCGCTCGTTGATGAAACGCGACTGCGGATCGTCCGCCGCTTCGCGCGGCCAGGTCGAAATGAGGTAATAGTTGAGCGCCGGGCGGCAACTGGCGCAGCCGTTGGGCGTGCGCCATTCCATGAACTTCATCACCTCCGGGATCGACAGCAATTTGTGCTCGCGGATCATGCGCCGCACGTCCTCGTGGCTATGGTCGGTGCAGCCGCACACGGGCTTGGTCTTCGATTCGGCCGGTTGGTAGGCGCCGCCCACGGTCGAGGCGAGGATCTGCTCCACCAGTCCGGTGCACGAGCCGCAGGAACTCGAGGCCCTGGTGTGCTTGCGCACCTCGTCCAGGCTGAACAGGCCCTGCTCCTTGATCGCGCGCACGATCGCGCCCTTGCACACGCCGTTGCAGCCGCACACCTCCATCTCGTCGGACATCGCCGCGGCATTGCTTCTGCCCTGGTGGCCGCTGTTGCCGAGGTGGCTTTGTCCGAACATCAGATGGTCGCGGATGTCGTGTATATCCTGCCGGTCGCGCAAGAGTTGCAGGTACCAGGAGCCGTCCGCGGTGTCCCCGACCATGATGCCGCCGACGATGCGGTCGTCGCGGATGACGAGCTTCTTGTACACCCCGCCGACGGCATCGTGCAGCACGATTTCCTCGGTCTCGCCGTTGCCGATGAAATCGCCGGCCGAGAACAGGTCGATGCCGGTGACCTTGAGCTTGGTCGACAGGGTCGAGCCCTCGTAGCGGCCGATGCCGAAATGCGCCAGGTGATTGGCGCACACCTTGCCCATCGCGAACAGCGGCGCGACCAGGCCATAGGCCACGCCGCGGTGCGCCACGCACTCGCCCACGGCGTAGATCTTGGGGTCGTAGGTCTGCATGGTGTCGTTCACGACGATGCCGCGCTTGCAGTACAGACCGGCGGATTCGGCGAGTTCGGTGTTGGGCCGGATCCCCACAGCCATTACCACCAGGTCGGCGGCGAGTTCGCTCCCGTCCTTGAACCTGACGGCTTGCACGCGGCCGTCGGCGCCGCCGACGATTTCACTGGTCTCGGTTTTCAGCAGGAACTGCAGGCCCTTGGCTTCGAGCGAATGCTGCAGCATGTCCGCGGCGGTGCAATCGAGCTGGCGCTCCATCAGCCAGTCCATCAGATGCACCACGGTGACGTTCATGCCGCGCGCCTTCAAGCCGTTGGCGGCCTCCAGGCCAAGCAGACCGCCGCCGATCACCACGGCGTGCTTGTATTTCGCCGCGGCTTCGATCATGGCGTTGGTATCGGCGATGTCGCGGTAGCTGAGCACGCCGTCGAGCCCGCCCCCGGGGACGGGTAAGATGAGGGGATTAGACCCGGTTGCAAGCAGCACCCGGTCATATTCGGCTTCGGTGCCATCGGACGCGATGACTCGCCTCGCGATGCGGTCGATTTTCACCACTTTCTTGCCCAGGTGCAGGCGGATGCCGTTGTCGCGATACCAGTCGACATCGTTCAGCATGATGTCCTTGAGCGTCATTTCGCCCGCCAGCACCGGCGACAGCAGGATGCGGTTGTAGTTGGCGTGAGGCTCGGCACCGAACACGGTGATGTCATACAGATCCGGCGCGAGCTTGAGCAACTCCTCAATAGTTCGCACTCCGGCCATGCCGTTTCCGACCATCACGAGTTTCATTTTTTTCATTCCTGCCTCACATCGTTACGGCGAAGACCACCACCAACACGACGGCTGCGACCACGCCGATGGTGCACACCCAGGCGCCGATCGCGTCGGCTCGCGCCACGTTTTGTTCGGCAATGCCCTCATCGTTCACTCAGCACCTGTCCTCAAGCCGCCGCGCGCATCTGCTTCTGGTACAGGAACTGCAGCACCGCCTTGCGGTATTGCAGGTAACGCGGGTGGCTCGCCAGCGCCAGCCGCTCGCGCGGGCGCGGCAGGTCTATGGCGAGGATCTCGCCGATGCCCGCGGCCGGGCCGTTAGTGAGCATGACCACGCGGTCGGAAAGCAGCACCGCCTCATCGACGTCGTGGGTCACCATGAACACCGTGCTGCCGGTGGCGGCGACGATGCGCAGCAATTCGTCCTGCAGGTGGGCACGCGTCAGCGCGTCGAGCGCGCCGAAGGGCTCGTCGAGCAGCAGCATCTTCGGCTCCATCGAAAGGGCGCGGGCGATGCCGACGCGCTGTTTCATGCCGCCGGAGATTTCATGCGGGAACTTGGATTCGGCGTCCCCTAGATGCACCAGCTCGAGGGCGCGGCGGGTGCGCGCCTTCAGATCGGCCCGGCTCTCGCCCCCGCCGAACACGCGCTCCACCGCGAGATGCACGTTGTCGAAACAGGTCAGCCAGGGCAACAGCGAATGGTTCTGGAAGACCACGCCGCGGTCGGGGCCCGGCCCCGCGATTTCGCGACCGGCAAGGATCATGGCGCCGCTCGAGGGCTTGATCAGGCCGGCGACAAGGTTGAGCAGCGTCGATTTGCCGCAGCCGGAATGCCCGATGAGCGAAACGAACTCGCCCTGGTCGAGGGCGAGGCTGATGTCCGCTAGCGCGGTGAAAGGCCCCTTGCGCGTGTCGAACACCATGCCCACCCGCTCGATGCTGAGATACTTGTCCATGGCTGTTCCCTTTCTACAAGCGGCAACTTATTTCGCGCCGTCGGCGTGTTGCGGAGTTGGGCTTTGCGCGGACGAAAAGCCGTCCGCGTGGATCACCGATCTTGGACAAAGCCCCACGCGGTGTTCGGTGTTAACCGTAACCGTGTTTTCTGGACGGATGTGCTTTTCATCCGTACAGAAAACACGGTTGGCGCGCGCAGCGCGCAATGGCCGCACCTCGACATCCCCCAGATACACCGGGACAGTTCGAAGTGCCGCGACCCCTCTTGCGCGGACGGCAGCCGTCCGCGCGGATCGCCGATTGCGCGCGGACGAAAAGCCGTCCGCACGCGATCGGCGATCTTGGATAAACCCCCACGCCGCGGTTGGCACGCGCAGCGCGCAAATCCGCTCGTCGCATGCGACGGCATTTGAGACGCCGTATATGGTCGCACTCATTCGTACTCGAACCTGCGCGCCACGAGGAGCAGCAATTGCTCCAGCGCGAGGCCGATGATCCCCACGGTGAAAATTGCGATAATGATGTGCTCGACGTTGAGGTTGTTCCATTCGTCCCAGACCCAAAAGCCGATGCCGACGCCGCCGGTGAGCATTTCCGCGGCGACGATCACCAGCCAGGCGACGCCCATCGCCAGGCGCACGCCGGTCATCATGTAGGGCAGCACCGCCGGAAACAGGATGCGGGTGAACACCTTCCATTCGGACAGGTTGAGCACGCGCGCCACGTTCAGATAGTCCTGCGGCACTTGGCGCACGCCGGCAGCGGTGTTGATGATCATCGGCCAGATGCTGGAGATGAATATCACCCAGATCGCCGCCGGATTCGCCGCCTTGAACACCAGCAAGCCGATCGGCAACCAGGCGAGCGGGGACACCGGCCGCAACAGGCTGATGATCGGCGCGCTCATGTCCGAAAGAAAGCGAAAGCGCCCGACCAGGAAACCGAGCGGGATGCCGGCGAGCGCCGCGAGGCCGAAGCCGACGCCCACGCGGCCGAGGGAATTGAGCACGTTCCAGCCTATGCCCTGGTCATTCGGCCCCTTGCGGTAGAAGGGATCGCCGAACACCTGCACCGCGGACGCCCAGGTTTTCACCGGGCCCGGAAGATTGGGGCTGGAGGAGGAGAGCAGCGCCCACAGGCCGATGAACAGGGCGGCGCCGATGACCGGACCGATGAGGCGCGGCAACCACTCCGGCGCGCGCGTGCGCACGTAGGGCGGGGGCTCCGCCGCTTTCGCCGCCGACGCCGCCTTAGGCATGACGGCCGGCGGCGGCGAAGGCGGCGCCGCATCCTCGAACGGTTCCCTGCTGATATTCACGACCGCGCTCATGCGCGCCTCCTAAGCGACCTTGATCTTAAAAGCGCCCGCGTATTTCTTCGGATCCTTGCCATCCCACACCACGCCGTCTATCAGCTTGGCGCTGCGCATCGGGTCTTTCGGCACGTTTGTCTTCGCCATGGCCGCGGCTTCCTTGTAGACATCGATGCGATTGACCTTCTTGGCCAGCGCGAGGTAATCCACGTCTTCCTTCAGCAGGCCCCAGCGCCGGTGCTGGGTCAGGAACCACATGCCGTCGGACAGATACGGAAAATTGACCGCGCCGTCGTTGAAGAACTTCATGTAATTCGGGTCGTCCCAGGTCTTGCCGATGCCGTTGTCGTAGCGGCCGAGCATGCGCGCCAGGATCACGTCGCGGTCGGTGTTGACGTAGGACTTGTCCGCGACGGTCTCGGCGGTTTTCTGCCGGTTGGACAACGAGCTGTCGATCCAGCGTCCGGCTTCGAGCACGGCGGCAGTCATGGCGCGCGCGCTGTTGGGGTATTTCTGCACGAACTCGGCGGTGGTTCCGAGCACTTTCTCCGGATGGTCCTTCCAGATTTCCTGCGTCGTGATCGCGGTAAACCCGATCTTGTCGACGATGGCGCGATTGTTCCACGGCTCGCCGACGCAGAAGCCATCCATGTTGCCCACGCGCATATTGGCCACCATTTGCGGCGGCGGCACGGTGATGGTCTTGACGTCGACAAACGGATTGATGCCATTTGCCGCGAGCCAATAGTAGATCCACATCGCGTGTGTACCGGTCGGGAAGGTATGGGCGAAGGTATATTCGCGCTTTTCGCGGTCGATCAGCGCCTTCAGGCTGGCGCCGTCCTTGACGCCTTTTTCATGCAGCTTGCTCGAGAGGGTGATCGCCTGGCCGTTGTGGTTGAGGTTCATCAATACGGCCATGTCCTTCTTCGGGCCGCCGACGCCCATCTGCACGCCGTAGACGAGGCCGTAGAGTACGTGCGCGGCGTCGAGTTCCCCGTTCACGAGCTTGTCGCGCACGGAGGCCCAAGAGGACTCCTTCGAGGGAATGATCTTGATGCCGTATTTCTTGTCGAATTCCATCACTGCCGCCATCACCACCGAAGAGCAGTCGGTGAGCGGGATGAAGCCGATTTTGAATTCCTTCTTTTCCGGGGCATCGGAACCGGCAGCCCAGGCGGCGCTACGCACCGCGGCGGGAACCAGGTTCATGATGGCGGCCGCACCGACGGTGACACTGGCTCGCTTAAGGAAACGGCGCCGTCCGGTACCGGGAATATGCGCTTTTGAACTCATGCTGCCCTCCGGAAAAATAAAATTTGTTCAAGCGCGGTGATCCGAATTTCCTCCGAATAAACATCTGCGCTAAAGACATGGCCGCTTCTGGCCGTAACAACCAACCTAATGCAAGCACCGTGCCATGCAAGCACAATCGCCAGAACTCAAGTATTGGCGCGGGTTTCAGGCCGATTTCCAGGCGCGGATGGAGGCCGGTGCGATTCGCGTCTGCACTATTGCGGTGCAGCATGCACTGCCACAGCACCTTCGATGCGCTCCTGCGCCGCGCGCATTCTCTTCAGCTCCGGCACGCACGAGCCGCACTCGGTGCCGCACTTGAGCTTGGCCTGCAATCCAGCCAACGTAACACCCGACGCAAGTTCGCGCCGGATTTCGTTTTCGGAGACATCCAGGCAGTTGCATACGATGCGACCGCGATTGAGCGTGCCGCGCGGCGGCGTCGATACCGGCGCCAGCACCCAGGGGCGCATCGCTTCGGCGGAAGCCCCTTGCAGCATCATGTTCTTCAGCCACTCTTCGCCCGCCGTCTCGCCCACCAGGCGCACCGCAATGACGGCGTCGCCCTCTACGCGCGCCGATTTGAACACGCCGCGGCGCAGATCACGGTAATGCATGGTGGACTCGGGCGCATCCAGCGCGAGCAGGCGATCGAGTTCGCGCAGCGGCGCGGCATCCGGCGGCTTGGCGCCGTAGGCGCGGAACACAAGCACCGCATGCTCGCGGCCGACGAGGTTCACGCTGGCGTAATCGAATCTCGCCAACAACGGCTGCAAGCGCTCGGCCAATTGCGGCGCCGAGGGCATCGCATCGACGGCAAAGCGGCGCATCGCCACCAGGGTGTGCGGCAATTCCACTTTTTCCGCCTGCACCGCGGCGTGCTTCAACTCCGGCTGTTTCGAATGCGGGTCGAAGTCGCCCGCGGTGAGCGCATTCACGCCCGCGCCGTGCATGAACTGGCTGCCCCAGTGCATGGGCACGAACACCTGCGCCGGGCGCAATTCGTCCGAGCCCTGCACGCGCAAGGTGAGCTTGCCGCGCCGGCTTTTCAGACATACCAGGTCGCCGTCCTCGAGGCCGCGGCGCGCCATGTCGTCGCGGTGCATCGTGGCGTAGGGTTCGGGGCTGTGATTGAACAAGCGCGCCACCGTGCCGGTGCGGCTCATGCCGTGCCAGTGGTCGCGCAAGCGGCCGGTGGTCAGATGCAGCGGATAGCGCGCGTCGGTGCGCTCCGCGGTGTCCTGATGGCGCACGCCGGCGAAGCGCGCGCGGCCATCGGCGGTGGCGAAACGGCCGTCCGTATACAGCCGCGCCGCGCCGCCTGCGGCGCCTTCCGCAAGCGGCCATTGCTGCGGGCCGTCGGCTTCGAGCCTGGCATAGCTGAGCCCGGTGATGTCGAGGTCGCGGCCACGCGTGCTTTCGCGATGCTCGTTGAACACCTCCTCGGTTGTGCGGTAAGCGAACAGTCTTTCGGCGCGCGCGTCGCCGAGCTTGGCGCCGAGCCGGCGCGCGAAGTCGCTGACGATTTCCCAGTCGGCGCGCGCCTCCCCTGGAGGCGCCACCGCGGCGCGCACCCGGCTGATGCGCCGCTCCGAATTGGTGAGCGTGCCTTCCTTTTCCCCCCAACTGGACGCAGGCAGCAGGATGTCCGCGTAGGCCGCGGTATCGGTGTTGCGATAGGCCTCCTGCAACACCACCAGTTCGGCCGTGGCGAGCGCCTTGCGCACCAGGTTCTGATCAGGCATCGATTGCGCCGGGTTGGCGCAGGCGATCCATACCGCCTTGATCTTGCCTTCCTCGATCGCATGGAACAGCTCGACTGCGGTCTTGCCCGGCTCGGCGGGCAGCCAGTCCACGCCCCACAGCCGCGCTACTTCGGCGCGGTGCGCCGGGTTGGCGAGATCGCGGTGCGCGGACAGCAGGGTTGCCATGCCGCCGACCTCGCGCCCACCCATGGCATTGGCTTGTCCGGTAAGCGAAAACGGCCCTGCGCCGGGCTTGCCGATCTGGCCGGTGGCAAGATGCAAGTTGATTAGCGCGGCATTGTTGTGCGTGCCGTGTACCGATTGGTTCAAACCCTGGCAGTAAAGCGACAGCGTCGGCGCGCAGGCGCCGAACCATTTGGCCGCGCGCACGATATCCTCGGCCGGGACGCCGCACAGCTCGGCCGCGGCCGCGGGCGTGTACTCGCGCGCGATCTCCTTGAGTGCGTCGAAACCCGTTGTGTGGGCATGGATGTATCCATGGTCCACCAGGCCTTCCCACAGCAGTACGTGCAGCATGGCGTTGCAGAGCGCGATATCGCTGCCGGGCAGGATGGGCAGATGCAGATCGGCCATGGCCGCCGTGTCGGTGCGGCGCGGGTCGACGACGATGAGTTTGAGCGCCGGATTCCTGGCTTTCGCCTCTTCGATACGGCGGAACAGCACCGGATGCGCATAGGCGGTGTTGGAGCCGGCGATGAACATGCAGCCGGCATGATCGATGTCCTCGTAGCAAGCGGGCGGCGCATCCGCACCCAGGCTCGCTTTGTGGCCGGACACCGCGGAGGACATGCACAAGCGCGAATTGGTGTCGATGTTGTTGCTGCCGATGAGCCCCTTCGCCAGCTTGTTGAAGACGTAATAGTCCTCGGTAAGGAGCTGGCCGGAGATGTAGAAGGCAACGCTGTCGGGACCATGGGCGCGGATCAGGCCGGCAAACTTCACCGCGATGTGATCGAGCGCCTCGTCCCAGGTGACGCGGCTGCGCGCGAGACCGCGCGCCTCGCGCTGCTCCGGATACAAGGCGCGTGAATCGTGGCGCGCCGTCAAATGCAGTGTCGCGCCCTTGGTGCATAGCTTCCCGAAATTGGCCGGATGCTCAGGATCCCCGCGCACGCCGGCAATGCGAGCGTCGTCGCTGGCTATGATTACGCCGCAACCGACTCCGCAGTAGCAACAAATGGATTTCGTTTCCTGCATTGCACCCTCGATTCAGGAAGATGCAAAGCAACAGCCGTGCCACGCCATCTAGGAGCGGCTGTTCATGGGCGCCGATTTTCCTGGCGCACGAGAAGACAAGCCATGGACGCAACGGCGTGGTGCGTCGCAATGCCTACGTGCATCGGTGCGGTGCGTGATGCCGGATTAGATCGGAAGACCATGCGCGAGACGCGCAATCACCCCGCACAGTTCATCGACGGTATTGGGCTTGTAGACCAGCTCGATTACCCCCGCAGCGGGCGCCTCGGCGCGCAACTCCTCGGTGATGTAGCCCGACGCCAGCGCCACCGGCAAATCGGCGCGGATGTCGCGCAGCGCGCGCGCCAAATCGAGCCCCGTCAGACCGGGCATGTTGTAGTCGGTGACGACCAGATCGAAGGCCTCCGGCCGCGACCGCACCGCCGCGAGCGCCTCCCGCTGATCGGTGCAGCCGGTCACGCGATAGCCCTCACGCTCCAGCAAGCGCGTCATCAGGAACACGATAGCTTCATCGTCATCGACGTAGAGGATGGACTTGCCCTCACCCTGCAAGACCGGGGCCTCGCCGTTTTCCTTGCGCGCTGCGCTCGGCTCCTGTTTCAGCTCCACTAGCGGCCAAGGCGCAACGGCCGCCGGCGCCTGCACCGCGGGAAAATAGATGCGAAAGGCGGCGCCCTCGCCCGGAGCGCTGTGCACCGCAATGCTCGCCCCATGGTCCTGCACGATGCCGTGCACCACCGCTAGGCCGAGCCCCGTGCCCTTGCCCACCGGCTTGGTGGTGAAAAAGGGCTCGAAGATGCGCGAGCGCGTCGTCTGGTCCATGCCCGGCCCGGTATCGCGCACCGTCAGGCAGGCGTAGCGGCCCGGGCGAAGCGCGATCCGCCCTCCGCTCGATCGACGCTCCGGCCCCATATACGGCGCCCCGTTCGCCAGGTACGGCGCCAGGCTGACCGCGATCGCGGCCGGCCGCTTCTGCCCCTGCATCGCCTGCCAGGCGTTCGCGCACAGGTTGAGCAGAACCTGCTGTACCTGCGTTGCATCGGCCTGCACCAGCGGCGCGTCCGGCGCGCATTCCACGCTCACGCTCACCCCCGCGGGCAGCGTGCTGCGCAACAAGCGCACCGATTCCTCCACCACCGGGGCGAGCGGTATTAGCTGACGCTCGAACACCTGGCGCCGACCGAAGGCGAGGATCTGCTGCACCAAATCCTTCGCGCGGCGGCCCGCCTTGCGGATTTCCTCCAGGCTCTCAAGCGCCGCGTGCCGAGGCCCCACGTCCTGGCGCGCGAGCTCCACGTTGCCCATGATCGCTGCGACGATGTTGTTGAAGTCGTGCGCCACGCCTCCGGCCAGCGTCCCCAGCGCCTCCATCTTCTGCGATTCGCGCAACTGCGCTTCGAGTTGGGCGTGCTCGGCCTCGACCCGCTTGCGCTCGGTGATGTCGCGCGCAATGCCCAACAACATGGCGACTTCGCCCGTCGCATCACGCATCGGCGCTGCGTGAGTTTCCAACCATCGCCGCGTGCCCTTGAGCCCCACGACCTCGAACTCCAGCATGCCGCTTTCGCCGCGCATCACGCGTTCATGCAGGGCGCCAAACGCAGCGCGGTACCCGGGAAGCAGAAAGTTCGGAAGTGCGTGCCGCTGCACTTCAGCTACCGACTCCGCTTCAAGCATGGCGAGACCTGCGACGTTCATCTCCAGCAGTTGTCCGTCGCGGCCGAGGACCTTTACGCATTCCGGCTCGGTCTCGACGATTGCCCGCAGGCGCTGCTCGCTCTGCTTGAGCGCCGCCTCTACCTGCTTGCGTTCGGTGATGTCCACAATGAACGCGATGGTCATGGGGCCATCGGGCAACGCAATCCTGCTGGTCGACACCATGAAGGGAAATTGGGAACCGTCTTTGCGAAGGCCGATTGTTTCATAGGTCGTTTCGACCGCTTGCCCCAGAGCGCGGCGCTTCAGGCGATCTGCCATCTCTACCCGGCACTGCGGCGCAATCCGTTCGAGGAGAGGGCTTCCCGACAATTCGGCAATGTGTTCATACCCGAACATGCGCAAATGGACCGGATTTGCTCCCAGCGTGATTCCATCGCGAGAAAACGCGATTCCCAGAGGGGCCAGCTCGATTACCGAGCGAAAACGCTGTTCACTTGCCCGTAGCGCTTCTTCCGCCCACTTGCGCTCGGTGATGTCCTGCGTGGTCCCCAAGCTGCGCAGCGGCGTGCCGTCCGCGCCGAACTCCAGTTCCGCCCGTTGCCGGACCCAGCGGATCGTCTTGCGGACCAGGATGCGGTGTACGTAGTCGAAGGGCTCGCCTTCTTTGAGCGCCGCCTGCCAGGCGCTATCCACCGCGTTGCGGTCCTCCGGATGGGCCCGCGAGAGGTAGGTTTCCCGGCTGCCCGTAGTGCCTTCGGGCAGGCCAAAGATGCGGCAGGTCTCCGCGGACAGGCGCATCACGTCGGCGGCGAGGTCGTACACCCAACTGCCGACGTGGGCGACGGCCTGGGCGCGGTTGAGGTCGGCTTCGCGCGCCTGGACCTCGGCCGTGCGCAGGGCGAGATCGCTGCTCAGTTTGCGCACTTCCTCAAGGCGGTTCCGATAGGAGCGCACAAGCTGCATCATCAGGACCGCCGAAATGATGAAAACACAGCACTGAACGACCCAAACCGCGCCCGATGGTGTCGGAACCGGGGCTGGAAGGAATCCCCACAGTTCCGCGAGGGCAAAACCGCCTGTCGCCGCCGTCGTCAGCACTGCGACGGCTACTCCGGCGCGCGGGTCGAACAGCCAGCCCACCAACAGGATGATCACCGGGTAAATGAGGATACTCGCGCCGCTCGCACCCTCGAAAAGGACCGAAACGACCGTAACGTACACCCATGCTGCGACGGCCAAAGTCACGATGGTGGCTCTTATCCTATGGCGCGACAGGAGGAACCAAGCTCCCCCCGCCGCGAGCATGAACCCTATGACGGCAAGGTCTCGCACCGTCCAATCCTGCGCGAAGATGTGAAGTGCAATTAGAAACGCAGTGAACCCGACCAGAATGCATGCTATGCTGTATTTCAGGAACGCAAGCGAGGACTCCCAGAACATCGGCTGGTCGACCGGCTCGGCGGGAAGCGGACGCAGATCTCTCACGCGCGCCGCCTCCGATCAGCATTCCTGCGTGCAGCCGCACAAGCTTCAACCCACCCGCCCGCCACATGCAGGCGGTCGCGCAGCCAGGGTTGCAACCGTAGTTCCTTTCGCATCTGAGGTGTCATGTCGCTAAGGCACGTTGCGCCTGCTCCG
>JACRAS010000196.1 GCA_016234705.1 Betaproteobacteria bacterium | reverse complement strand
GTCTGATGGCCCCGACACTCAAGCAGATCGTAGGACGTTGCGAATCGCTGTTCGAGCGGCCGATGCTGCAGTCGGTGCTGACCCGGCACAAGATTCCCTACACGGCGTTCAAATGCGCCGAGAACACCGGCCAGATGGCGCCCATCCGCGAGCAGGCCGGAACTTTTGCCGATTCGATCAAATCGTGGAGTGCGGCATGAGCCCCGGAGCAGGGGCCCCGCGCGTGCGCGGGGATGCGACCAGGCGAATGCCGCAAAGTGGCCGACAGTCCGCTGCCGAATCCCGTCCAACCGTCAAGGACGGCCACCGCATGAGCCACGGAGCAGGGGCCCCGCGCGTGCGCGGGGATGCGACCGGGCGAATGCCGCAAAGTAGTGGCCGACAGTCCACTGCCGAAAACCGTACAACCGCCAAGGAGACCACCACATGACTACGTCTGTACAGATGACGCCGCCGCAAGCCTCGAAAAAGCCGGCTCCGTCGGTGCAGAAAGAGGATGCGATGCTGCTGCAAAAGCAAATGATCAGCCGCAACTACCACGAACTCGCGACCGCGCACCAGCAGGGCCGTAAGGTGTCGTCGACCTTCGTGCCCGGGAATCTCAATGAACTGCTGATGTGCTTCGATTTTGTCCGTAACCTGCCCGAGACAAACGCGCTGCAAAACGGCATGAGGAAAAAGACGGGCAAGTACATCATGGACGCCGAGCGCGACGGCCATTCCGAGGATGTGTGCACCTACGTCAAGGCCGACATGGGCATGTTGCTGAACGGCGATCTCGGCCCCACGGGCGAGCTGCTGCCCAAGCCTGATATCCTGCTGCTTTCCTACACCGGCTGCTTCACGTTCATGAAGTGGTTCGAACTGGTCCGCCAGAAGTACGGCTGCGAATCGGTGATGCTGCACGTGCCTTACCAGGGCGACGGCAAGATCACGCGGAACATGCTCGATTACATCGTCAAGCAACTCAAGGAGGTCGTGATCCCGACCCTGGAGCGCGTCTCCGGGGTCAAGTTCGACATCGACCGGCTGCGCCAGTACATGAAAGAATCAGCCAAGGCTGAAGACGACCTCGTCAAAGTGCTCCAGTCGGGGAAAAACCGCCCCTCCCCTATAGACGGCTTCTTCGGCGCCGTGTACTACATCGGGCCGATGTTCACCGCGTTTCGCGGCACTCCCGAAGCGACGCAGTACTACGAGATGCTGCGCAAGGAGATCGAGCAGCGTGTGCGCGACAAGAAAGGGCCGATCACGCCGGAGGGTGAGCTGACCGAGGAGAAATACCGCCTGGTGGTCGAGGGAACGCCCTGCTGGACCAGCTTCCGGGAATTCTGGAAGATGTTCTATGACGAGGGCGCGGTGGCAGTAGCGTCGACCTATTCCAAGGTCGGCGGCGTATACGACTTCGGCTTCCGCCACGATCCGGACTACCCGCTGGAATCGCTCGCCGAGTACTGCGTCGGATGCATGTCGAACATGAGTTTGCCGCAGCGCATCGACATGCTCTGCCGGTATCTCGACGAGTACCAAGCGGACGGCCTGCTCATCAACTCGATCAAGAGCTGCAACAGCTACGCGGCGGGCCAGTTGCTGACCCTGCGGGAGGTGGAAAAACGCACCGGCAAGCCCGCGGCGTTCATCGAGACGGACGTAGTCGATCCCCGGTATTTCTCGGCGGCCAACGTCAAGACCCGCCTGGACAGCTACTTCCAGATGATCGATCAAAAGCGCGCGGCCGCGCATTGAGGGAGTGAGTGACAAGCAGTAGTGTAGTTTCCCCCACAATACCGAGAGGAGGTTCCATGGAGAGCAAACCGTTCGATCGCAGACAATTTCTGAAGACCGCGGCGGGAAGCGCCGGCGTCGCGGCGGCGGCCCTGCACGCTCCGTTTGTCATCGCCCAGCCGGCGAAGATCAAGGTGGGGCTGATGCTGCCCCACACCGGCACGTTTGCGCTGTACGGCGCGGCGATCCAAAACGGATTCCGGCTCTACGTGGCCGCGAAAGGCGGCAAGATCGCCGGCCGCGAGGTGGAGTACGTGAACCTCGACGATGAATCGGATCCGGCCAAGGCGGCGGACAACGCCGGCCGGCTGGTCAACCGCGACAAGGTGGACGTGCTGGTGGGCACCGTACACTCCGGCGTGCAAATGGGCATGATCAAGATCGCGCGCGAATCCGGCGTGCTCATGATCAT
>JACRAS010000193.1 GCA_016234705.1 Betaproteobacteria bacterium | reverse complement strand
GAAGTTGCTGTTCGGCGGCCATTCGATCCATCTCGTCTGTTTGCCGGCGGAAGCCGACCTGATCAACGCCGAAGGCTTCAAGGTTCGCCTGCCGGTGCGCGGCCGCGCCGAGCCCGTTCTGCTGGAATCGCGCAAGCTGCCCGGCAAGGTGACGGCCGGCGGCGCGGCCGGCGTCAATCCGAAGGACTACGACCTCGTCGGCCTCTGCATGCAGGAGCCGCAATATCGCTCGCCCGGCGTGCGCGAATTGCTCGATGCGGTCGGCAAGTCGCGCGTGCCTTGCATGTCGATCATGAACATGCCGCCGCTGCCTTACGTGAAGCGCATCCCGGGCCTCGATCATGCCGCGCTGGAGGCCGCTTACACCGATCCGCGCGTCTGGGACTCGGTCGATCCCAAGAAGATCACGCTCAACAGTCCCGACCCGCAGGCGATTCGTCCGCCGGACGGCAAGGCGAACGAGTTGCTGGTCACGCTGCCGACCAATTTCAAGTGCGCGCGTTTCGAGGACGACAAGGATACCGCGATCGTGCGCCAGCTCGCGCAGGATGTCGAAGCCGCTCGCTTCGATGCGCCGGAAGGCAAGATCGAATTGCCGGTAAAATTGAAAGTCTACGACTCGATCTTCGTGCCGCTCGCCAAGTGGTCGATGCTGCTGGCCGGCAACTATCGCTGCATCACCAAGGAGGGCATGCGCACCGCCAAGGAAGCGGTGCACACCAACATCGAGGAGTCGCGCTCGGTGTATAATTTCGTGTTCGACCTGTGCGTTAAGCTCGGCGCCACGCCGTCCGACCTGGTGCCGTTCGAGAAATACGCTGCCGCGGCGCAGAGCCTGTCGCGTCCGGCTTCCGCCGCGCGCGCGCTGTTCAACGGGGCGCCCAATATCGAGCGCTGCGACAAGCTGGTGCAGCTCATCGCCAAGCAGAAGGGGCTGAGCCATCCGGTGATCGACGCCAACGTGGCGCTGGTTGACGAGCTGCTCGACAAAAACCGCAAGAAAGCGGCGGCGTGATAACGACGGCGAATCCGCCTTTATAGACGTTAGCCGGGCGAGCCGGGCATAACCTGCAGTTACGGAAAATGGCGGACCACGCTGTGCTCAAGCGACGGTCGGCCTCGTTATTGCGCGTACTGCGCCACACCGTTGCCGAAAGACCAGTTTTCCTTGGCGACCTCGATCAGGTTAATGAAGACATCCTCCTTGCGCACGCCGAGCTGCGTGTGAAGGTCGTCGGCGATCTGCTTGTAGAAAGCTTTCTTGAGATCAACGGATCGACCCGCGTTGAGTGTGATCTGGATGAACACAATACCCGGCAAGTAGGTCACACCGAGATAGGAACGGGCAAAGTTGAAGTCGTCGATTGCGTGCTCGGTGATGATCTGAAACTTATCATCGGCCGGCACATTTAGGATGTCGATCATGGCCTTGTAGATGATCTCGCCGATTGACCGGCGAATCTCGATCGACCTGCCTTTGGCCAGATCGATGCGGACGAAAGGCATGGATCACGCTCCTGCGGCTGCCGATGATGGGGACATTCACAAGGTCGCAAAGACTCCCCGTGCTGCCACTCACTCGCGAAAGCTCAAATTGCCCCTGAATAGGCTTTGCGTTATCCGGTGCTCGATATCATCGGTAAGGCGCCCGCCCGACCGGGCGAGCAGGTGGTGGGCGATTTCTTGATTGGCACGCTGCTGGCGAGACTCGATGATCGCGTCAAAGATGCGCCACAGCACGCTGGGCCGCTGTGGGCGGGCATCGCGCTTGGCACAAGCTTTGTCGGCGAAATCGGCGGTGAAAAGTCGGTGATGTGCTGCGAAGGTCATCGGTCATTCTCCAGATTTAAGCGCTATTAGTTGAGAATTATTCATCTAACGTTTTCTTGCATGGAATATCTTCGTTGACAGGTATAAAGACAAACGATGTCTTTTCAGTCGATAATTGAGTTTATCTCATGCATAGATTGATGCCGCCACTTACTGCCTTGCGCGCCTTTGAGGCCGCCGCGCGGCATCTGAGCCTGACCAAAGCCGCCAAAGAACTGCATGTGACGGCGGGGGCGTTAAGCCACCAGATCCGCGGGCTTGAAGACCTGCTCGGCCTCAAGCTGTTCGAACGGCGCGTGCGATCGATCGCACTGACGCCGGCCGGCAAGATGCTTTATCCCGGCCTGCAGACCGGTTTCGTCCATATCCGCGACGCGGTCATGGGCCTGAGCAGTGCAGGCGAGGAACGCGCGTTGGTGATCAGCACGCCGCCAGGTTTCACCTCGAAGTGGCTGGCGCCGCGGCTCTACCGCTTCTCGGCGGCTTATCCTGAGATCGATGCGCGTGTTTCCTCGTCCATCAGCAATGCCAATTTCACGACCGATGGCGTCCACGTCGCGATCCGCAATCTGGCCATCGATGCGGCGGCCGACTCGGCGCTGGTGATCGAGAAGTTGATTGAGATGTGCTTGGTGCCCGTATGCAGTCCTCGGCTGCTTGAGACGCACGGACCCATGCGGCGGGCGGACGCATTCAAGAACGTGCCGCTTATTCATGAT
>JACRAS010000192.1 GCA_016234705.1 Betaproteobacteria bacterium | reverse complement strand
GGGCCGATCGCCGCGCCGGCGGTGTAGGCGACGCGGATGCTGTTCATACCGAGCACGTTGCGCAGCGGCCCATAGACGAACAGCTTGCCGAGCGCGTATAGCAGGCGGTCGCCGGTTGGAACACCGGACTTGCCGTCGAGGATCTCGGCGCCGCAGCGGCGCGCCACTTCCATGAAGTAGTGGAACATCCCGCGCTTGATCGCGCTCGCGTCCTCCATCCGGATCATCACCTGCGTCAACAGGTTCTCGAATACCCGCGGCGGGGCGAAATAGTAAGTTGGCGCGATCTCGCGCAGGTCGGTCATCACCGTGTCGCCCGATTCCGGGCAGTTGATGGTGAACCCGGCAACCAACGCCTGGCCGTAGGAGAACAGGTGGTCGCCGACCCAGGCCATCGGCAGGTAGGAGAGGATGTCGTCCTCGGGCCCGAGGCCGTCGAAATCGACGCCGCTCCGCGCTGCCGTGATGAAGGCGCCATGGGTCTGGCACACGCCCTTGGGCTTGCCCGTGGTGCCCGAAGTGTAGAGTATGATCGCCACGTCATCTGCATTACCCTGCGCGATTTCGGCGCCGAGGAATTCGGGATGGTTGCGCATGTGGGTGCGGCCCATCTGCTGAATCGCGTCCAAGCCATGCAGGAAATGTTGATGGTAGTGCCGCATCCCGCGCGGCTCGTCGTACAGGATGTGCTCAAGCTGCGCGCATTGCTGCTTGACCTCGAGCAGCTTGTCCACCTGCTCCTGGTCTTCCACGATGGCGAACTTGACCTCTGCGTCCTGCAGCACGAATAGCAATTCCTGCGCCACCGCGTCCTGATACATGGGTACCGGCACGCCGCCAAGGCACTGCGCCGCCGCCATGGCCCAATACAGGCGCGGCCGGTTGTCGCCGATGATCGCGAGGCTGTCGCCGCGCTTGAAGCCGAGTTTGGCCAGACCGCAGGCAAGCGCGCGCACTTCGTCCGAGACCTGGCCCCAGGTCCAGGTCTGCCAGATGCCTAGGTCTTTCTCGCGCATCGCCGGCTGATCGGCACGCACCGCCGCCTGATGCAGCAGCAGCCGCGGAAACGTATCGGCAGATGTTTCCGACATTGGATCCTCCTCCAACGCGTTGCGCTTCGTGCGGAAGCGTTCTCGTTCTTATGGTAGCGTAAACGCTTTCGTCTACATAATCCTAGCCCTGAGGAAAATAGGTTCAATTCTGCGAAACCCGGTATCCATCCGGGGTTGCAGATCGTGGGAACAATTTAACACTGAAGGTTCTCAATAAGCGTGGCCCTGCCCCGCATGATTTCCAGCGGCACGCCCGCCGCCGCGCTTGGGCGAATTTACGGATGCGCAGCGCTTATTCACGATCGGCTGCCACGATATCGATGGCGCGCAAGGCCGCCTCGCGGTAATCCAATTCGCCCTGCCGCAATGCCTGGCACAAGGCCTCCAGTTCCGGGGTGGATCGGCCCACGATCCGTGCCCGCAACTCGTCCGCCGCCAAGCTGGCCAGCACTCGTTTGAGCCGCGGCAACGCCCCGCTCCTGAAATCCGCACCGGCCTGGGCGTGATGGGCCTCGATGGCCTCGGCGAGCTGTTTCACCCCGACGCCGGTGGTGGCCACGGTGCGGATCACCGGGGGAACCCAGGCAGTTTGCGCCCGTAAGGAAAGCATGGCGAGCAACTCGCGCTCGGTGCGGTCGGCAAGCGGCGAGTCGCTCTTGTTGACCACGAAGATGTCGGCGATTTCCAGGATGCCGGCCTTGATCGCCTGTATGTCGTCGCCCAATCCAGGCGGGCACACCACGATGCGGGTGTGCGCGATGTCCGCGATCTCCACTTCCGACTGGCCGGCGCCGACGGTTTCCACGATCACGACGTCGAACCCGGCGGCATCCAGCACGTCCACTACCCGCGCCGCGGAGTGACACAGCCCTCCGAGGTGGCCGCGCGATGCCAGGGAGCGGATGAACACCCCTTCGTCCGCCGTGTGGTCTCCCATGCGGATGCGGTCTCCCAGCACGGCTCCGCCGCTGATGGGGCTCGATGGGTCCACCGCGATCACGCTTACCCGCTTGCCCTGTTTGCGTAATTCGCCGATCAGCGCATTCACCAGAGTGGACTTGCCGGCGCCGGGAGGTCCGGTGATGCCGAGCACCCGCGCCCGGCCCAAGTCGGAGTGCACGGCCCTGAGCAGCGCCACGCCTTCCGCCCAATCGTTTTCGACCGCGGTAATCGCTCGGGCGATGGCGCGCCGCTCGCCGGCGGCCATCCCTGAAATGAGTACGGTAGCGAGGTCAGGCCGCGAATCCATGTTTCTTTACCCCAGATATCCGAATGGAAAAAATGCAACAACCGGTTTTACCGCCTCTGTGATTTCCTTCCTTGCCCGTGCTTCTTATATTCATGCTTTCTCTTATTGGCAATCATCCCGAGCCGTTGTTCATCAAACATCAGACGACCGTAATAGGTTGTCCGAAACCGAGTTCGCGCCGCAAGGTCGCGCAGACCTCGCCGTGGGTGACCCCCGCCTCAATCGCTTCGACAATCCGCACCATCATGTTTTCCTTCCCCTGGGCGGCCCGCGCAAGCTCGTCCAGCGCCTTGTGAACAGCCTCATTCGAGCGCCGCGCCTTGTATTCCCTCAGCTGCGCGACGTGCGCCTCCATCCGCGCCGGCTGCGGATAGTCCAACGCCTTGTACTCCTCGGGGGCCTCGTCCACGCGGTAGGCATTGACCCCCACCACGGTCTGCTCGCCCGACTCCACTTTCCGCTGGAAGGCGGCCGCCGACTCGCCGATCATGCGCTGCACCAACCCCTGCTCGACCGCCTCGTACATGCCACCCACCGCCTCGATCTTCGCCATGATCGATTCAATCTCCTCCTGCATCCGGTCGGTCAGCGCCTCTACATAGTACGATCCCCCCAGCGGGTCGATCACGTCGCACAGCCCGGCCTCCTCCCGCAGGATATTCTGCGTCGCTACCGCAATCCTCGCGGCTTCGACGGTCGGGGCCGAGAGCGCCTCGTCGTAGCCATCGGTGTGCAGCGACTGCAACCCGCCGAAGATGCCGGCCATCGCCTGGGCGGTGGTCCGTGCGATGTTGTTGAGGGGCTGCTGCCGCGTCAGGTCCACCCCGGAAGTCTGGGCGTGAAATTTGAACCGCCAGGACTTCGGATCCTTCGCCCCCAGTCGCTCCCGCGTGATGCGCGCCCAGATCCGGCGGCCAGCCCGGAGTTTCGCCACTTCCTCGAAGAAACTCAGAGAAATGTCGAAGAAAAACGTGAAGCGCGGCAGAAATTGGTCCGGGTCCATGCCGCGTGCGATGCAGTCCTCGCCAAACTGGATCGCCGAGCACAGCGTGAAGGCCATCGCTTCGGCCGGCGTCGCTCCCGCCTGCTGCATGTGCTGACCAACCACCGACAGCGGGTTCCAGCGCGGCACCCGTTCGTTGCAAAACTCGATGTGATCCAGGACGATCCGCCGCGTGTGGGGGAAGGGGATACGGACAAACATGTGAAGCGCCACGAAGTGCGACAGGCAGTCCGACTGGTTGGAGGTGCCGCTGATCCGGTTCCAGGGAATACCGCGGCGTTTCGCCACCGCCAGCAGCATCGCAAACACCGTGAACGGGGCCGGATCGTTGATTCCGACGGAGATGCGCTCGATCGGCACGCCTTCGAGCGCCCTTTCCATGTGCTCTGCCGAGTTGATAACCGTCCCGCAGGTGCCGAGGAGCTGGACCGGCGCCTCGTCGGCGTCGTAGCCGCGGTACACCGAATTGCAGACTATCATCGAGATGGCGTTGGCGCCTTGCCCCAGCATCTCCTTCAGCCGCGCGTTATAGTCCTCGGGCACACCGAAACCGATCAACTGCCGCTGTGACCAGCTCCGGCCCCGGTGCATGGAGGGATAGATCCCCCGCGTGAACGGATATTCCCCCGGAAAACCCAGCGATTCGAGGTAGCCGCTATCCGCCCGCTCCTTCGGCGCATAAAGGGGCTTGACCTCGATCCCGGAGCGGTTGACCACGCGTTTGGCCGCCCCCTGTCCGGCTTCGAAGGCTTCCTTCCAGCAGCGCTCGCTCCGGGCATACTCGCTCTCGGAAAGCTGTCGGTTCCGAATCGGGATGTTCATGGCGTTACTCCTTCAAAAGTCATTTCGTCAATATCTTGTCTCGGCGCAGGCTGCGTGCCTTGGCCGCGAGTTCCCGCACGGCTACGGCGATTCCTTCGAGCGTTGCCCCCGGATGGAATACCTGCGCCACCCCCGCATCGAGCAGCAGCTTTTCGTCTTTCGGCGGCACAATCCCGCCGACAATTACCTGCATATCCGCCATGCCGGCTTCCCTAAGCGCCTCCATCAGCTTGGGAACCAGCAGATGATCGGTAGCCAACGATGAAATACCGATCACGTCGGCATCTTCTTCCGTCGCCAGCTTGACCACCCCATGAATATCTTGCCACGGCGGCGTATAAACCACTTCCATGCCGGCGTCGCGCAAGTACGCAGCCACTACCCGGCTGCCGCGGTCGTGACCATCAAAGCCCATCTTGGTCACAATGACCTTCGGTGGTTGCTTAGTCAGCTTGCTCATCTTGACGCCCCCCTCAGCAGTTTTGCAAATCTCATCCTTGCGCCTCCTTCAGCAGTTTCACAAACTTGCGCGCCAGGCTCTTCGGCGTCTCCCGGCCCTCGGGGTCAAACCATAGGCGCGCCCAGTTGAGCGCCCCGAGCAGCATGAGACGCAGGGTCTTGCGATCGGTGTCAACCGGCAGCAGCAGCGCGGCAATCAGTTCGTAGAACAGTTTTTCGGCCTCCGCGCGCGCAGCATTGAGCCGCCCCACGGCGGCAGGGACATCCATGGGCAACACGCTAAACAGCACCTGGGCATAGTAGCTGCGGCGTAGCAAGGTCTCCAGATGGGCCGCACACGCCGCTCTAAGCC
>JACRAS010000020.1 GCA_016234705.1 Betaproteobacteria bacterium | reverse complement strand
AGAAGGAGAGGTTTACGCCACCGCATAGCTGTCGAAAGCGGGCGCCGCCCGCGTAGCTCACCCTGGACATCGCGGGACTCGGCGAGAAACCGATGACCCGGTCCGGACCATACTTCTTCGCCGTATGGATATTGGCGGCGGCCATGAGCTCCAGGACCTCGTCCCAGCTCGTCCGCCTGAAGCCTCCTTTGCCGCGTGCGTTCTGGTACGCCTTGCGCTTCTCCGGGTCGTTCTGCAGCGACTCCCACGCTTTGAGCGGGTCACCGGTCTTTTCCTTCTCCGCGCGGAAGGCATCGATCAGCGCGCCCCGAATCAGCGGGTACTTGATCCGCAGCGGACTGTACAAATACCAGGAGAAGGAAATTCCGCGTTGACAGCCGCGCGGCTCGTAAGGAGGAAGGGTATCCTCGAGCAGCGGATAGTCCAACTGCTGAGTCTCCCAGACCACGATGCCGTCCTTGACGTGGATCTGCCAGGAACAGCCGCCGGTGCAATTCACTCCGTGCGTGCTTCTGACGATCCGGTCATGCTGGAAGCGATTGCGGTAGAACTCTTCCCATTTGCGCGTATCCGGCGAAATGATGTCTGTGATCCAGCCCATGTGATTGCCCCTGTCGTTTTTCCGTTACAGCGTTTGTGACTCGAACGATTATTCCGATTTGACCTGCCGGTCGTAGATATCCTGATTCACGCAGCGTTTCTTGCGGCCGCGTCCGGCGAGCGAGAAGATTCCCAGCAGCACGATCACGCCTCCGGCGCCCGCGCTGAACATCCTCCACCCCCATTCTTTGGGCATCTGACGCGCATGTTCCTTGTCGACCTGCTGCAGGAACCCGACCAGCGCATTGATTTCCTTGTCCGAAAACTCCTTTCCCGCATAGGCGGTCTGCATCACCGGGAAAGGAGAACTTCCCAGAATGGCGCTGACCCCCTGTTTGCCCATGCGCGAGAACACCAGGGTCAGTTCGCTGGCCAGGACGCCTCCGCCGAGGTGGGCGTCACTCCTTACGTGATGGCACGCATTGCAGGACGGACCCCCGTTGGAGAACCGAACCTTACCCTCAAACAGATCGCCTCCCAACTGGATTTCAGCCGGAGTCCCCTGCGCGGCAGGCTCCTTCGCCGCCGGTGCTGACGCGGTCTCCTTGCTCGCCGCGGTCATCCCTGCCGCCCCTTGCATCTGGTCGAGATAGGCGACCAAGGTTTCGGCGTCCTTCCTCGGCACACCAAGGTTGGGCATGGTCGGTTTCAAGCCTGCTTTTGCCGGATCCAGCACGACCGCGACGGTTCCATCCTTGCCTCGCTTGGCGACGATGCCCTTGAGGTCCGGCCCCACTTTGGGGCCGCCGCCGATGTTGTGGCATACGGCGCACTTCGCTTCGAACAGCGCCTTGCCGTCCTGCGCCAGGGCCGTGCTCCCGGCGCAGAGCGCTGCCGCCAGCGCGGCGCCGATCAAGCGCCGGTATTGCCGCGATGTGGAAGCTATTCCTGCGCGCACTGCCATCCGTGTGCGCCACGATTGGTGTTGCATATTCCTTCTCCTCCAAGACCCGACCATGCCTGCGCCTGCGTCCGGTTTTTCGGTGCTCCCGGGCACACTGTCGGCAATCTACTTGTCGCCCGCGCGCAAGGCAATGGTTTGCGCTGCGAAATTTGGGGGTAGTCGTTTGCCCTGATTTCGGTGCGTGAAGCGCCTTTGCGAATCGAGGCGCATCGCCCAAGGTCCAAGCAGGGCAAGGCTTTCCGGGCAATCGCACATCTACCTACAACTGGGTAGCAGGACCGGCCAATCAGCGTTTTCGCAGCATTTCCGCGTTCGTGCCGCGAGCCTAGAATGCAGACTTACTTCGATAAAATTAAGGAATTCCAACATGGCGTCGCAAAACTACAAGGCTTGGTCGGTCGTGACGGCGAGCACGACTGCCTTCACCGTGTGCTTCATGGTGTGGATGATGTTTGCGGTCATCGGCATTCCGATCAAGAAAACCCTGGATCTCAACGAAACGCAGTTCGGCATACTGGTCGCATTGCCGGTTCTGACCGGGTCCCTAATTCGCCTGCCCTTGGGCATGTGGACGGACCGCTTCGGCGGCCGCATCGTGTTTTTCATCCTGATGCTGTCCACGGTGATTCCGATCTGGTTGATTTCCTACGGCACCGAATTCTGGCATTACCTCGTTACCGGCCTCTTCGTGGGCGTTGCCGGCGGGTCGTTCACCGTGGGTATCGCCTACTGCGCTCGCTGGTTCCCCAAGAATCGCCAGGGGCTCGCTATGGGTATCTTCGGCGTCGGCAATACCGGAGCGGCGGTAACCAAGCTGGTCGCGCCGACCATCGTCGTCGCCTACGGCTGGGCGATGGTGCCGAAGGTCTATGCGGTCCTGATGCTGCTGATGGCAGTGGCGTTCTGGTTGTTCAGCTACACCGACGAAGACCACGCTTCGGCGCATTCCAGTGTGACCATGAAAGAGCAATTGCAGGCCTTGAGGGATCCGAAGGTGTGGAGATATAGCCAGTACTACTCTATCGTGTTCGGCGGCTACGTGGCGCTGTCGCTGTGGATGACCAAGTACTACATCTCTGAGTACGGTTTCGACATTCAGCTGGCGGCGCTGCTGGCGGCCGGTTTCAGCATTCCGGGGGGCGTGCTGCGCGCCATCGGCGGTTATTTTTCCGACAAGTATGGCGCGCATTTCATAACTTGGTGGGTGTTGTGGATTGCCTTGGTCTGCCTGTTCTTCCTGTCCTATCCGCAGACCGATCTCGTCATTCAGACCGTGACCGGTCCCAAGACCTTTCATATTGGGCTCAACGCGACCGTGTTCACCGTCATCATGTTCACCATGGGCGTAGCGTTCGCCATTGGCAAGGCGTCGGTGTTCAAGTACATCTCCGACGACTATCCGCACAACATCGGCGTGATCTCCGGCATCGTCGGCCTCGCCGGCGGCATGGGCGGGTTCATCTTGCCGATCATGTTCGGCGCCCTGGTCGACCTGACCGGCGTGCGCTCCTCCGCTTTCATGCTGATGTTCGGCATCGTCTGGGTGTCGCTGATGTGGATGTACTTCACCGAGGTGCGTCCGATGGAGGTTGCTGAAAGCCGCAAGCATCCCGAACCCACGCACTACACCTGAGAGCCGAAACGCGAAGCAGCCATGGCATCTCACGCACTCACGCACTGGGACCCCGAGGACCCGGCGTTCTGGGAGGCCGAGGGGCGCGGCATTGCGAATCGCAATCTCTGGATTTCGATTCCTTCATTGGCGCTCGCCTTCTCGGTATGGATGGTATGGAGCGTGGTGGCGGTGAACCTGCCGAATGCCGGATTCGCCTTCTCGATCCGGGAACTGTTCTGGTTGTCCGCGCTGCCGGCGCTGTGTGGCGCCGGGCTGCGCATTTTCTATGCCTTCATGGTGCCGATCTTCGGCGGCCGGCGCTGGACGGCAATCTCCACCGCGTTGCTGCTGCTGCCTACGCTTGGCATGGGGTTCGCCGTGCGCGATCCCTCGACCCCGTATTCGATCTTCGTGCTGCTGGCGCTGTTGTGCGGTTTCGGCGGCGGCAACTTCGCCTCGAGCATGGCGAACATCAACTTCTTCTTTCCCAGGGTACAGAAGGGGACTGCGTTGGGCCTGAATGCCGGTCTGGGCAACCTCGGCGTGTCGCTGGTGCAGTTCGTGGTGCCCATGGTCATCACCATGGGCCTGTTCGGGATCCTGGGGGGCGAGCCGCAGACCTGGACACAGGGCACCGAGACGAGGCAGATGTGGCTGCAAAACGCCGGCTTCATCTGGGTGCCGTTCATCGCGATCTGCGCCATCGCGGCCTGGTTGTGGATGGACGACCTGGCCACGGCCCGCGCGTCGCTGTCGCAACAACTGGTGATCTTCAGGAGCAAGCACACCTGGATCATGTGCTGGCTCTATCTCGGCACTTTCGGTTCTTTCATCGGCTATTCGGCCGGATTTCCTCTACTCAGCAAGAGCCAGTTCCCACTGGGCAATGCGCTCGCCTACGCCTGGCTCGGTCCCCTGATCGGCGCGCTGATCCGGCCGCTCGGCGGCTGGCTCTCGGACAAGCTGGGCGGGGCGAAGGTGACGCTTTGGAATTTCATCGCCATGGGAGCGAGCGTGGCCGGCGTGCTGGCATTTCTGCCGCAAGCGGGAACGGGCGGCAATTTCTACGGCTTCCTCGCCATGTTCATGCTGCTGTTCATGACGGCGGGCATCGGCAACGGTTCGACCTTCCACATGATACCGGCCATCTTCCTCGAAGAACGCCAGCGCCAGGCGGCGGGCAGGGGCAGGGCGGCCGAGGAACGGGCGGTGCGCGACGCCAACAGCGAGGCCGCCGCCGTGCTCGGCTTTTCCTCCGCAATCGGCGCATTCGGCGGCTTCTTCATCCCCATGAGTTATGGCGCGTCAATTTCGATCACCGGCACGGCCGAGTCGGCACTGTACCTGTTCCTACTTTTCTACCTGACCTGCATCGCCATAACGTGGTGGTACTACGCGCGCCGGAGCGCTCCGTTCCGGGTATGAGCGCCTTCAGATTCAAACGGCTTAACAGCAGGATGGGCTTTTTTTGAGTTGAATGTAAGACGACCATAGACCAAAGGAAAACTTATCATGTCAAGATTACCAAGATGGGAACCGGAAGATCCGCAGTTCTGGAAAGAGACCGGCAGCGCAATTGCCTGGCGCACCTGCGGTATAACGACGTTCTCGCTGATATTTTCGTTTGCTACGTGGTTTGTCATGAGCGCGGTGGTTGTGAGAATGCCTGCCATCGGTTTCAAGTTCACCACCATGGAGCTGTTCTGGCTCGCGGCGATACCTGGGCTCGCATCCGGCATATTGAGGCTGATACATTCGAATTTCATCCCGGTGCTCGGGACGCGGCCAGTCGTAAGCATATCGACCATCATCAAGATAATACCCATGGTCTGGCTGGGTTTCGTAATTCAGGACACGAGCACATCTTGGACCACGTTCATGGTCATTGGATTCCTTACCGGCATGGGCGGGGGAGACTTTTCTTCTTTCATGCCTTCCACAAGCATATTTTTCCCAAAACGGCTGCAGGGTGTCGCAATGGGCATCCAGGCGGGCCTGGGCAACTTCGGCGTGAGCATCGTCCAGTTTGTGGCGCCGTGGATCATTGGCTTCGCAGCTCTCGGATCTATCGTCGGCGGGCCGCAGGCCTTTACCAAGGTTGATGTTCTCAAGGATATCGCGGTCACCAAGAACGCCAGCGGCGTGGTAACGGACGTGGTAGCCAAGAGGCCCGATCTGGCCGCCGTCACGGTAGTTACGAAAGATGCCGATGTGGTGAAGGATGTGGCGATTCAGGAGACGGCCACTACCAAGAACATGCAGGTGGAGCTTAAGAAGAACGCCACGGGCGCGGTGACGGATGTGGTGGTCAAGACGGTGGTCAAGAAGGACATCTGGCTGCAGAACGCCCTATTCGTGTGGGTTCCGTTCCTCGTCCTCGCCTTCATCCTCTGCGTGATCTACCTAAGAAGCGTCACTGTTCCCGCAAGAGGTTTCAAGGGCCAGTTCGAAATCCTGAGCACTAAGAACCGGGCGCGCACGCATACGTGGAATTGCACGATAACCTATATCTGTTCGTTCGGTTCGTTCTCCGGCTATTCCGCCGCGTTCCCGATGATGATCAAGACCATATACGGCGGCTTCGACGGCGCGCCCGATCCGTTGACATATGCCTACCTCGGCCCGCTCATCGGCGGGCTCATCCGTGCGGCGACCGGTCCAATATTCGACAAATGGGGCGGAAGCAAAGGCATGCACTGGACGACACTCGGTCAGATCGCGGGGTGTCTGGCCCTTATCTTCGGTGGGTATCTGAAGCCTACAGGGCTCGAACAGTTCCAGGGCTTTGTCTGGATCATGCTCTTCATTTTCCTAATGTCAGGCACGAACAATGCGGCGACCTTCCGTCAGTACCCGATCGTGTTTGCCTATTCGCCGGCCAAGGGCGCGCAGATGCTCGGCTGGACCGGGGCGTGGGCGGCCTTCGGCCCGTTTATTTGGACCTCGCTGATCGGCATGGCCATAACCAATACTGGCAGCGCCATCGCGTTCTTTATAGGAATCTCGATTTTCTATGCCTATTCCTGGTTCGTGAACTGGTGGTACTACACCCGCAAGGGCGCCGAGCGGTTCGACTACGGCAACTCCGGCGGCACATGGTGGGATAAACTCTCCGATAGCGAGAAGGAGAACATGAAGCGCATAGACTTGCATCAAGCAGCGTAATAATGTGATCCGCATGAGGGAAGGCCGTGGCCTTCCCGGTCCCGGAAACAGTTCTTCATAGCGCCCACCAACCCCTATGGTTAGAGCCGCATAACCATGCTCGACCTGATCGTCACCATAGGCGGCATCGTGTACGGGGCGGTGTTGGTGTCGGTTGTTATATTCCACAACAGATTCACCGAAGCGCTCCGGATAGACGCCCTCCTCGTGCCCAAACCCACCGATACCACACGGCCATTGAACCTGGTCATCGGGTTGGTATTGATCGCCTACAACGGTTATTCCCTGTTCGCCTGAAATCTATCGACTATCACTTTGTGCTAGATCAAGCATCGTCGAGTTCGGTCGGCACCCGGCGCGTGTGCTGTCCCACGCGATACGGCACGGGGCCGGCGGCTGTGACCGGCCCCCGGTCGGCATGGAAAGGCAACGCGGCCGCGCGCCGGGTGTTTGATCTCGGGGAAGGCCTCGCGCGTCGCCATCTGCGGGTGTTGCATCAGTTCCTCGGGTGACAGCATCGGCACCGCTGGAATGCGTCCGCCGGAGAGCGTAATATATTTTTCATGAAACGATATTCAGTCCTGTTCTGCTGCACCGGCAACATCTGCCGCTCGCCGACCGCGGAAGCGATTTTCATGAAAAAAGTCTCCGACGCGGGTTTGGCAGAGCGCGTTATCATCGATTCGGCCGGAACCCACGGATACCATGCCGGCGAACCACCCGATCCGCGCACACAGATCGTTGCCAAGGCGCGCGGCTATGATCTTTCGGGGCTGCGCGCGCGCCGCTTCGAGAGGGACGATTTCGACCGCTTCGATCTGGTGCTGGCAATGGATCACGACAACCGCGCTTTCCTGTCGCGGCTGTGTCCGCCCGCGGGCGAGCCCAAGCTGAAGCTGATGATGGAGTACGCCCGCAGCTACACGGCGCCCGAGGTGCCCGACCCCTATGACGGCGGGCCGGAGGACTTCGAGATGGTGCTGGATATGCTGGAGGATGCGACCGAGGGCTTGCTCGAAACCATCCTGAGGACGCAAGCGAGCTATCGTTGAGCTTCATCCCCTTGGCTGCGCCAGCCCAGGGGGCAGCCCCGCGGAGGGGAGGCGCGGTCCAAATTCCCTCATGCTAAAGGAAGATAGCCTGCAGCGCCGGGGTGGTAGGACTGCCTTAGGCGTCTTTGCGCGTCTCCACGATCTGCAGCGGACCGGTGTCGGGAGGTGGTACGCGCCGCGGGCGCGGTCGTGGCGGCACGAACCGAGGCTCGGCCGCGGGCTCAACTGGCTTCACCTTGCTCGGATCGGTCTGGATCATCACCAGCCCACTCTCCTGCAGTGCTTTCTCCACGTTGACGCTGGGTGCGGGCGGCGCAATCGGTTCGGCACGGGCTGCTGCGGGAGTGGGTTCGGCGCGCGCCACGACCGGCGCTGCCGCCTCGGGTACGAACGCGTGCTCCGCGGCAGCGACACGGACCGGCAGTTCGGTCGCTACGGCGTGAACCGCAGCCTCGACCGGTGCAGCCGCAGGGGAGGCAAGCTTTTCCTCCGACATTGCATGCTGTGCCTCAGGCAGCGCTTGCGGCGCAGGCGCCTGCATTTCGACCCGGGCTTCTTCCGCGCGCTCGGAGCGTTCTGCGCGCGCTGCGTGTTCTGCCTGTTCCGCGCGTTCTCGCTCGGTTGCTTCCCCGCGCTCCACGCGGCCGCCGCGCTCACCGCGACCGCCGCGCTCACCACGTCCGCGCCGGCCTCGGTTGCGTCCGAACTCACCGCCGCCTTCCGGGCGTTGTTCATCCTGTGGCCTGGATTCTGCGCCCAGTTGCGCTTCGCCTGGAGGTTGAGGCCGCGGCGCACGTGGCTCGCGCGGTTCACGCGCTTCGCGCGGTGGGCGATCGCCGCGCTCGGGGCGTGCTTCACGCTCCGGGCGTTCGCCACGGCTGCGATCCTGGCGCGGCTCGCGCTGCTCCGGCCGGTTGACTTCGCCTTGCCCCGGCCGGCCGTCGCGCCCGCCGCGTTCCTGGCGGTCGCGCCCGCCGCGTCCGCCGCGACCACCACGTTCGCCGCGTTCACTACGTTCGCTACGTTCACCGCGCTCACGCAGCGGCTCTCGCTTGGGTTCGCGGCGCGAGGGACGGATCCCGCTGCTGGGCTCGGCTTCCGCTTTCGGCGCCTCACCCTTGAACCAGCCCATGATGCGGGAGATGATGCCCGGCTGAGCCTGCGCTTGCGGCTCTGGCGGTGTCGATATGGACGCGGGTGCCGGTTCACCCGGCGTGATGCCCTGCACCGCGGCCTGCGGCCTCGGCGCTTTCGGCTCGATGCTCGCCAGCGGCTTGGCTTCTTCGTCCGTGGGCATCTGCACCATGTTGTAGCTGGCGGGCAGAGGCTCGGCCTGATTCAGGTCGTCGTGGCGCAGTCGCGAAATCTGGTAATGGGGCGTTTCCAGGTGCGTATTCGGGATCAGTACCACATTGACCTTGAGGCGGGCCTCGACGCCGTGGATGTCGGTGCGCTTCTCATTCAACAGGTAGGTGGCCACATCCACCGGAACCTGGGCATGCACGGCGGCGGAGTTTTCCTTCATCGCTTCCTCCTGGATGATGCGCAGGATATGCAGCGCGGTGGATTCGATGCCGCGGATATGGCCGATGCCGTTGCAGCGCGGGCAGGTGATGGTGCTGCCCTCGCCCAGCGACGGGCGCAAGCGCTGGCGCGACAGTTCCATCAGGCCGAAGCGCGAGATCTTGCCCATCTGCACCCGCGCACGGTCGAAGTGCAGCGATTCGCGCAGGCGGTTTTCCACCTCCCGCTGGTTGCGCTGCGATTCCATGTCGATAAAGTCGATGACGATCAGCCCGCCCAGGTCGCGCAGGCGCAGCTGGCGCGCAATCTCCTCGGCGGCCTCGAGATTGGTGCGAAACGCCGTCTCCTCGATGTCGCTGCCGCGCGTGGAGCGCGCAGAATTGACGTCGATCGCCACCAGCGCCTCGGTGTGGTCGATGACCACGGCCCCGCCCGCGGGCAGGTTCACCTGGCGCGAGTATGCGGTCTCGATCTGGTGCTCGATCTGGAAACGCGAAAACAGCGGCACGTCGTCGCGGTAACGCTTCACCCGGCTTACGTTGTCCGGCATCACGTGCGCCATGAACTGCTGCGCCTGCTCGAAAATCGAATCGGTATCGATCAGGATCTCGCCGATCTCCGGATGGAAGTAGTCGCGGATGGCGCGAATGACGAGGCTGCCTTCCTGGTAGATCAGAAAGGCGCCTTTCTGGGTCGTGGACGCTTCCTCGATCGCGTGCCACAGCTGCAACAGGTATTTCAGATCCCAGTCGAGTTCATCAAGCGAGCGGCCGATGCCGGCGGTGCGCGCGATCACGCTCATCCCCGCAGGAACCGGGAGCTGATCCATGGTGTCGCGCAGCTCTTCGCGCTCTTCACCTTCGACCCGGCGCGACACCCCGCCGCCACGCGGGTTGTTGGGCATGAGCACCAGGTAGCGCCCGGCCAGGCTGATGAAAGTGGTAAGCGCGGCGCCTTTGTTGCCGCGCTCGTCCTTCTCCACCTGGACGATCAGTTCCTGGCCTTCCTTGAGCGCGTCCTGGATACGGGCGCGGCCGACGTCGACACCGGCTTTGAAATAGGCGCGGGCGACTTCCTTGAAGGGTAGAAAACCGTGGCGATCGGTGCCGTAATCGATGAACGCAGCTTCCAGGCTGGGCTCGACGCGGGTGATGACGCCTTTGTAGATATTGCTCTTGCGTTGCTCTTTCGAGGCCGATTCAATGTCGAGGTCAATCAGTTTCTGGCCATCGACTATGGCGACACGGAGTTCTTCGGCCTGTGTCGCATTAAACAGCATGCGCTTCATGAATGTTGCTCCCGCGCGCGCATGGGCAGGACAAATCTCGGGCAGGACAAACCTGGGCCTAGGTGTTGAGGGGCTTAGCGATGCATTCCAGTCTTGGATAAGAAAAGTGGAAGGGAAATCGGTTGGGTTTGTCGAACTTGCATCCGGCACGAGTACCGGTTGTCGTAACCTGCCGCTGCTTGCAGCGCGCCAAATCAATTACACTCTCGCTACTTGCGGTGAGCGATATTAACCGCATTACCCAGGGTTACGGCCTTCCGGGCCGCAAAACCGGGGACGTGTTCAGGTCTGAAAATGTCATATCGACGCAACAAACCCTGTCCCGCGACTGAGCCAGTAGGAACATTATAAGCAAAATGAAGGATTTAAGTAAAGTTTCTGTGAAGTTGATGGAAATCGGCTCCGAAACGTCGGGTCAGCGAGTCGACAATTTCCTGCTGCGCCAGTGCAAGGGCGTGCCCAAAAGCCACATCTACCGCATCCTCAGAAGCGGGGAAGTACGGGTCAACAGCGGGCGCGTGGACGCGACCTATCGCCTGCAGGAAGGCGACCGGGTGCGCATCCCGCCTTTACGGCTGGGCGCCAAGGCGGCGCCATCCAAGCCGCCGAAAATCGACCTGCCGCTGCTCTACGAGGACGCAGGCCTGATCGCCGCCGACAAACCCGCCGGGCTGGCGGTGCATGGCGGCAGCGGCGTCAGTTATGGCGTGATCGAGCAGTTGCGCGCGGCGCGCCCCGAGGCGAAATTCCTTGAACTGGTGCATCGGCTCGACCGCGACACCTCGGGCCTGTTGCTGCTCGCCAAGAAGCGCTCCGTGCTCACGGCAATGCATGAATTGATCCGCAGCGGACAGATGGACAAGCGCTATCTGGTGCTGGTGCGAGGCAAGTGGTCCTCGGGCAAGCAGCACGTGAAACTCAAGCTGCAGCGCTATGTCACCGGCGCGGGCGAGCGCCGCGTCAGCGTGGATGATGCAGGACGGGAGTCGCACACCGTGTTCGAGCTGGAGCGCGCCTGCGGCGCCTACAGCCTGCTGCAAGCGCAGCTGAAAACCGGGCGCACGCATCAGATTCGCGTGCACCTCGCGCACCTGGGTTTCCCCATTGTGGGCGACGACAAGTACGGCGACTTCGATTTGAACAAACGCCTGGCCAGGCAGGGTTTGAAGCGCATGTTCCTGCACGCCTGGAAACTCGCGTTTGTGCAACCGCTGACCGGCGACAGGCTGAGGCTCGAGGCGCTGCTGCCGCCGGAACTGGAAAATTTCATATCCACCCTCAAATAGGATGTAGATGCCGAAACGATTTGAATTGCTGGTTTTCGACTGGGACGGGACGCTCATGGACTCCGCCGGGGCCATCGTCGCCAGCATCCAGGAGAGCTGCCGCGACCTGGGGCTGCCGGTGCCGGAGCGCGAGCGCGCGTCGCATATAATCGGTCTGGGGCTGAAAGACGCCCTGGCTTATGCCGTGCCCGAACTGCCGCCGAGCGACTACGGCAAGCTGGCCGAACGCTACCGCCATCATTATCTGGCGCGCGATTCCGATCTCGAACTGTTCCCGGGGATACGCGAGATGCTGGCCGCCCTTGAGCGGCAAGGGCATTTGCTGGCGGTGGCCACGGGCAAGAGCCGTGCCGGGCTGGAGCGCGTGCTGGAGGCGACTCAACTGAAGCAGTATTTCGATTCTTCGCGTTGCGCCGACGAAACCCGTTCCAAGCCGCATCCGGCCATGTTGCAGGAACTGATGCAGGAGTTGCTGATCGAACCTGAGGCGACGCTGATGATAGGCGATACGGCGCACGACCTGCAGATGGCGGTAAACGCGGGCGTGCCGGCATTGGCGGTGAGCTACGGCGCGCATCCCCGGCACAGCCTGACTGCGCTCAATCCGCTCGGCTGCGTCGACACGCCGCAGGAGCTGTTGCCATGGCTGACAAAGAACGCCTGAGCGAGCTCGGCGAACGTCTGACGGAAGTCAACGAAGGCCTGAGCGAAACCAGCGAAGGCACGGCCGAGGCGAGCGCATGCTTGATCTGTGCCGGCGGCGAGCTCCTCGAGGGCGGCGACGGCGTGCGCTTCGAGATCGAATTGGACGGAGAAGCCGCGCCTGCCTTCGCCATCCGCTACGGCGGCAGGGTGTACGGTTACCTCAATCGCTGCGCGCATATTGCGATGGAACTGGACTGGAAGTTGGGGAAGTTTTTCGATGCGGACGCCGAGTATTTGATATGCTCCACTCACGGGGCGCTATATGCGCCGGAAAGCGGCGCATGCCGCGGCGGGCCGTGCCGAGGCGCGGCGCTGGTCGGCTTGAATATGTTCGAGGCCGAAGGCAAGATCTATATGAAGAGGAGTTGAGGTAATGGCGGAACAGGAAAAGAACTGGGAGCGCGAAACGCTGGAGAAACTTTCATTTGCTGCGCTCAAGGAGCAGAAGACGGCGCGTCGATGGGGCATTTTTTTCAAGCTCCTGACCTTTGCCTACGTCACCTTCCTCCTGTTCATGCTGTTCCAGTGGCGCGGCGATGGCGATGTCATCTCGGGCGGGCAGCACACCGCGCTGGTCCAGCTCGACGGCGTGATCGACGCCAAGGGGGAAGCAAGCGCCGAAAAGATCACCAGCGCGCTGCAAAGCGCCTTCAAGGACAAGAATACGCTGGGGGTGATTCTGCGCATCAACTCACCCGGCGGCAGCCCGGTGCAATCCGGCATTATCTACGACGAGGTACGGCGGCTGCGCAGCGTCCATCCCAACACGCCCCTGTACGTGGTGGTCGAGGACGTCTGCGCCTCGGGCGGTTATTTCGTCGCCGCCTCGGCCGACAAAATTTACGTCAACAAGGCAAGCCTGATCGGCTCCATCGGTGTGCTCATGGATGGTTTCGGCTTGACCGGAGGCATGGAAAAACTGGGCGTGGAGCGGCGCCTGCTCACGGCAGGCGAGAACAAGGGCTTCATGGATCCGTTTTCTCCAGTGGATCCGAAGCAGAAGGAGTACGCGCTCAGCATGCTGAACGACATCCACCAGCAATTCATTGCCGTGGTGAAACAGGGCCGGGGCAAGCGCCTGAAGGACAATCCGGAGCTGTTCAGCGGCCTGGTATGGACCGGGCAGAAGAGCGTGGAACTGGGCCTGGCGGACGGCTTCGGCAGCGTCGAATCGGTCGCGCGCGACGTGATCAAGGCCGAGCAGATCGTCGACTATACCGAGAAGTCTAATCCGGTCGAGCGCATCGCCAAGCGCTTCGGCGCCGCTGCCGCGAAGAGCTTCGTCGAGTACACCTTACGCGACAATCTTCGGCTGCGCTAAATTGCGATGTTGCGCGGACGAAAAACCGTCCGTGCGGATCGCCGATCATGTATAAGACCAGCCCAAGCGATTGTTGTTTTTATCCTTAGCGCGGCCCTTGGCCGCATCCAAAACAAAAAATGTCGCTATCGCTGGAAGCCAGTAACGGCGCGTCTTTCGGAATACCTGTTGATAACATTCGCGCAGAAGTGGCAATTGTTTAGGGGGAATTGCATAACCGTGTTTTCTGTACGGATGCGCTTTTCATCCGTACAGAAAACACGGTTGGCGCGCGCGAGCGCGCAATGGTCGCTACGTCTGCATCGGCGGACGTAGGAGGGTACCGACGAGCCTTGGCGTTCGAACTTGCGCGGAGGGGGGCCCGTCCGCGCGTATCGTCGATTGCGCACGGACTAGACCCCGGCCGTGCGCAATCGACGATCTTGGATAAAAACAACCCTAAGCCGCCAGTAGCAGGAACAACGCCGGCCGACGATCAAGTTGCGGCGGCTGTTTTTTCCACGCCGCAACCGTCATGGTGCGGATATTTTCGCTTTGCAGGGTAAGATCGGCGGCAACGCAAAGCAGGGTATTGCGCGCACACGCGGCAAGGATGCTGGCTACCAGTTTTTGGTTGCGGTACGGCGTCTCGATGAAAATCTGGGTCCGCGTCAGCTGCCGCGACTGTTTTTCCAGCTCGCGCAATGCTTTTTCCCGCTCGACGTCCGCCACGGGCAGATAGCCGTGAAATACGAAACTCTGTCCGTTCAGGCCTGAGGCCATGAGGGCGAGCAGGATGGAGGAGGGGCCGACCAGAGGCACGACCCGGATCCCGTGCCGGTGCGCGTACAGTACCAGTTTCGCTCCGGGGTCGGCGATACCGGGGCAGCCTGCCTCCGACATTACGCCCACGTTATGTCCGGCCAGCAACGGCGCCGCCAGCCCGGCGATGGCCTCCTCCGGCGTATGCTCGTTCAGGGTCGCGATATGCAGTTGCTGCAGCGGCTTCGCCGTGCCGACCTGTTTCAGATAGGCGCGCGCAGTCTTGGGGTTTTCGGCGACGAAGTGTAGGAGTGTGCGCGCGCGCTGCTGCACCTCCGACGGGACGACTGCGGCAAGCGTGCTCGCCCCGAGGGTAGTCGGGATGAGGAACAGCGTGCCCGTTGCCAAGCTCAGACGACCTGCACGCCCTGCGCGGCGAGCATTTCGGTGAGGGCGATCAAGGGCAGCCCGATGAGCGCGGTAGGATCGTTGCCGCGCATTTCGGCAATGAGTGCAACGCCCAGGCCCTCGCACCGGGCGCTGCCGGCGCAGTCGTAGGGTTGCTCGCGCTGAAGATAGTGCTCGATCTGCGCGTCGCTGTAATTGCGAAAGCGCACGCAATAGGGCACGACTCGCGTTTCCGCCTGGGCGCTGGCGGCGTTGTAAAGACACAGCGCGGTGTGGAACACCACCTCCTTGGCGCGCATGGCCTTGAGCTGGCGCAGGGCGCCGGCGTGATTTCCCGGTTTGCCGAGCGTCGTTCCTTCGAGCACCGCCACCTGGTCCGAGCCGATGACGATTGCCTGGGGAAAGCGCGTCGCCACTGCCCGGGCCTTGGCTTCGGCCAGGCGCCGTGCGGTATTCTGCGGCGCCTCGTTCGGCAGCGGAATCTCGTCCACGTCCGGCGCAGCGACCTCGAACGGCAGCCCCAGCCGCGCGAGCAGCTCGCGCCTGTATTTCGAGGTCGAAGCGAGAACGATTTGGGGCATTGCTTGCATATGGGACCGGATTTAACCACGGATTTGGGCGAATTTGCGCAATCAGCCCGCACCCGGCCTAGCGGCACCGCTCGGAGATCAGCTGTTCCAGGCGCGCGATCGAGGTTTTACGCTCTTCGTCGCTTTGAAACACGCGCTCGCCTGCCTCGTTCAATCGATACAGTCCGCGCGCGGATTTCATCTGGGCGAGCTGGTCACGTGCCTGGTTGCAGGCCCGGCGCTGCGAGGATTCCTGCTGCTTGTCCTTGGCTTCGGTCTGCTCGGCCTCAATGCGGCGCCTGCGGAATTCGAGGTCCTGTTCCTTCCAGCCGGGTTGCACCCCCTTTCCCGGCGCCGGCACGGGGTTGGCCAGGCGCTGCTCCACCTCCTGTGACTTCTTGCCTTCAGGCGGGCGCTCGCCGTAATGGGTCACCCCCTTTTCGTCCACCCATTTATATACTTGGGCAATGGCCGGAACGAGCAGCGCCCACAGCACGCAAATCTTCAGCAAGGTGTTGAAAATTTTGTTTTTCCTTTGACAGTGGGAGGTAAAAATAATATCATGCGCGCCTTATGTTGCAACCGGCGGCCATCGATGGCCTGGCGTTTGCCCGCCACGCGGCGGTGCTCGAGGGGCGGCTGGGCATGGACTCGCTGCCGCGGCTCGCCCAATCCGGATGTTCGGGTTCGGTCCTCGATTTCGTCCTGACCGGCGAAATCAACGAGCGCGGCAAGCAGGGGCTGAAGCTGGCGGTGGACGGCAGTGTGCGCCTGCAATGCCAGCGTTGTCTCGGCAACCTGGACTTGCCGGTGCACCTTGCGGCGCAACTGGAGTTGGCATCGAGCGAGGCCGAAATCATGGCAGCCGATGATGACATAGAACGCGTGGTGGCGGGCCGCGAAATGAGCGTTGCGGCTTTGGTGGAAGACGAAGTTTTGCTCGCTTTACCCATGGTGCCGAAGCATGAGCAATGCAGCGCAGAAGCACAATTGGAAGCGAACGCCAAGCCATAGGCTTTTCGGGCGCTTGCGGCCCTGAGAAAACGAAGTTTCAGTGGAGGCTAACGCGCGTAGCGCGTTATGCCGGAACTAAAATTGAACAGGTAAGGAGCAAAAAACATGGCAGTTCAACAGAACAAGAAATCGCCGTCGAAACGCGGCATGCACCGGGCGCACGACTTTCTCACCAACCCACCCCTCGCAGTCGAACCGACGACAGGCGAGGTGCATCTGCGCCACCATATTAGCCCCAGCGGCTATTATCGGGGCAAGAAAATCGTCAGATCCAAAGGCGAATAGGCGCGCCCGGCGCATTGCGAACGGGCAACGCCCGTTTGCCCGGCAGCAGGCCGGTTTGACTACCGCTATAGATAAATGGACGCCACGATAGTGGATACCACGGTAGCCATCGATTGCATGGGGGGCGATCACGGCCCCAGCGTTACCGTTCCCGCCGCCCTCAATTTTCAGAAGTCGCATCCGCAAAGCAATATCGTTCTGGTCGGTCTGCAGGATGCGATCAAGGCCGAGTTGCGCGCGCGCCATGCCGCGCCCGGCGCGCGCTTGCTCGTGCACAATGCGAGCCAGGAGGTGGGCATGGACGAGGCGCCCGCTACCGCACTGCGCGGGAAAAAGGACTCGTCCATGCGCGTCGCCGTCAATCTGGTCAAGAACGGCAAGGCGCACGCCTGCGTCAGCGCCGGCAACACCGGCGCGCTGATGGCGATTTCCCGATTCGTGCTCAAGACTCTGCCCGGGATAGACCGTCCCGCAATTGCCGGCATATTGCCCACCCTCAAAGGTGAAGTCTACGTGCTCGACCTGGGCGCAAACGTCAATTGCACGCCGGAGCATTTGTTGCAGTTCGCCATCATGGGCGCCATGCTGGTGTCGGCCATGCAGCACAAGGAACGCCCCAGCATCGGACTGCTCAACATCGGCAAAGAAGAGATCAAAGGCAATGAAGTCGTGAAGCAGGCGGCAGAACTGCTGCGCGCGAGCGGCCTCAATTTTCACGGCAACATCGAAGGCGACGACATCTTCAAGGGCACGACCGATGTGGTGGTGTGCGACGGTTTCGTCGGAAACGTCGCCCTCAAGACCGCCGAAGGCCTGGCCAAAATGTTGCGCACTTTCCTCAACGACGAATTCAAGCGCAACTGGTTGACTTATCTTAGCGGCATCATGGCCGTGCCCGTGCTCGCCGCGTTCAAGCTCCGGGTGGACCCGGCGCGCTACAATGGCGCCAGCCTGCTCGGTCTGAAAGGCATCGTGGTGAAAAGCCACGGCTCGGCCGACAGTTTCGCGTTCGAGAACGCGATCGAGCGTGCGTTCGATGAAGTGCGCGAGGGTGTACTGCAGCGCATTGCTCAACGTCTGGCGGCAGCAGGCCATAACACTGTGGAAGCGGCGTGATCTATTCCAGAATCATAGGCAGCGGCAGCTATTTGCCGCGCAACGTCGTTACCAACGACGACCTGGCGCGGCGCATGGACACCTCCGACGAGTGGATTCGCTCGCGCACCGGCATCCGCCAGCGGCATATCGCGGAAGCGGGGGAAACCTCGAGCAGTCTCGCTCTGGAAGCGAGCAAGGCCGCCATTGCCGGCGCTGGCATCGCCGCGCGGGATATCGACCTCATCATCCTCGCCACCTCGACCCCGGACTACATCTTTCCCAGCACCGCGTGCCTGCTGCAGGCCAAACTCGGGATCAAGGGTTGCCCGGCCTTCGATCTGCAGGCGGTATGCAGCGGCTTCGTCTATGCACTGGCCACGGCCGACCTGTTCATCCGCTCGGGTCAGCACCGCTGCGCCCTGGTGGTCGGCGCGGAAGTGTTTTCGCGCATCCTCGACTGGAACGACCGCGGCACCTGCGTGCTGTTCGGCGACGGCGCCGGGGCGGTGATACTGAGAGCGGACGCGAAGCCGGGCATTATGGCGAGCGCCCTGCACGCCGATGGCAGCCATGCCGGCGTCCTGTCCGTTCCCGGCAACGTTCGCGGCGGCAATGTGACCGGCGATCCGTTCCTGCGCATGGACGGGCCGGCGGTATTCAAATTCGCAGTGCGCGTGCTGGATGAGGTGGCGCGCGAAACCCTGGCGAAATGCGGCCAGCAGGTCGAAGATATCGATTGGCTGATTCCACACCAGGCCAATCTGCGCATCCTGGAGGCGACGGCGAAGCGGCTGGGTCTGCCGCCGGAAAAGCTGATCGTGACCGTGGATACGCACGGCAATACCTCGGCCGCCTCGGTGCCGCTGGCGCTGGATGTGGCCCTGCGCGATGGGCGCATCAAACTCGGGCACCACGTCATGCTGCAAGGCGTCGGCGGCGGTTTCACCTGGGGCGCGGTGTTGGTAGAGATGTAGGAAATGCCATGGCCGCGGAGGTCGCGGAATATCATGCTTGCTTTTGCGTCTCCGCTGCCTTCTCCGCGAATTCCGCGGTTGACGATTTTTGAATTGATTTTGATTCGAAACCTATGAAACTCGCAATGGTATTCCCCGGGCAGGGTTCGCAGTCGGTGGGCATGATGCAGGCCTACGGCGGCATCGCGGCGGTGCGCGAAGTGCTCGCCGAGGCCTCCGACGCGCTCGACCAGGACTTGGGCAAGCTGATGGCCGAAGGTCCGGCCGAGCAACTCAACCTGACCGTAAACACGCAGCCGGTCATGCTCACTGCGGGCTATGCTGCCTATCGTGCCTGGATCAGTCTGGGCGGTGTCGAGCCGGCGTTGGTCGCGGGACATAGCCTGGGCGAGTACACCGCGCTGGTGGCCGCAGGGGTTTTGTCGTTTCGCGATGCGCTGCCGTTGGTGCGTTTCCGTGCCCAGGCGATGCAGGAAGCTGTGCCGCCGGGACAGGGCGCAATGGCCGCGATCCTGGGGCTGGACGAAGACGCGGTGCGCGCCGCCTGCGCCGAGGCGGCGCAGGCCGAGGTGGTGCAGGCGGTAAACTTCAATTCACCCGGCCAGGTGGTGATCGCCGGCCATGCCGCGGCGGTCAAGCGCGCCTGCGAAGCGGCCAAGGCCAAAGGCGCAAAGCGGGCGCTACCGTTGCCGGTGAGCGCGCCTTTCCATTGCGCGCTGATGCAGCCCGCCGCCGAGCGCCTGCAACAATGCATGCAGGGCATCGCGTTCATCGCGCCGCGCATACCGGTGATCAATAATGTCGACGTGGCGAGTTACCACGATCCGGCGCGAATCAAGGATGCGCTGGTGCGCCAGGCCTGCAATCCGGTGCGCTGGGTGGAAACCATCCGGGCTTTTGCAGCTCAGGGCATCACCCATGTCGCCGAATGCGGGCCGGGTAAAGTACTGGCGGGCATGACCAAGCGCATCGATGGCAGCCTGGAATCGCTCGCCCTGCTGGATCAGGCCAGCATCGAGCGGGGCATCGGCCAATCGAAGGGGGTGTGATCATGCTGCAAGGACAAATCGAATTGGTGACCGGCGCCACGCGCGGCATCGGCAAGGCCATCGCTCTCGGCCTGGGCGCGCAAGGCGCCAAAGTGATCGGCACTTCAACTTCCGCGGCCGGCGCCAAGGCGATCTGCGATTATCTTGCCGATGCCAAGGCCGGCGGCAAAGGGGCGGTGCTGGAGGTAAACGACGGCGTCGCCATCGAAGCCCTGGTGGCGGAGATCGAAAAGGAATCAGGCGCAGTCGGCATCCTGGTCAATAATGCCGGCATCACCCAGGACAATCTGGCCATGCGCATGAAGGAAGCCGAATGGGATGCGGTAATCGACACTGATCTGAAATCGGTGTTCCGCCTGTCGCGTGCCGTGCTGCGCGGGATGATGAAAGCGCGCGCCGGCCGCATCATCAACATCACCTCGGTGGTCGGCAGTTCGGGCAACCCCGGACAGATCAATTACGCTGCGGCCAAGGCCGGCATTGCCGGAATGGCGCGGGCGCTGGCGCAGGAAATCGCCAGCCGCAACATCACCGTGAACTGCGTCGCGCCGGGTTTCATCGATACCGATATGACGCGCGCGCTGAACGAACAGCAGCGCGAGGCGATCCTCAGCCGGATCCCGCTCGCACGGCTGGGCAAGGCCGAGGACATCGCCGCGGCAGTGGTGTTCCTGGCTTCGCCTCAGGCCGGCTACATTACCGGTGCGACGCTGCATGTCAACGGCGGCATGTACATGGCATAACAGCCGAGATTTCAAACGCCCGGCATTGAATTTTGGTAAAATGCCTGGCCGTTTCCGAAGCCAAAAAAGAGGGAAGGAGTATTACATGGAAAATGTTGAACAACGCGTGAAGAAAATCGTCGCCGAGCAACTGGGCGTAAACGAGGCGGAAATAAAGAATGAATCCTCCTTCATCGATGACCTGGGCGCCGATTCGCTCGATACGGTGGAACTGGTCATGGCCCTGGAAGAAGAATTCGAGACCGAGATTCCGGACGAAGACGCCGAAAAGATCACCACCGTCCAACAGGCGATCGACTACGTCAATAACCACGCCAAGAAAGCCTGATTCCCAGCGCCCAGGGCGCCTTCTTCCGGAGCAAATTTGTCCCGCCGCAGAGTCGTCATTACCGGGTTGGGCATTGTCTCCCCGGTAGGTAACAGCGTTGCCGAAGCCTGGGCCAATATCCTAGCCGGCAAATCCGGCATCACCAAGATCAGCCGCTTCGATCCGTCGCGGCTCGCCTGCCAGATCGCGGGGGAGGTGAAAGGTTTCGACCTCGCCCAATACCTGGAGCGCAAGGAAGCGCGCCACATGGACACTTTCATCCATTTCGGCATGGTGGCGGGGATCCAGGCGCTGCGAGATTGCGGTATCCAGGTCACGCCCGAGAACGCCGAGCGCATCGGCGTGAATATCGGCTCGGGCATTGGCGGTCTGCCGATGATCGAGCAGACACAGAGGGAGTTGCTTGCGGGTGGGCCGCGCAAGATCTCGCCATTTTTCATCCCGAGCACCATCATTAACATGATTTCCGGGAACCTGTCGATCAAGTACGGCCTCAAAGGCCCGAACCTCGCCATGGCGACTGCGTGCACCACGGCGACGCACTGCATCGGCGAATCCGGACGCCTGATCGAATACGGCGATTGCGATGTAATGGTCGCCGGCGGCACCGAAGCCGTGGTCACCGAACTCGCCATGGGCGGCTTTGCCCAAGCGCGCGCGCTCTCGACCCGCAACGACGACCCGGCCACGGCCAGCCGTCCCTGGGATCGCGACCGTGATGGCTTTGTGCTGGGCGAGGGCGCGGGTGTGCTGGTGCTGGAGGAGTACGAGCATGCCAAGGCGCGCGGCGCGAAGATCTACGCCGAACTCGCGGGCTACGGCATGAGTGGTGACGCCTTCCACATGACGGCTCCGCGCGAGGATGGCGAAGGCGCGGCGCGCTGCATGAGCAGTGCGCTGCGGAACTCGCACCTGAACGCCGACCAGGTGGATTACATCAATGCCCATGGCACCTCGACGCCCTTGGGCGATCTCGCCGAAACCACTGCAGTGAAGCGCAGCCTGGGCGCGCACGCAAAAAAAATCGCGCTCAGTTCGACCAAATCCATGACCGGGCACCTGCTAGGAGCGGCCGGCGGCGTAGAGGCCGTGTTTTCGGCACTGGCGGTGCACCACCAGGTGGCGCCACCCACGACCAATATGTTCAACCAGGATCCGCTATGCGACCTGGACTATGTACCGAATACCGCGCGCCAGATGAAAATCAACGTGGCGCTGTCGAATTCGTTCGGCTTCGGCGGCACTAACGGCACCTTGGCGTTCGTCCGAGTTTGACCGACAAACTCACCGTTACCTTAAGACCCTCCGGTATTCTCGCCCTGGCTTTGACAGTCATGGCCGGAGCGGCGCTCGCCTGCGCCCGAATCAGCCTACCGGACTTGGCGTTCCTGCCGGTCGCGGCAGGCATAGCCTTGGCTTGGACCTGGCACGTCGCGCAAGCCCTGCAACGGGGAAGACGTCCCCTGCGCGCACTGGAATTGCGCGCGAAAGACAGTGCCCGCTGGCAGGACGGATCGGGACTATGGCAGGAGGGCGAGATACTGCCCAGCAGTTACGCATCGGACTGGCTGGTAGTTGTGAATCTGCGCGCAAGCGGCCGGCGCGGCCGTTCCCTGGTGCTTCTGCCCGATTGCGCCGCGGCCGAGGAATTGCGCCAGCTGCGCATCTGGCTGCGCTGGCGCCTGGGGCCGGGGGCGTGAACTTTATGCGCCCCCTCCGGTCAGAGGAGCATCGTCCCCGTCGTCCCGTCCCAAATGCGCGAGGTAAGAATTGAAATTTCCCGGTAGAAGCGCGGCGCCGTTGGAAATGCTCGAGCTGGACTTCGTCCCGGGCGCCGCGTTGGCGCCGGCGCCGGAGCAGTTGAGGTATACTGAGCCTTGCCTGAGCGAGACCAACGAAAAACAGCGTCAGGGCTTGAGGGAAGGGCGGCGCATGAGTGAGCGCGACATTGACCGGCAACTGGTCGAGCGTGCGCGACAGGGCGACAAGCATGCATTCGAACTGCTGGTCAGCAAATATCAGCGCAAGCTCTGGCGTCTGCTGTCACGCTTCATCCGCGACCCGGGCGAGGTCGAGGATGTGACCCAGGAGGCTTTCATCAAGGCCTACCGGGCGTTGCCTTCCTTCCGCGGCGACAGCGCCTTCTATACCTGGCTGTACCGGATAGGCATCAATACCGCGAAGAACTACCTGGCGTCGATGGGCCGACGCGCGCCGACCACCACCAACTACGACTCGGAAGAGGCCGAAGGGTTCGACGACGGCGAACAGTTGCGCGACTTCAATACGCCGGAGAATCTGCTGATGAGCAAGCAGATCGCGCAAACAGTGAACCAAAGCATGGATCGACTGCCAGAGGAACTGAGGGCGGCGATCATGCTGCGCGAAATCGAAGGCATGAGCTACGAGGACATCGCCAAGATAATGGATTGCCCCATCGGCACGGTGCGCTCCCGCATTTTCCGTGCGCGCGAGGCGATCGCCGAACAGTTGCGGCCGCTGCTGGACGTAGCTAAACACAAGAGATGGTGACACCATGACAGAGAATTTATCGGCCTGGATGGACGGCGAGTTGAACGGCGACGAGGCCCGCCCGCTCCCGCCGCAACTCAAGCGCGATGCCGGGTTGCGCAGCGACTGGGATTGCTACCACCTGATCGGAGACGCCTTGCGCGGCGTGCACGTCCCGGATCTGTGCGCCAAAATATGCGCCCGGCTCGATGCCGAACCCACGGTGCTTGCGCCGCAGCGCCGCGGCACAGCGGAGAAGCTGCGCCGGTACGCGCTGTCGGCGGCGGCGAGCGTCGCCGCGGTGGCGTTCGTCGGCTGGATGGCTCTGCCCGGCGTGCAGCAGGATGCGCCGCGGATTGCCGCCGTCCCCGCGGCCGAAGTGAAACAGGTCGCAGTGCCTGCCGGCGAAGGCGCCAAAGACTACCTGCTCGCCCACCAGCGCTATTCCCCCAGCAACGCAATGCAGGGCGTAGCGCCTTATGTACGTACCGTGGCCGAAGAGCGGAGCGCCGTGCGCCGATGAGAATTCTGGCCGTGCTGCTGCTCGCGCTGACGGCTCAGGCGGCGTGGGCCGAAGGCGACGCGCTGTCATGGCTGCAACGCATACATATAGCTGCTGAAAAACTCAGCTACAGCGGAACTTTCGTCTATCGCAGCGGGGACCAGGCCGAAACTTTGCGCATTGTCCACGTCGTGGGGCGAAACGGGGCGCACGAGCGGCTGGAGACGCTGGAAGGCCAGCCGCGCGAGATCGTGCGCAGCGGCGACGTGGTGAAGTGCTACCTGCCTGGCAGCATGACGGTAAAGGTCGACAAGCAGACCGATCACATGGTCTTTCCGGCGCTGCTGCCGGCAAACCTGCAGGATCTCAGCGAACACTACGAGGTGACCAAGGGCGGGATCGAGCGTATCGCAGGCTACGACTGCCAATCGATCGTGCTCCAACCCAAAGACAAGCTGCGCTACGGCCACAAGCTGTGGGCCGATGTCAACACCGGAATGTTGCTGAAGTCGCAGACTTTGAACGAGAAGAACGAGGCGATCGAGCAGTTCGCCTTTACCCAGATAACCATTGGCGGCAAGATCGACCACGGCCAGCTCAAGTCCAGATTCCTGGCCAAGTCGCGTGCCTGGCGCGTAGAGAACTCCGGCGCCGTGGCGACCAGTCTGGCCGCGTCCGGTTGGTCCATCAAACCGGAACTGCCCGGCTTCAAGAAAATCACCGAGATGAAGCGCACGCAGGGCGGGTCGAGCGAAGTCGGACATGTGGTCTATTCCGACGGCATGGCCGCGGTATCGGTGTTCGTCGAGCCGATGGCCAACAAGACCTCGTTGCCGCAGCCGGGGCTGTCGCGCCAGGGCGCAATCAACATTTACAGCAGGCAGATCGCCGAGCATCTGGTCACCGTGGTAGGGGAAACGCCCGCCGAAAGTGTGAAGAAAATCGCGGATTCGGTGGGGTACCGCAAACCCTGACCAAGCGTCTGCGCAGCACGCGGATCCGCGCTCGTAATTTTTTTGAAACCCCGTTAATGCAAGAAGGAAGGTAACCATGCGAAAAATTCTCCTCCTGTGCCTGTTATTGCTGCCCTTGGGCGCGGTTGCCCAGGCGCGCGATTTGCCCGATTTCACCGAATTGGTGGAAAAACAAGGGCCGGCCGTGGTCAACATCAGCACTGCGCAAAACGTGCGCGAGCGCGCCAACATGCCGCAAATGCCGAATCTGGATGAGAACGACCCGTTCTACGAGTTCTTCCGCCGCTTCATGCCGCACAATCCCGGCCAGTCGCCGCGCGAGTTTTCAACCCGCTCACTCGGTTCGGGTTTCATCATCAGCGCCGACGGTTACATCCTTACCAACGCGCATGTCGTCGATGGCGCCGACGAGATCACGGTACGCCTCACCGACAAACGCGAATTCAAGGCCAAAGTCATCGGCGCCGACAAGCGCACCGACGTGGCGCTGATCAAGATCGAGGCGAGCGGGCTCCCCGTGGTCAAGTTGGGCGATCCGAACAAGCTCAAAGTGGGCGAGTGGGTGCTGGCGATCGGTTCGCCTTTCGGTTTCGAGAACACCGTCACTGCCGGTATCGTCAGCGGCAAGGGCCGCTCGCTGCCGCAGGAAAACCTGGTGCCCTTCATCCAGACCGACGCCGCGGTGAACCCGGGCAACTCGGGCGGCCCTCTATTCAACCTGCGCGGCGAGGTGGTCGGGATGAACTCGCAGATCTACAGCCGCACCGGCGGCTACATGGGTTTGTCGTTCGCCATCCCCATCGACCTAGCGTTGGACGTGCAAAACCAATTGCGCAGCAGCGGACGCGTCAGTCGCGGTCGCATCGGCGTGGTGATCCAGGAGGTGACCAAGGAGCTGGCCGAATCCTTCGGCCTGGCCAAGCCCGAGGGCGCCCTGGTCAACTCGGTGGAGAAGGGCGGCCCGGCGGAAAAGGCGGGGGTCGAGGCAAGCGACATCATTATCAAGTTCGACGGCAAGAGCGTCGCGAGCTCGGGCGACCTGCCGCGCATCGTCGGCGCTACCCGCCCGGGCAGTAAAGTGGGCATGCAGGTGTGGCGCAAAGGCGCAGCCAAGGACCTGACGGTGACTGTGGGCGAGATTCCGGCGGAAAAGGTCGCCAGCCGCGAAAGCAAAGGCGCGAAGCCGGCCGAAGCGGCCGCCAACCGCCTGGGTTTGGTGCTGTCCGAGCTCGCGGATGATCAACGCAAGGAGCTCAAAATCGCGAGCGGCGTGGTGGTGGACGAAGTGCGCGGCCAAGCGCGCGGCGACTTGCGCAAGGGCGACATCATCCTGGCGCTGATCCACAAGGGCAACCATACCGAGGCCAAGAGCGTGGCGCAGTTCAACAAGGCGCTAAACGCCATAGACAAAGCTGCCACGATCACTTTGCACGTGCGTCGAGGCGAAAACCAGAGTTTCATCACCATCAAGGGCCTGAACGGCAAGTAAGCCGGCCGTGCGCCCGCCTGAAATGGACGGAGCAACCCTGCGGCTTACCCTCTATGGCCGCGGCTACTGCCACCTGTGCGATGAGATGCTCGCCGCGCTGGATTCGCTGCGCGGCGAGTTAGGCTTCGCCGTGGATGTCGTCGATGTCGATAGCGATGCCGCTCTGGAGCAGCGTTTCGGCACTCTGGTGCCGGTGTTGATGCACGCCGGCACCGTGCTGTGCCATTATCGTCTGGATGCCGGGAAAGTTCGTGCTTATCTAGTCAAAACCCGTTAAAATACCGAAACTTATTCTTCAAAGGGTGCCGCGCAGGCACCCTTTTTCATGATGCAGCATATCCGCAATTTTTCCATCATCGCCCACATAGACCACGGCAAGTCGACGCTCGCCGACCGCTTCATCCAGTTGTGCGGCGGGCTGTCGGAGCGCGAGATGGAGGAACAGGTGCTCGATTCCATGGACCTGGAGCGGGAGCGCGGCATCACCATCAAGGCGCAGACTGCGGCGCTGCAGTACCAGGCCCGCGACGGCAACATCTATAACCTCAACCTGATCGACACCCCTGGACACGTGGACTTTTCCTATGAGGTGTCGCGTTCGCTGGCCGCCTGCGAGGGCGCGGTGCTGGTGGTCGACGCTTCGCAGGGGGTGGAAGCGCAGACGGTGGCGAACTGCTACACCGCGATCGAGCAGGGCGTGGAAGTGGTGCCTGTGCTGAACAAGATCGACCTGCCCTCGGCCGACCCGGAGGGGGCGATACGCGAGATCGAGGACGTGATCGGCATCGACGCCAAGGATGCGCTACGCGTCAGCGCCAAGACCGGGGAGGGCGTGCGGGACATTCTCGAGGCGGTCATCGCGCGCATCCCGCCGCCCAAGGGCGATCCGCAGGCGCCGCTCAAGGCGCTCATTATCGATTCCTGGTTCGACAATTATGTCGGCGTGGTGATGCTGGTGCGCATGATGGACGGAACGTTGAGCCCCAAGGACAGGATTCTGCTCATGTCCTCCGGCACGGTGCACCTGTGCGAGCAGGTCGGCGTGTTCACGCCCAAGTCGCAAGCGCGCCAACGGCTCGCCGCCGGCGAGGTGGGTTTCATCATCTCCGGCATCAAGGAACTGCAGGCAGCCAAGGTGGGCGACACCGTCACCCTGTCCGAACGCCCGGCGGCGGCGGCGCTGCCCGGGTTCAAGGTGATCAAGCCGCAGGTATTCGCCGGGCTGTACCCGGTCGAGGCCAATCATTACGACGGGCTGCGCGACGCGCTGACCAAACTCAAATTGAACGACGCCTCGCTGCAATACGAACCCGAGGTATCGCAAGCCCTGGGCTTTGGCTTCCGCTGCGGTTTCCTCGGCCTGCTGCATATGGACATCGTGCAGGAGCGCCTGGAGCGCGAGTACGACCAGAATCTGATCACCACCGCGCCGACGGTGGTGTACGAGGTGCTGCTGGGCGATGGCACGGTGCAGCGGGTGGAGAATCCGGCGAAAATGCCCGACGCGTCCAAAATCGAGGAGCTACGCGAACCCATCATTGCCACGACCATATTCGTGCCGCAGGAACACGTGGGCGCCATCATGACCTTGTGCACGCAAAAGCGCGGGGTGCAGAAAAACATGCATTACACCGGCCGGCACGTAATGCTGACCTACGAGATGCCGCTCTCCGAAGTGGTGATGGATTTCTTCGACAAGCTCAAGTCGGCGAGCCGCGGCTATGCCTCCCTCGACTACGAATTCAAGGAATACCGCGCATCCGACGTGGTGAAACTCGACATTCTCATCAACGGCGAGCGCGTCGACGCGCTGTCGCTGATGGTGCATCGCGATAGCAGCCGCTACCGCGGCCGCGAACTGGTGGCGCGCATGCGCAAGCTGATCCCGCGGCAGATGTTCGACGTGGCGGTGCAAGCGGCGATCGGCGCCAACATCATCGCCCGCGAGAACGTCAAGGCGTTGCGCAAGAACGTGCTCGCCAAGTGTTACGGGGGCGACATCACGCGCAAGAAAAAACTGCTGGAGAAGCAGAAAGCCGGCAAAAGGCGCATGAAGCAGGTGGGCAACGTGGAAATCCCGCAGGAAGCCTTCCTTGCGATCCTGCAGGTGGATTAGGCGCTTATGGCGTCGCAGGCTAACAGCGGCCATTGCGCGCTCGCGCGCGCCAACCGTGTTTCGTGTACGGATGGGCAATGTCCCGCTCACAGTTGAAGGTTAAGCCAGTGGCAGGAATCATTATGCAGCCTTTTTCAGTTCAGCAGGAACGGGCCGCATCACACGGATGAGTGCCGCGATATGGTTGTGACCACGCAGTTTGCGAAATGCCTT
>JACRAS010000194.1 GCA_016234705.1 Betaproteobacteria bacterium | reverse complement strand
TCAGCGCCCCGGCGCCCGTCCAGCACGCTGGCGCCCCTGCGAGTCTCCCCCTCGGAGCCATCCGCACCCCGCCGATCGACGCTGTCCGGCCCTCCCGCGTCGACACCCTCGCTCGCCGTTCCCTCTTTTAACCGCCCGCCGGCTACGATACAATCCCCGTACGTCTTGAGCGCGAGGGGTTTAGTCCAACTGGTTTTATCCGCCATGCTCGACGCACGACGGATAAAAGCCTAAACGTTGGGCAGCACCGAATGCGGTATGGCCCAGCAGAGGCGGCCACGCGGTCCGCGACCGCAAGGGAGAACTGCTTATGACACGATACGTTCTGCGCATACTCTCGGCGGCGCTTGCCGTTTTGGTGATCGCGGTGCCGACCTTCGCCGGTGGGCTCGATCTCATCAATAAGGGCCAGGCGGCGCAGAAGGCCGGCAACAGCAACGAGGCGCTGCACGCCTATACCGGAGCGATTCAATCCGGCGACCTGACAGGCGCACAGATCGCCTTTGCTTACTATCGGCGCGGCGGCGTCAACGGGTTTCTCGGCGACAACGTCAGTGGCATCGCTGACTTCTCGAAGGCCATCGAGCTGAATCCCAGGCTTGGTGGCGCCTACAGCCTGAGAGGTTATCTGCGCGGCGTCGTCGGCCAGTACGATCTCGCGGAACGAGACCACCTCGCCGCTATCGATCTCGCAAAGGACCAGAAGTGGGAGGATTACCTACCATGGGTGCTTCAGCATTACGCGGACCTCTCGCGACGCCGTGGCGAGTTCGATAAGGCGCTCGCGTACTGCGAGAAGGCGCTGCAGACCAGGGAGTATGCCGACGTTTACTTCCGGAGGGCGTGGATTTACTTGGATATGGGCCGGTCAGCGCAGGCCAAGGCGGATTTCGAGACGTTTGAGCGGATGATGAAAGAACAGGACCGATCCTACGGGGTGTTTTGGCCAGACGAGCGCGGGGCTATCAGCAGGCTACGTGAGGTACGCTGACCGCGACGGTGCCATTGCCCAACTGCGTGCTCCAACGGACCGCGGCTCGCGCTGCTCGCCTCGGCCGCTGAGCACGATCGTTCGGCGTCGCACACGTACAGACGCCGAAGACCCGGCCCGACTTGCGGAAGAGAAGGGTCGAGTTGACCCGTTTCCCTGGACATGCACTCTGTAACCTTAGAGATGTTCACAATGTCGAGATTCCGGAAGCCTTACCCAGCGGAGTTACGCCAGAAGATGTTGGAGTTGGCGCGTGCCGAGCGCGCGCCGCAAGTGCGCTTGGTAGCAGGGATGCTGTTTCTGGCCCTGACGCTCTCCACAATCGGCGGCAACGCCGTCGGCGGAGAGTTTCGGGAAGTTGTCTACACAACCACGCCCGAAACCCTCAAAGGATACCTATGCCACCCCACCGGGGCAGGCCCGTTCCCGGCGGTGGCGTACAATCACGGCGGGGTCGGTGACATCATTGGCGGCGCTCCGAAGGAGACCTGTGAGGCCTTGGCCGCGGCAGGCTTCGTTGGGTTCGCGCCCATCCGCCGCCCGACGCGCTCGATGACCGGTCATTTAGACGACGTGCAAGCCGGGCTCCATTACCTGCGGGGGCTCGACTATGTCGACCGCAACCGGGTTGCCATGGCCGGTTTTTCCCGGGGGGGCGCGCTCACCTTCATGGCCGCCGCGCGGGGCGCCCCGATCAAGGCGGCGGTAATCATGGCCAGCGCCATGCCGCCGCCCCCAAGTGGTTTCACGTTCGGCGATGCGGTCAAGATCCGGGTTCCGGTCCTTCTCCTCGTAGCCGAGAACGATACCGGCTCGCGGAAGACGATGGGCCAGAACACCCTCGAGGGCATGCGGCGTATGTCGGCCGCGCTGACAGAGGCGGGCAACGCGCCGAAGCTGATTTTCTACCCGCCCTACAGGGGCGACGGACACGAGATGTTCTTCGAGATTGGCGCCTACTGGACAGACGTCGTCGAGTTCCTGAAGAAGCACCTGTGACACTTTCCAGCGACGCCTAACAAGACAAATGCACTCGGACAGGCAAAACTCGCTCCGCTCCGTTTTGCCTGTCGGTGATTTGCAGCGTTATCCCGATGCAGCCGTTGCGACGCGCCAGGAGCGGAAACAGTATGAGGAAGCAGTTGGCGAAGCGACGCAGTGACTATCTCCGTCCCGAATACGACCTTGCGCGCTTGAAAGGCGGCGTACGGGGCAAGTACTACAGGCAGGCGACCGCGGGGACGAATCTGGTTCTCTTGGAGCCAGACGTGGCGCGCGCTTTTCCCGATAACAGCTCGGTGAATCGCGCTCTTCGGCTGCTACAAGGGGTCGCCACGAAGAGTTCCAGACGATCCCGAAAGTCGGTTGGTGATCGCCGGAGAGCAACGGGATAACTCCTATGAGGCCCCCGCTTGTCAAGGGCAAAAGGCTCCCGTCGAAGAGATCTTCGTCTCTCAGTCGGCGTCGCTTCCGGAAGTAAAGCCGCTCTGACTTGGTTTCTAAATTGCCGTGCTAGCCTCGATTTCCACGGTGCGGGAAAAGACTAACATTGCGGGCCTCGGGAGGCGGAATCACGCGAAGCCGAGACGTAGCGACTTTCCGCCAAACCAGGGCATTGGCGTGGGATGATCCGTGAGCCGCGAGGCCACG